>PNNR01000052.1 GCA_013824375.1 Clostridiales bacterium
CTGGTATTCGATTGCGTCCGTCATGGTGGAGCGGAACAGCGAGGCGATCGCCATACGCGTGGTGGGCGCGACTTTCTTTTCGGCATAGACTCCCTTGGGATTCTCTCCCGTTGCGGCTTTCATGGCGATTGGGTCGCGCAGCGTCATCTCCTCAATGCTGCGGCCATAAGTTTTCAGCGCGGCAAACTGGCCTCCGATGACGTTCGCGCTGCCCGGACCGGATACGACCGTGGTCACGCCTGCGTCCCGCGCTTCTTTAAAGCAAGGGTCAAACGGGTTGAGACCGTCCACCGCGCGCAGTTCCGGCGTGATGGGGTGGGTCATCTCGTTTCCGTCCGCGCCTTCTTCACCCATGCCGTCTTCCCACATACCGATGTGGCAGTGCGCATCGATGAGCCCCGGCAGCACAAAGCGCCCGCCGAGATCGATGACTTCCGCGCCGTCCGCGGAAAGATTTCTGCCCACTGCCGCGATCTTGCCATTTTCGACCAAGATATCGCCGACAAACGTTTCTTCCGTCATGGTGTGAATCAGACCGTTCTTCAAAAGCAGCATAGGCGTCTCCTTATAATAACTTGTTTATCGTGAAAACTTAAATTGATCATCCGCGTGTTGTCAATCGCGGAAAGCAAATCTATTCTACCACATCATACGGTATTTGCATGCTTTTTTCAAATCCGAATAGAATATTCATTTTGGAATATATTTTCATATGCAAGCTTCGATAAAACGAAGCTGGCGATTTGACCAGACGGATTGCGTATGATAAACTTATCAATTAGGTGTGCACTGTTTTTTGCGCGGGATATCCACGGCGCAAACAACCGCAACGCCCAGAAAACAAGGATGGAACGGAACAGAATTTTGGATCAAAAAGCCTTCAACCGCCTGCTTGCCCGCGTGGAAAAACCCGCGCGCTACATCGGCGGAGAGTATAACAGCATCGTCAAGCAGGAGGCGGACATCCGCTTCGCGCTTTTGTTTCCGGATGTATACGAAATCGGCATGTCGCACCTCGGCTCGCGGATTCTCTACCACGCGCTCAACCGCGTGGATGGCGTTGCATGCGAGCGCGCGTTTGCGCCCTGGCCGGACATGGAGCAGGTGCTGCGCGAGGAGCATATGCCGCTGTTTTCGCTCGAAACGCGGCGTCCGCTCAAGGAGTTTGACATCATCGGTTTCGCGCTTCTCTACGAGATGTGCTATACCAACATCCTCCAGATGCTGGATCTTTCCGGCATCCCGCTGCTCGCCAAAGATCGCGCGGAGAGCGATCCTCTGATCATCTGCGGCGGGCCCTGCGCCTGCAATCCCACGCCGATTGCGCCGTTTATGGACGCGGTACTCATCGGCGACGGCGAGGACATGACGCCGGAGGTCACGCTCGCGGTATTAAACGCCAAACGCGCGGGCAGGAGCAAAGCGGAACTGCTGAAAGAACTTTCGAACATACGCGGGGTCTATATCCCGTCGCTCAAGACGGATGAGACCTGCGTCGTGCGCAGAATCGTGAATGATCTCGACGCCGCCGTGTTTACGGGCGAACCGATCGTGCCGTATCTCGGCATCGTGCATGACCGCGTCGCGCTGGAAGTCATGCGCGGCTGCACGCGCGGTTGTCGCTTCTGTCAGGCGGGGTATATCTACCGCCCGATCCGCGAGCGCAAGAGCGAAACCGTGATGGAGCTTGCGCGGCAGCAGATCGCTTGCACCGGCTACGATGAAGTATCTCTATTGAGTTTGAGCACCGGTGATTATTCCGAGGTGCACAAGCTCGTACCCGAGATCATCCGCGAGATGGAGGCGGGCAAGGTTTCCGTTTCTCTGCCGTCGCTGCGTGTGGACAGTGAACTCGCGAGCGACCTGAAGGTTATGCAGACCGTCCGCAAGGCGGGATTGACGTTCGCGCCGGAAGCGGGCACACAGCGCCTGCGTGACGTGATCAACAAGAATGTGACCGAAGACGATATCCTCCGCGCCACGCAGGATGCGTTTTCCGCGGGCTGGAGCAGCGTCAAGCTGTATTTCATGATCGGTCTACCGACCGAGACGGACGAGGACATACTCGGCATCGCACAGCTCGCGCGACAGATCAGTTGGCAGTTCTATCAACTGCCGAAGGAGATGCGCGGCAAGGGCTTGCGGCTCAACGTCAGCGTCTCTACGTTTGTGCCAAAACCGTTCACGGCGTTCCAGTGGAGCGGACAAATTCCGCCGGACGAGATCCGCAGAAAGCAGGAGCTGCTGCGAAACGCGCTCAAGGGCGTGCGCGGCGCGGAACTCAACTGCCATTATTCGCTGCTCTCCGTGCTGGAGGCCGCGTTTTCGCGCGGGGATGAGAAACTTGCGGACGTACTCCTGCGCGCCTATCAGCTCGGCTGCCGGTTTGATTCCTGGTCGGAACACTTCCAGAGCAAAGCATGGGCACAGGCATTTGCAGACTGCGGCTTGAGTGAAGAAGCGTACGCGCAGCGCGAATATGCGCTGGAAGACCCGCTCCCGTGGGATTTTGTCGATATGCTGGTGACGAAGGCTTATCTGCGCCGCGAATACAAGCGGGCTTTGAGCGGCGAAACCACGCCGGACTGCCGCGGGAACTGCCACGGATGCTTTGGCGCACGATATGAAACCGACTGCAGGATGTAGGGATAAGAGCGTATGAAACTGATTGCCGCCTATCATAAAGGAAACGAGATCGCGATGACCTCGCATCTGGATATCCAGCGCACACTCCAGCGCGCGTTTCGCAGAGCGAATCTGCCGCTGTTGTACTCCAACGGCTTCAACCCGCACCCGCAGTTTTCGTTTGCAACCGCCGCCGCGACGGGCATGGGAAGCGATTGCGAATGGTTTGAGGTGCAGCTCTCCGAAGAGATCGATCCAAAAGAATTTTCCCGCCGTGCGAACGAAGTGATGCCGCAGGGTATGCGCATTTCCGATGCGTTTACCGCACCGGAATCGTTCGGTTCGCTATCGGCGAAGCTCCGCGCCGCGGAATACCGCGTGAGTTTTCAGTTTGAAGAGCCGGTTTCCGCAGAGAAACTGGCCAAAACGCTCGATGACATGCTCACGGGCGAAATCATCATACAAAAACGGACGAAGGGCGGAATCCGCCCCGTAGACATGCGTCCGTATATCCTGCGGGTTTCCGTGGGGCAGGTCGAGGGCGAACAAGCTGCCCTCCTCGTTCTAGGCAAGCTGCAAGCCGATGGCGGGCTGCGGGTCGATGCGTTCATCGACGCGCTGCTCGAACGTTTGGATGCGCATGGCGCGTACGAAATCCACCGTACGAACATGTACTTTGCCGAAGATGGCCTGCTGCCGCATCTGCCTGCGGAATAGGAAAGAGAAGGAAAAATGAATAAGGAAATCCTGGTGGACGCAAGCGGCGTGGCAACCCGCGTCGCGGTCGTCGAGGATGGTTCGCCCGTCGAGCTCTATGTGGAGCAGGAGGGGACGGAACGCCTCGTCGGCAACATCTACAACGGAAAGGTGCAGAACGTCCTGCCCGGCATGCAGGCGGCCTTCATCGACATCGGGCTCGAGCGCAACGCCTTCCTCTACGCGGGGGATATCGTGCTCTCGGACGATCCTGACGACATGATCGAGCAGATGCCGGAAGCAAAGAACATCCGCGACATGCTCAAGCCCGGCCAGACCATCATGGTTCAGGTCGCGAAAGACCCGGTCGGCACCAAAGGCGCGCGCGTGACCACGCATATCACCCTCGCGGGACGCACGCTGGTGCTCATGCCGACGATGGACTATGTAGGCGTTTCCCGACGCATCGACAAGGACGAGGAGCGCCAGCGGCTCAGAAAGATTTTAACGGAGATCAAACCCAAGTGCATGGGCGTGATCGTCCGCACCGCGTCGGCGGGAAAGACCAAGCAGGACTTCTCGGAAGACCTCGAAAGCATCGTCAACCTCTATGCCGAGATCGAGAAACGCGCCGCAGCGAAAAAGGCGCCCGCGCTGCTGCATGCGGAGCAAAGCCTGCTCTTCCGTACCGCGCGCGACCTGCTGATGAAGGACATCGACCGCGTGTTCGTCAACGATACGGAAGCCTACGACAAACTCCGCGAGATTGCGGACGTCATGGCCCCAAAGCTCAAGGCGCGCATCCTGCTCAAAGAGAGCGAAGCGTTGTTTGATCGCTACGATACCGAAGGCAAGATCGAAAAAGCGCTTGCGCGCAAGGTCTGGCTCAAGAGCGGCGGCTATGTGATCATCGACCGCACGGAGGCGTTGACCTCCATCGACGTCAACTCCGGCAAGTTTGTCGGCAAGGACAACCTCGAAAAGACGATCACCGCGGTCAACTGCGAGGCGGCAAAAGAGATCGCAAAGCAGCTGAGGTTGCGCGATATCGGCGGCATCATCATCATCGACTTCATCGATATGGAGAAGGAAGCGAACCGCTCGCTTGTGCTCACTACGCTCAAGAATGCTCTGCGCGACGATCATACCCGCTCGCACGTGTTCGGCTTTACACACCTGGGCCTCGTAGAGATGACCAGAAAGAAAACCGGCAAGAGCATCTCCGACACGTTGCAGCAGGTTTGTCCCTATTGCAACGGAGACGCGAAGGTACTCGCACCCGAAACCATGATTAACCGCATCCGCAAACAGACGGTCCAGGTGATCAAGGGCAGCAACAACAAGCGTATGCTCATCGAGGCGCATCCGGACGTGATTGCCGCGATGGAGCTCGCGGAAAAGAAGCACGGCTGCCTGTTCCCGGCGGAGGAAGGCGGCACATATTATGCGCGCGCGGTGCCGACACTGCATGTTGAAAAGTTCGCCGTGCGCCCGCTTTCAGAGAAAAAGGTGCAGGAAACCAAAAAGGATTGCAAAATCATTCGTTGAGCGCGCAAAAGACCGCGTAAAACGGCAGTTTTTTACGTTGACAGGCGTCTATGCGCTGTGATATGATCTTTCGGTGAGCCGCTCCGGGGCGGTATAAGCGCGCGGTTTTGATCCGTGCCACCGCGGTTGGGCGAGTCTGGTATGAGGAGGTGCAGTTATCGTGTATGCAATCATTCAAACCGGTGGTAAGCAGTATAAGGTAGAAGCAGGAGACCAGATTCTGGTTGAATTGCTCGATGCCGATGTGAACGCCGAAGTCAGCTTTGATACGTTGCTCGTTGCGGATGACAGCGGCGTCAAGGTGGGAAAACCCGTCTTGAGCGGCGTCGTGGTTCGCGGCAAAGTGCTCGAACACGGCAAAGGCAAAAAGGTCGTCGTATTCAAGTATAAGCCGAAGAAAGACTCCCGCACAAAGCGCGGCCATCGTCAGCCGTACACCAAAGTCGAGATTCTCTCGATCGGGTAAGGCGCCATGGTAACGGTAACAATGCTTCACAGGGACAATCGCACGGTCGGGTTTAATTCGACCGGACATGCGAACCACGGCGAAGCGGGGGAGGATATCGTCTGCAGCGCGATTTCCGCGTTGACGCAGACGTGTTATCTCGGACTGGTTCAAGTCGTCGGACTGAAAGAGGGCGAAGACCTCGCCGTCTCCATCGACGAAGTGGAAGGAATACACTGCGTTCTCGCGGCCGATACGCGCGGGGAGCGGTTGGATCGGGCAGAGCTTTTATTCTTAACGATGGAAGCGGGCTTGAGTTCCATTCAAGAGTCGTATCGAAATTCCCTTAAAATACGACACAGGGAGGTGTAACGATATGTTCAAGATGAATCTGCAGCTGTTTGCGCATAAAAAAGGCGTCGGTTCGTCCCGTAACGGCCGCGACAGCCATTCCAAGCGTCTCGGGCCGAAGCGTGCGGACGGTCAGTTCGTGCTCGCGGGCAATATTCTCGTGCGTCAGCGCGGCACGCATTTCCATCCCGGCACCAACGTCGGCATCGGCAAGGACG
This sequence comes from Clostridiales bacterium, assembly GCA_013824375.1. Classification (GTDB taxonomy): domain Bacteria; phylum Bacillota; class Clostridia; order Christensenellales; family CAG-138; genus UBA7703. The sequence goes on from PNNR01000052.1 coordinate 5,884, forward strand.
ATACGCTCTTTGCTACGGTCGATGGCGTTGTCCGCTTTGAAACCAAGCACCTTGGCAAAAAGCAAGTCAGCGTTTACGAGGTTGCCGCGGGCGAGTAATCACGTTTTTTCAAAAAGGCAGGCGATGCATTTCGCCTGCTTTTTTCATGTTTGCCGCGCAATCGTTCCGAAAAGTTTCGTGAAAAAGGCACAAAGTATTTTTCCATTTTGCAGTACAATAGACATGTTGCCGCGAACTGGTTTCAGCCAGCGCAAAAAGATTCGCGGCGAATTACCGTGACACGGAGGATACAGCTGTATGATCACAAGGGAAACAAAAGTTGGCGAACTGCTTAAAAATCCCATTGCAAAAGACGTTCTCGCGCAGCTGGTGCAGTATGCGGGCGTCAACGAAAAAGTCATATTGAATCCCATCGTCAAGTCGCTTAAGCTGTCGGCCATTCCGAAGTTTGCGGGCAAGGCGATGCCGGACGCGGACTACGTCATCGACGCCATGATCGATCTGTTCAATCAGGAGGCGGATACCAAGCCGCTCACAAAATCCAATACGCGGTATTGGTGGAAAGAAGCGGTCGTCTATCAGATCTATCCGCGCTCGTTTCAGGATGGCAATGGTGACGGCGTCGGCGATCTAAAGGGCATCATTCAGCGGCTCGACTACCTCAAAGAGCTCGGTGTTGACGCGATCTGGCTTTCGCCTATCTTTGATTCTCCCAACGACGACAACGGCTACGACGTCCGCAATTACCGCGCCATCATGACCGATTTCGGTACGATGGAGGACGCGGAAGAGCTCATCAAGCAGATGCACGCGCGCGGGATTCGCCTCATTATCGACCTCGTCGTGAACCACACGTCCGACGAGCATGAGTGGTTCATTGACTCCGCGAAGAACCCGCAAGGTGAACACGGGAATTACTACATCTGGCGCAAGCCGAAAAACGGCGGGCACCCGAACAACTGGCACAGCTTCTTCTGCGGTCCGGCGTGGGAAAAAGTGAACACGAGGGACGAGGAATACCTGCATCTATTTTCGAAGAAGCAGCCCGACCTGAACTGGGAAAACCCGAAGGTGCGGGACGAAGTCTGCGACATCATCGATTTCTGGCGCGAAAGGGCGTTGACGGTTTCCGTCTTGACGTGATCAACTACATCAGCAAGACCACGCTCGACGACGGCAGCGACACGCTTGGCGCTCTGTTGCAGTTCAGCGGTATCGAACACTATTTTTACGGCAAACGATTGCACGAGTACCTGCACGAGCTCAAACGCCGTTCCCTCGGTGACGCGTTCACCGTCGGAGAGACGCCCGGCACGGGACCGGAGATGAATAAGCTCCTTACCGCGGACGAACGGGAGGAGCTGAACACAGTATTCAGCTTTGACCATCTTGAAAATCTCGGAAAACACCGCTTTGACGATTACCGCTACAACCTCAACCATCTGAAAAAGTGTTTCAGCCTTCTGGAAGGTGATTACGCAGACTATGCCTGGCCAAGCATTTTTCTAGAAAACCACGACAACCCGCGCATGGTCAGCAAGATCAATCCCAACGAAGAATACCGCGACATCATTGCAAAGCTGCTCGCGGTCGTGCTGTTCACAGCGCGCGGTACGGTATTCCTCTATCAGGGACAGGAGCTTGGCGCGGTCAATGTCGATTTTAAGGATATGTCGGAAATACGGGATATCGAGAGTATCAATAAGTACAGTGATTTGATCACTGCCGGCAAAACGCCGGAACAGGCATGGCACACAGTGCTCTGCGGTTCGCGGGATCACGCGCGCACGCCGATGCAGTGGACAAACGAAACGTATGCCGGATTCTCTGAACATGAACCTTGGATTCGTGTAGGCGACAAGGACAATTGCAGCGTTGCGCAACAGCTGGAGGAAGAGACTTCCGTTCTGCACGCGTTTCAATCGCTCATCCGCCTGAGAAAGGATCATTCCGCGCTGGTCTATGGCTCGTTTGAGCCGCACGAGGCTGCCAAGGACGACGTGTTCTGCTATTATCGCGACGACGGCAATGAGCGCTTCTACATCGAGATCAACCTCTGCGAACGCGCGATCAAACAGCCCGCCACGAAAGGCGAAATGGAGCTCGTCTACTCCAACTATATGGCCCAGGGCGACGGTCTGCAACCGTACGAGGCGAGCATCTACCGCGTTCAGAAGTAATCTACTAATGTAACGTTTTCGTGAATTGGGCGGGAGGCGACTTGTCTTCCCGTCTAATTTTTACTACACTCAAGTTCAGGGATTCTTACCTGTCGATGCAGTTCAAGATTATACAGGCATCGCTCTCGCATGGGTTGCGAAGAGTTGAAGAAGAGGGCATATGAGAAAACGAATCATGCTCGTTTTGATGATACTGATCGCGCTGTGCGCATCCGTGCTGCCGGTTTCTTCCGCGCGCGCGCTGACGCTGACCACGGGAATCATCAACGCGGACGATGTAGCCATGCGAAAAACAGCAGCTTCAGGCGGCGGTGTGGTGACACGGCTCAGCGAAGGCACGGTGGTGAAAATTCTCGAAAGCAACGTCAACTCCGAGTGGTACCGCGTGGAAGCGGGCAAACGCACCGGCTATGTCAACCGTCTCTACGTCGATATCGAAGCATCGCTGCCTTCCTATCAAATGGACTACACAGGCACGATCTATAATGTGCAGCAGGATGTCAACGTCCGTGCGGAACCGTCGCTTAAGGGCAAAAAGCTCGGCAAGGCGAATAAAGGCGATACTTTCAAGGTCGTGCAAGCGTATGCCAACGGCGCGTGGCACCAGATCGAGTTCAACGGCGCAGTCGGCTACGTCAACGCCAACTACATGCTGCTCAGGGCGACGGTCGGCAACGACGTGCTCAGTGGAATCGAGGTCACGGGCGGCGCGCTTTCCCCTGCATTCTCACCGACGGAGTATGGTTATGTGCTGACCGCGACGCAGGGCGAGGTGGACATCAAAGCCATCGCGAACGACGGTGTCAAGATCAGTATCGGTAACACGGGCATCCCCACCGCGAAATACAATATCAAGTCCGGCAATAGCAAAACCATCCGCATCTCCGTGAATGGCGTGGTGAAATATTCGATCTATCTCGTGCGCGACGTGCTGACGGTCGGCACTTGGAACATCAAACGCGGCAATGATAACATCGAGATGCAGGGCTGGCTCATCGCGGCACAGCGGCCGGATATCCTTGGCGTACAGGAAGTGTATATCAACAGCAAAGAAGGAAAAAACAATCTGCTCTCCGTGCGCACGAAGGACGCGCAGAACACGTCCTTTGCCGAGACGGTGAAATATCCCTCCGGCGGGCAATACGGCATCGGACAGATCTCGAAGTTTAAGCCTGAGAATGCGCAGGTCATATTATTAACAAGCGAAGATAAGGAGCAGCGCTGTTTGCAAAAGGTCGAATATGTCATCGACGGCAAACGCGTTTCGGTCTACAACACGCATTTTTCCTATGAGTCCGCGAGTCTTCGAAAAAAGCAGTTTTCTGAAGTGCTGAAGATTATGAACGCGGATCCGAACGAGTACAAGATCCTCACAGGCGACTTCAACGCGGACGAGAAGGAGTTTTCGCCGTTTATGAGAAACTACCGTGTGGTGAATACGAGCGCGACGAAGTTCTACAACTACTCAAACAAGACGATTGCCATGTCGCAGATCGACAACATCATCGTTTCGAAGAACATCACCGTGCTCAACGCACGTGCGATTCCGACGAAATATTCCGATCATTATCCGCTGTTTGCGTTTCTGTCGCTCAAATAGTGAAACTATAAAAACACACTATGCAAACTAAGCTCCGCGTAAATGCGGAGCTTGTTTTTATATAAATAAAGCATTTTCTCATTCAAACGAAATATTGTTGATGTATCCGTTGCGGGATTGAATCGCGTTTTCGCCGTTATAGGTTTTCATGTCACTGCCGAAGAGGTGCTCAAGTCCGTACCAATTCTCTCCCGAAACGCAGGCGACGCGATAGTATCCTTTTGGGAGCTTCACCTTCGCACTCTTGCCGCCGACAATGAACACACCCAGCTGCAGAGTTCCTTCTTCGCTTATGTCTTCGCCTGAGATGGCGTAGAAGCGCACATAAAAGTATTTGCCGAGAGAAGTTCCGGTCTTGAACACAATCCGGTTACCAACACTTTGACCTTCAATAACACTGCCGTTATCCGGCGGCGCACTTGGCGGAACGCGCCACTGCGAATTGACCATTGCTGACGCGTTATGCTCGGCCTGAGTTCTTGCTTCTGCAACGATGGTGGAAAGCCTATCGTCATCCAGAAGCACGTAAGATTGCATCGCTTCATCATAGAATACGCGCACGGTTGCGGTCATTTGCGCCGCATCCGTGAGGTTGATGTTGTTCAAGCCTTTTATTGAGAGAGACACGACGCGTTCATTTCCGTAAAACAGCTGATTGTAGGATGCGATATAGGCGTTACCCAGCGCGGTAAAGACGAAAACGGGGTCTGGATAAGTAAATGTTGCGGTATAGACGCCGTCGTTCGCAAGCGCGACACCAGTCACCTTGATGCATTTTGCATATTCCTTGCCGCCGAAAACGTCTGTCAGAAGTTTGGACAAAGAGGAAGACACCTGCATTCGTTGATAATTGCGCTGATACGATTCCAATTGCTGCAAGATTCCGAGAATCATGTCCTCGATCGTTCTTTGAATGTCGAGCTTGCTCTGACTGGTCATGTTCGCTGTCCAGTCAGCACCATCGGTATTCATGGAAAACGTGACAGGCAGCTCAAGATATTGATCCATGCCGTTTTGCGCCGCATACTGTTCCATCGCAAATCGCAGCGCGAGAGATGCCTGTTTCTCATAGGAATTGGCGCTTTGGGAAGAGAGAATCGGTTCCGGCAGGATAAAGCTTGTCGCTGACAGATCGATTTGGGTATAGTCCGGAATGTCGACGGTGATCACATAGTCAACCGATTTTGCGGAAGAATCGATTGTCTCCGACTGCGCGCGCACCTGATCGCCGAGATTGCGCACTTCGATATAATAGTCGGAATACGTAACGACGGCGTCCGAAATCGCCTTCGTCCGAGCGCTTTCGCTGCAACCTGTCAAGAGCAACAAGGCGGTTGCAGAGAAAGCAATCAAAACGATATAGCGGACAGCTGATTTCATGCGCGGGGTTCCTTTCGAATGTCTATCTGCGACTGTTGTTTTGGTAATATCACATGGACTATTACATGATTACAAATAATAATTATGCAAATACTGTAACACGGGAGGAGTTAATCCGTCAAACCAGGCGGAACCGTTTTGAACGAGCAGGATCACATAATGTAACGAAAAAAAGAGAGCGGATGAACCGCTCTCTCTGATGGTTGAGACCGAACTTTACTTCGCGTCGACCTTTGCCATGTGCGTGATCAGGTCGAGCACTTTGCAGGAATAACCCCACTCGTTGTCATACCAAGCGACGAGCTTGACGAAGTTGTCGTTCAGGCTGATGCCGGCTTTGGCGTCGAAGATCGATGTGCGCGGATCGGTGTAGAAGTCCGAAGAAACCACTTCGTCCTCGGTGTAGCCGATGATGCCTGCCCATTCGGGTGCTTCGGAAGCGGCCTTCATGACGGCTTTGATCTGCTCATAGGTTGCGCCCTTCTCCAGACGGACGGTGAGGTCAACAACGGAGACGTCCGGCGTCGGAACGCGCAGGGACATACCGGTGAGCTTGCCATTGAGGGAGGGGATGACCTTGCCGACGGCTTTGGCGGCGCCGGTGGAGCTGGGGATGATGTTGTGCGCTGCCGCACGGCCGCCGCGCCAGTCCTTCTTGGACGGGCCGTCAACGGTCTTCTGCGTCGCGGTGATGGAGTGGACGGTCGTCATGAGGCCTTCGATGATGCCGAAGTTGTCATGGATGACCTTCGCCAGAGGAGCGAGGCAGTTGGTGGTGCAGGACGCGTTGGAGACAACGGTCATGTCCTTGGTGTACTTATCCTGGTTGACGCCCATGACGAACATCGGAGCGTCCGCCGAAGGAGCGGAGATGACGACCTTCTTGGCGCCGCCCGCGAAGTGCGCGCTCGCCTTGTCGATGGTGGTGAAGATACCGGTGGATTCGACGACGTATTCCGCGCCGCATTCTTTCCAAGGGATCTCGTTCGCGTTCATGCACGCGTAAACGGAGGTCGCTTCGCCGTTGACGACCAGCTTGCCGTCTTTGATCGCGATATCTCCCTTGAACTGACCGTGAACGGTGTCGTAACGGAGCATGTAAACCATGTAGTCGAGATCGATGAACGGATCGTTCACGCCGACGACTTCGATTTCGGGGTTGGCTGCGGCTGCGCGGAATACCAGGCGGCCGATACGGCCAAAGCCATTGATGCCTACTTTAATTGCCATATCTATGTTCTCCTTTATTGATTTACGTCGTTGAGCGGGCAGTTGCCGAAGCTTTGAAATATTGACACTATGCAGGCAATATTCAGTGCTATATGCGGCAATTTCGTTCTTTAAGCCCAACGTATTGTACAATATTTGCGTATTATTCGCAAGAAAAAACTTTCTTAGTTGCCCTAACAAAACGATTGATTTCGGTCGCAGAATATCGATTGAAGATGTCGCGCCATGTTCTGATGATCAATCGATATTAAATTTTTCCGAGACGATGTAGAGCGGGCGACCCTTGAGTTCGTCATACATCCTGCCGAGATACATGCCCTGCAGGCCCATGAAAAAGAGGGTGATGCCTTGAAGGAAGACCACGCCGCAGACCGCCCAGAGCCAGGGCGCCACGCCGGAGACGATGGCTGTCACGATCAGCGCAATCAGCCCGAATCCGGAGAGCAGCATCAACAGAATGCCGATCGACATCGGCAGCGTCAGGGGTTTGTCGGAAAAACCCGTGATGCCGTCGCTCGCGAGGCGGAGCATCTTTTTGAGCGTGTACTTCGTCTGTCCCGCGAATCTCTCCTGCCGCTCGTATTCGATCGGTACCGCGTTATAGCCCATCCAGGCGGACATGCCGCGCAAAAAGCGGTTGTGTTCGCGCATCTGGAGGAACACGTCCGCGACATTGCGCCCGATCAGGCGGAAATCGCCTGTGTCAAGCGGGATCGGGTATGCGCTCATCCAGGAGAGCAGGCGGTAATATATGCTCGCGGTGAGTTTTTTGAATAAGGTTTCGCCCTTGCGCTTGACGCGCTTGCCGTAAACGATGTCTGCGCCGGCTTCCCACATGCGCACCATCTCTGGAATGAGCTCCGGCGGGTCCTGCAAATCCACGTCGATGATGATCAACGCATCGCCCTTTGCCGCGTCCATGCCGCAGGTGACGGCGAGCTGATGTCCGAAGTTTCTCGAAAACGAGAGCACCTTGACCTGCGGATGTGCGCCTGCAAGCTCACGCAGTTGGTCGAGCGTGTGATCCCGGCTTCCGTCATCGACATAGATGATTTCATACTCGTATCCAGTGGTTTGCACGGCAGTATCCATGCGCGCGAACGAATCGTGAAGCACCTCCTGCTCGTTGAACACGGGGATGATGAGGGAGAGCATGCGTTTTTTATTCGGCTCCATAGAATATCTCCTCTAGTAGCGACCCGTTCACGGCGTCGTGTCATTCCAAACTCTTCTCAAGCTGTAGTATAGCGCAAAGAACGTGCAAAGACAACCGAGCCGCTAAGGTTTCGAAATTCATCACGGGTGAGCTCAATTTTCGTGAAAACGGTATGTTTATGAAAAATTGCCATCGCGAGCGGCATTTTTATCGTTGCAATTTGAATGTTCTGTGATAGAATATGCATCGAAAGAATCGTACAATTGATCCGACCGATCAAGAAAAGGAGATAGTTCATATGCCTATCGTAACCAGCAAAAAGATGTTTGCGGATGCGTATGCCGGAGGTTATGCCATCGGCGCATTCAACGTCAACAACATGGAAATCATTCAGGGCATCACCGAAGCCGCCAAGGAGCTCAAAGCTCCGCTGATCCTCCAGGTCAGTTCCGGCGCGCGTAAATACGCCAACCACACCTACCTCATGAAGCTCATTGAGGCGGCATGCATTGAGACGGATTTGCCCATCTGCGTCCACCTCGACCACGGTGATACCTTTGACCTCTGCAAAAGCTGCATCGACGGCGGTTTCTCCTCCGTCATGATCGACGGATCGCACCATGGCTACGAAGAGAACGTGAAGCTCACCCGTCAGGTCGTTGAGTACGCGCATGACCACGGCGTGGTCGTCGAAGGCGAGCTTGGCCGCCTCGAAGGCGTTGAGGACGACGTCAAGGTTGCTGCGGGCGAAGGCAGCTACACCGATCCCGACCAGGTCGAAGATTTCGTGAAGCGCACAGGCGTGGACTCGCTGGCAATTGCCATCGGCACCAGCCACGGCGCGTTCAAATTCAAGCCCGGCATGAAGCCGCAGCTGAGATTTGATATTCTCGAAGAAGTCGAAAAGCGGCTGCCGAATTTCCCGGTCGTGCTCCATGGAGCTTCCAGCGTCATTCCGGAGTTCGTGAAGATGATCAACGAGAACGGCGGCAACATGCCGGACGCGATTGGTATTCCGGAAGACATGCTCCGCGAAGCCGCGCGTATGGCGGTCTGCAAGATCAACATCGACAGCGACCTTCGTCTTGCCATGACGGCGACGATCCGCAAGTATTTCAACGACAACCCCGGCCACTTTGACCCGCGCCAGTATCTCGCCCCGGCGCGCACCGCGATCAAGAACATGGTCTCCCACAAGATCACAACTGTGCTCGGCTGCGAAGGCAAAGCGTAAGAAACAAGAGCAACGCAAAAGGCACCCGAGGGTGCCTTTTGTGTATGTTGCGTTGGTTTATTCCGGCTCGACTTCGTCGTCAACCGGTTTTCTCGTTGCAGCGGCGGGGGCGGGTTTTGCGGCGACTACGGGTCTTACTGCCGGAGCGGGACGTGCGGACGCGGCCTGTGAGGCTTCTGCCGCTGCCATCGCACTCTGGTTCAGCTTGCGCTTGGCTTCTTGATTCGCGATCGCCTGCTTGCGCTCGTCTTCAAACATGACGCGGAGCTGTTTGTCGAGCTTCTGTGTGAGCTCCGGATTGTCCTTGAGGAAGATGCGCGTGGTGTCGCGGCCCTGGCCGATGCGCATTTCGCCGTAGTTATACCAGGCGCCGCTCTTCTGGATGATCTTCTTCTCCACCGCGAGGTCGAGAATCGCGCCCTCTTTGGAGATACCCTCGCCGTAGAGCATATCAAATTCCGCCGATTTAAACGGCGGAGCGACCTTGTTTTTGACGACCTTGACGCGCGTGCGGTTGCCGATGATGTCCGTGCCGTTTTTCAGTGCGTCTATGCGGCGCACGTCGAGGCGGACGCTCGCGTAAAACTTCAGCGCTTTGCCGCCGGGCGTGGTTTCGGGGTTGCCGAACATGACGCCGACTTTTTCGCGCAGTTGGTTGATGAAGATGACGATGGTGTTGGACTTGCTGACGGCACCCGTGAGCTTGCGCAGCGCCTGGCTCATCAGGCGTGCCTGCAGGCCGACGTGCGCGTCGCCCATGTCGCCTTCGATTTCAGCTTTGGGGACGAGCGCCGCGACGGAGTCGACAACGACAATATCGATGGCGCCGCTGCGCACGAGCGCTTCGGTGATCTCTAGCGCCTGCTCGCCGGTATCCGGCTGTGATACGTAGAGATCGTCCACCTTAACGCCCAGCGCCTCCGCATAAGCCGGATCGAGTGCGTGCTCTGCGTCGATAAAGGCAGCCGTCCCGCCCACCCGCTGGCCTTCCGCCACGATGTGCAGGGCAATGGTGGTTTTACCGGAGGATTCCGGCCCGAATATCTCGATTATTCTGCCGCGCGGAATGCCGCCGACGCCGAGGGCGTAGTCCAGCGGGAGGCAACCCGTCGAGATGGTTGCAACCGGCGCGCGCGCCGCAGCGTCACCGAGTTTCATAATCGCGCCTTTGCCAAACTGCTTCTCGATTTGGCCTAGCGCAATCTCCAATGCTTTTTCTTTTTCAACCATCACAGTATTCCTTTCGTTCCGTGCAATCCATCGTGTTTTGTTGATTCCATGCCCGTTATCGTGCAATGTCGCGTTCGTTTGATGGAAACAAATGATCGCATGACTTATTGTCATTATAGCATGGCATAATAATCGCGTACAGCGTTTTTTACTGGAAAATCAATTAGTTCAGGTATTCAGTCGAGGCAGAGTTTGCGCCGGAGCATGTCAAATGCATGCAGCGTTGCGATTTCTCGAATGCGCGCTCGCTCGCCGAAAAGCTGGATCCGCTTGATCAGCGTTTCACCCTGTCTTGCCAGCGCGATATAGACTGTGCCGACCGGGTTGTTTTCTGTTCCGCCGTCGGGACCCGCGAAGCCTGTGGTCGCGAGCGCATAGTCTGTGCCAGAATTTAAACGCATACCTTCCGCCATCTCGCGTGCGCACTGCTCGCTGACCGCGCCGAATTGATCTAGCGTCGCCTGCTTTACGCCAAGGCGTGAGACTTTGGACGCGTCGGAATAGGCAACGCACCCTTCGAGGAAGAACCTGGAGCAGCCGGGGAGTGCGACCAGCTCGCTGGCGATCATACCGCCCGTGCAGCTCTCCGCGACGGCGATGGTCTGGCGGTCGTCTGTGAGCATACGAGCGCACGTCTCCGGTAAAGATTCGCCCACGGTGGAGTAGATGATGTCGCCGAGCCGTGCGACGATCTCGCCGATCATGGGACGAGCGATTTTCTCGCCTTCCGCCTCGTTCTGGCAAAGCGCCGTCACGCGGAGGGAAACTTCGCCCGTTTTAACGTAGGGCGCAACGGTGGGGTTGGTTTGGTGCTCAATGATATCACGAAGTTCGTAGGTGACAGCCGATTCGCCCTTGCCGAAGATGCGCAGCTCTCGCGAATACAGCTTATTTCCGCTGAGCTGCTCCAGATACGGCATGACGTGGTTTTGAAACATGGGGAACAATTCGCGCGGAGGCCCGGGCAGGAGGATCGCCGTCTTGTTTTCGGCGGTCATGATGCAGCCGGGAGCCGTACCGAACGCGTTCGGTAGGATAATGGCGTTCTTGGGAAAGCTCGCCTGCTTGAGGTTGTTGGGCGTAAACGCGTAACCGCGTGTTTCAAAATGCTTCTTGAGCCGCTCCGCCTCTTCGGGTATGAGTTCGACGGTCAGCCCGAGCGCGGCGGCGACGGTCTCTTTCGTGAGGTCGTCGTCGGTTGGGCCGAGCCCGCCGGTGAATACGACGACATCGGAGCGCTCGACGGCCTGATGAACGACCGCGGTGAGCCTTTTTACGTTATCGCCCACGGTCGTGTGGTAAAACACTTGAAAACCGAGCGGCGCAAGCCGCTGAGCAATAAATTGCGCGTCCGTATTGACGACCTGTCCCATGAGAAGTTCCGTGCCGACGGAGACGATTTCTGCGATCATATGCGTGTTACTTCCTTGTTTCAGCCAGCGTTCGCTGTAAAATGTTGCGGATGGATTAGTTCCAGTTGACGGCTTTGCGGTTTGTGACGATGTAATCGACCGCAGACCAGACGGTGAATACCGCCGCGGTAGCCATCAAACCGAAATCGAACGGGAAATTCCAGATGGAAAAGATGGGGTTGCCTAGCAGTGTCGCGAGGATCGCCGCTACCTGCAAACCGCTCTTGAGCTTACCAAGCCAGTTCGCCGCGATGACTTTGCCGCTGTTTGCCGTCACGAGCCGGAAGCCGGAGACGATGATCTCGCGGCCGACAAAGATGATGCATAGGATTGGGTTGAGCATGCCGTTGTATGTCATCATAATAAATGCCGAACAAAACAGCAGCTTGTCCGCGATGGGATCCATCAGCTTGCCGAAGTTGGTGACGAGATTTCGCTTCCGCGCGATATAACCGTCAAAGATATCGGTCATGTCCGCGATAAAGAAAATCGCAGCCGCGTAATAGTTCCAGCCGGGCAGCAGACCCTCCAGAGAGAATGCGGCAACCATCAGCGGCACCATGACCATACGGAATATGGTGAGACGGTTGGGCAGATTCATTTTGCCTCGAAACTCGGTTTTGGAAGATATCGTTTGTTCCATAGCTCTCAGTCTTTCTTTTTAGATTTCTGCACTGATCCGATCATAAGACCGGCTCGCCGATCATGTCGTATGCTTCCGCGCGGATCAACCGTGCGGGAACGTACGCGCCCGCGGGGAGATTGCCCGCGCGCTCCAGATAGATTTTTCCGTCCACATCCGGCGCTTCCGCATAGCTGCGCCCGTAGCTTCTTCCGTCCTGTGTGCCTTCGATCAGTACATCCACGACCTGACCCACCCTGCGCTCGTTTCTCACGCGGGAGATCGGCTGCTGTGCCGCCATGAGCTGTGCGAGACGTTCCTGTTTGACCTCATCCGGCACCTGATCCGGCAGGCTTGCGGCGGCAGTGCCATCCTCCGTTGAAAACGCAAACGCGCCCACACGGTCAAACGGATAATCCTTGATAAATCGGAGCATCGCAGTAAAATGCGCGTCGGTTTCGCCCGGGAAGCCGACCATCAGCGTTGTCCTGAGCATGAACTCCGGCGCGGTCTTTGCGACGTAATCCAGCACGCGCTTGATATGCGCCTGATCGCCTCTTCTGTGCATCATGCGGAGCATTTCGTCCTCCGTGTGTTGCAGCGGCATATCAAGATAGGGAACGATTTTGCCGCCTGCACGGAAACGGTCGATGAGCTCCGGCGTAACGGTGTCGGGGTAAGTGTACAGCACTCTGAGCCAGCGTAGCGACTCGATCTGTTCTAGCTGATTGAGCAGCTCTCCAAGCATGGGCTTTCCATAGCGATCCATGCCGTAGCCGGAGGTATCCTGCGCAATCAGCGTCAGTTCGGTGACGCCGTTGCCCGCGAGGCGCATTGCCTCATCCACGAGGTCTTCCAACGGCTCGCTGACGAGATTGCCGCGAATGAGCGGAATCGCACAATAGGTACAGCGGTTGTTGCAGCCGTCCGCGATCCGAAGATATGCGCTGTAGCGCGGCGTTGTGAGCACGCGCGCGCTCGCGGGTCCGCAGCGTGGTGCGTCCGACTTGCCGCCGAGCATGCGGGGCAGGGTTTCATATTCGCGTACGCCGAGCAGAATATCGATCTCCGGCATGGCGTTCTTGAGCTCATCGCGATAGCGCTCGGAAAGGCATCCCGTGACGACAAGGCGCGCGCATTTGCCGCCCTGTTTATATTGCGCCATTTCTAGAATGGCATTGATCGACTCCTGTTTTGCGCTCTCGATGAAGCCGCAGGTGTTGACGATCAGCACATCTGCTTCGGCGGGAAGATTGGTGATCTCGTGCCCGGCCGCGGTGAGAATACCGAGCATGCGCTCAGTATCCACCTGATTTTTCGAGCAGCCGAGTGAGATGACCCCGACGGTTGACATAATAGCTTGTGTCTCCTTATTCGATCGATTAGGATGTGAGGTCAGTCCTCATCCCGGTAAAAATGCGACATGGGATTCGGCTCGCGTTCGTGTACAGGCGGATTGGCGAGCGGCGTTCCGTCGCCAAACAGCTCCTCCAGCTGCGCGCGTTTGATGAGCACTTCGCGCGCTTTGCTGCCGTTGAAACCCGAAATATAGCCCTTTTGCTCCATGATGTCGATCAGCCGCGAGGCACGCGCGTATCCCACGCGGAGTCTGCGCTGAATCATGCTTGTGCTGGCCTGACCGTGCTCGAAAACAACGCGCACGGCTTCGCCCAGCAGATCGTCCTCCTGCTTGCCTTCGCCGAAGACCCCGCCGGTGGCTCCGCTCTTTTCGAGCGAGGAGACATCCTCGAGAATCTGTTCGCTGAAGGTCGGACGGGCCGCGCTTTCGCGGAAATGCGCGACAATGCGCTCAACTTCTTCGTCCGAAACATACGCGCACTGAAGGCGCGTGGGTTTTGCGGAACCATCGGGGTGAAAGAGCATGTCACCGTGACCGAGCAGCTTTTCTGCGCCGCCCATATCGAGGATGATTCGGCTGTTGGTTGCGGAGCTGACGGCAAATGCCGCGCGGGAGGGGATGTTTGCTTTGATGAGCCCCGTGATGACCGTTGCGTCCGGCCGTTGGGTTGCGAGAATCAGGTGGATGCCTGCCGCGCGGCCGAGCTGCGCGATGCGGCGGATGCTGTCTTCAACCTCATCGGGAGCAACCATCATGAGGTCGGCGAGTTCGTCGATGATGACAACGATACGAGGGAGTTTGTCCTCGGGCTTTTCAACGCGCTCGTTGAAGCGGTCGAGGTTTCGTGCGTTCTGTTCCGAGAAGGTCTTGTAGCGATCCGTCATCTCTTTGACTGCCCAACGCATTGCGCCGGCGGCTTTCTTCGGGTCGGTGACGACAGGAATCAGTAAGTGCGGCAGTGAGCCGTACATGGTCATTTCGACCATCTTCGGGTCGACGAGGATGAAGCGCACATCCTGCGGGGAACTCTTGTAGACCATCGACACGATGATGTCGTTGATGCAGACGCTCTTGCCGGAGCCGGTCGCGCCCGCGATGAGCATGTGCGGCATGCGTGTGAGATCTGCGACGATGATTTTTCCGCTGGCCTCGCGTCCGAATGCCATGGTGACGGGCGACGCGCTGTTTCTAAACTCTTTGCTTTCGAGAATATCGCGCAGCACCACAAGAGAGGAGCCTTTGTTCGGAATTTCAATGCCGATAGCGTTCTTGCCGGGGATCGGCGCTTCCATGCGAAGGCGGGGCGCCGCAAGTGCCATGGTGATATCGTTTTGCAGAGCCGTGATGCGTGAGATGCGCGTACCAGGCGCGGGTTGAATCTCGATTCGCGTCAGCGCGGGGCCGACCGCGATATTTGTGACCGTGGCGTCGATGCGGAAACTCGCGAGGGTATCGATTAAAATGCGTGCCTTTTCTTCCGGCGTATCCGAATCTTCAATTTTTTGCGCGCCGGGCCTGTCGAGCAGTTCGATGGAGGGCGCATGATACTGTCCGTCGCCGATGATGACTTCGGGCTGTATTTTCTTCTTATCAGCGGTGGCCGCCGGTTTGGCAATCGATTTTTGTTTGACGCCGGGTTGGCGCGCGGGCATGCCTTCCATGGAAGCTGATTTGGAGGCGGGCTTTGCGGGCCTGATCGTGTTTGCGCCGAACAGCGGCGAGGGATCGGGAAGCTGGACGACCGGCTTAGGAATCGGCGCGCTGTTTCTGCCGACGATTAACGGGACATCGTCCTGTGGTTCAAAATCGACATTGTCCCAGATGTCAGAGTTGACTTTTTCCGGTCTGCGCGTCTTGGCTTTGTCACCGGCCTTGGTGACGAAATCGCCTATCTCTTCGCCGAACGCTTTCAAATCCGCATCCTTTGCGGGGGAATTCTTGATCTTGCCGGACTTCTTCGGCTTCTCGAACAAGTCAATTTCGGGTTCTATGAATGCCTCGACGCGCTTATGACGAGCCTTGGCGGAAGACGTAACGACAGCCTCCGGGAGAGCTGCCTTCTTACCTTTGCCGGAGAGCTTCGGCCGCTCTTCTTCGAGCGTGAGTGTAAACAGCGGTCGGTCCTCGCGCGATTCGCGTTCAATGACGCTTTCCGTGTCGCGCTCGCGCGTGTTCTCGATCACGGTGAGCACCTTGCCGGTGAGCTTCTCAGAAAAGTCACGCAGCGAGAAGCCCGTGATCTTGATGATACAGACGATCAGAAGCGCGATGCTGAGAGTTAGCGCGAGCGGCAAGCCACCGAGCTTGAGCAGCAGGTAACTGAGTACCGCACCGACAAAGCCGCCGCCGAGATGGGCGTTCTGGCCGATATACAGTGCGTCGTTAACATATGGCATGTACTCCATGCCTTCGGTGAGCGAGTTGCGCGCAGCTGCTAGGAGCGTGACCAACGCGAGGATACCCAGCAGAAGATACCATCCGCTGCCGTTGAGCCGCTCGTTGGTGGCGCCGCGGATATAGATCACGCCCACGGCGATCAGGATTACCGGCAGGGCATAGGAAACAATCCCGATCATGCCGAACAATGCCTTGCCGAGCATTTCTCCAAGATAACCTGTTGCAGAGAAGAACAGATACGCCGCCGCGAGAATTCCGCCCGCGATCAACAGAACGCCGCTGCCCTCGGAGGCCGCTTTATCGCGCCCTGTCGCGTCGTTTCTGGTTGCGGTCGATTTTTTACCGTCGGACGTTTCTTTGCTTGCTTTGGAAGCCAAAGATTGTTCAATCCTTTCTTTTGTTTAAAAACGTTAGATCGAATATTCGGTTCGTTACAGATGCAGGCCATAGGCAATCGCGCATATGGTACGGATAAAAACACCGTCCAATCGAAGAATGCGTCTATTAGCCCATAATATTTACATATTATACTACATGTTGCGATATCACGCAACGAAAGGCACAGGATGGAATGTAACACGTACGGTTTTGCAGCGCGATGCCGCCTTGCTTGTCAGTCGATCCGAAATGCGTTATACTGCAAAAGAGCCAAATCGGCATGGAGAAAACGATGAACATTGTCATTCTGGACGCCTATTCCGTCAATCCAGGCGACATCGACTGGGAACCCATCCGCGCATTCGGCAACCTCGCCGTATATGACCACACACCTCCGGAACAGATCGGAGAGCGAATCTGTGACGCGGACGCGGTCTTCACCAACCGCGCGCGGCTGGGAGAAGAGGAGTTTTCCAAAGCGCCGAGGCTGCGGTTTTTGTGTCTGTTTGCCACGGGATATGATAAGATTGATCTAGCCGCAGCAAGGCGGCACAGCATTGCCGTTTGCAACGTGCCCGGATATTCCACGGACGCCGTAGCGCAGCACACGATTGCGCTGCTGCTCGAGATCACCAACCGCACGCGCGTGCTGGATGCGGAGCTCCGCAAAGGCCGCTGGACACAGCACCCCGGCGATTGCGTCTGGGATGCGCCGCTGATCGCGCTGACCGGAAAGACATTCGGCGTGCTCGGAACGGGTGCGATCGGCTGCCGTGCGGCGCTGATTGCGCAGGCGCTGGGTATGCGCGTCATCGGCCACAGCCGGAACAAGCGCGCAGGTTTTTGTGGAACATATGTTTCAAAAGAAGAACTTTTTCGGCAAAGCGACGTGCTCTCCCTGCACTGCGCGGCAACGCCTGAGACGCGGGGCATCGTCAATCGTGACTCGCTTGCCAGCATGAAGCCCAGCGCAATCCTGATCAACACCGCGCGCGGTGCGCTTGTCGATTCTGCCGCGCTGACGAAGGCACTTAATGAAGGCGTGATCTATGCCGCCGGGTTGGACGTTGTCGATCGCGAGCCGATTCTGCCCGAAAACCCGCTTCTGAACGCAAAGAACTGCCTGATTACACCGCACGCGGCATGGCTGCCGACTGACGTTAGAAGCCGGCTGGTCGATCTCGCGGCGGAGAATCTCAACTCGTTTTTACACAACCGGAAACTCAACCGAGTAGATTTGGAGGGGTGACAACTTGCAACAAAACACTGGAACCAGAGGGAAACTGTTGCGTGCGAGTATCGCGATCGGAGTGATGCTGTTACTTCTGTTCTCGCTTGCCGCCTGTAAAGAAGAGGGGGATATTACCCCGGGACCGACCGCGAAACCGGAGCAGCCGACGGTTATCGTCAACAATGAAGCGCTGCCGGGGGATCACACCATCGTGGTCAGCGGCTATGGCGTAGTAACAGTAGAGCCGGATTTTGCGACGATCAGTATCGTTACTGCAGGTGAGAGCGGCTCTTCGGAAGAAGCTGCTGTGCTTTGCGAAACTGCGACGCAGCAGGTCAAGGACACCGCTGACGAACAAAATGTGCTCGCGCGGGATATTACAACCTCCGGCGTAACCATCAACGCCACCACGCGCGAGAGCGACGGCGCCGTGACGGGCTATATCGCTCGGCAGACGATCACCATCCACGAGGACAACATCGACCGCGTCAACGCGATTCTTTCGCCGATCATCGACGCGAAGATCATCGAAAGCTACGAGGTCACCTATAGCCTGCTGGATGCATCCGCGGCCTATGCGGAAGCGCTCGCGGAAGCGGTTTCGGACGCGAAGGCAAAGGCGGAAGCGATTGCCGCTGCAGGCGAGGTCGCGCTAGACGAGATGATTCTGGTCAGCGAAGCGCCGGTGGAGAATCAACTGGTCGGCGTGGTGTTTAAAAGCAGCTCGATTGACGTCGAGGCCAACCTGACGGTAACGTTTTCCGTGAAGAATCTGCCGCAGAGTTAACGCAAACTTCAGTGATCAGCTAAAAAAAGCGACGGAGCACAATCCGCCGCTTTTTGATTTAATGGATTGAACGTTAATATGGTTCCATCACTCGGAGCAGTGCACCGGTGCGGGCCGCCTGTCCTTGATGCGCTTGATAGTCTGCGAGTGAGAATACCTCTGCGTCCACGCCAGAAACGCCGATCACCGCGCCTGTTGAGAAACTGTAGGCGTGCTCGCCGCCGACGATAATGTGGTCGAACAGCTGCACGCCGATGCTTTCCAGCGCAGCACGGACGGACTCGGTCGTTTCGGCGTCCGCTTTGGAGGGCGTTGGATCGCCTGAAGGATGGTTGTGGATGAGCAGTATTCCGTGCGCGCGGCGAAGCAAAGCAGCTTCCGCGATGTTACGCGGGTAGATCTGTGCCTCGCTGAGCGATCCGCTGAGGATGTGTTCGCAACTCTGCACCGTTTTCTTTGCGTTGAGACAAACGGCGATTATGGTTTCGTATGTATTGAGTGAAAGCTGGGAGACAGCATACCGCGCGGCTTCCACGGGAGACGTGAGGCGGATATTGCCGCGTGCGTCCGCAAGGCGATGCAACTTTAGGCGTCGAAACAGATCGCCTTGCATGCGCAGAAAGACTGCCGTACTCTCGCCGACGCCATCGACAAGCATGAGCTGCGCAATCTCGGCTGTAACTACGCCTTCGAGCGAACCAAAGCGCGTCAGCAGCAGGTGTGACAGCTCGTTGGTGTCCCTTCGCGGAATGGCATACGTCAACAAAAGCTCGAGAAACTGGTGATCCAGAAAAGCCTCGGCTCCATGAGCTTTATAGTGTTCCCGGATGCGTTCGCGGTGTCCGTTGTGGATGGAATCCGGCATAGTGCGCCTCCAAACATTTGCCTTAACAGTATAGTGGATAACGAACGGCGTGTCAAAACCTGATCCGGTTGCTGTTGGCGCAAGATAGAGTAAAACGGATTTTTTCGGGCGAAAATCATGTCGAAAAACAACGCAACGTGAATTGTTTGCGACATGTGGCTCTATTTTCGCCGCAGCCCTTGTCAAACGAATTTGATGCGGGTAGAATAGCACTATATTTCATTCTGGAGATCTATGCGGTGAATGTAGGTCAACGGCGGTTGATCGGAGAAAACGAGCTTGCCGCCTGCGAATGCAGCCCAACGGACGAGGTGCTTGTGGCACTCTCCGGCGGAGCGGACTCCACCGCGCTCCTGCTCTCGCTGCACACGCTGCAAAACGAGGGCAAGATTCGCGGATTATTCGCCGCGCATCTCAACCACGGTATACGTGGAGAAACGGCGGCGCGCGACCAGAGATGGTGCATGGCGCTCTGCGAACGCCTCGGGATTCCGCTTGCGACAGAAAATGCCGATGTTCCGGCATTTGCGAAAGAGCATGGCCAATCGCTGGAACAGGCCGCGCGGGAAGTGCGCTATGAGTTTCTGGAGAGGGCGAGGGAATCCTTCGGCGCAAGCGTGATTGCGACCGCGCACCACCGGGATGATCAGGCGGAGACGGTTCTGATGAACCTGATCCGAGGCAGCGGAGCGATCGGCCTATGCGGAATGAAACCGCGAAACGGCAACATTATCCGCCCGATGCTGAACATCAGCAAGGAAGAAATCCTTGCGTTTTTGGCCAAAGCGGACGAGACGTACTGCGAAGACGAAACCAACGCGGAGAACGCCGCTGTTCGCAACCGTATCCGCAATGAACTGCTGCCGATGCTCGAAACATTCAATCCCGCAATCGCGCAGTCTCTCTGCAAAACTGCTGAGTTACTCGCGCAGGATGA
>PNNR01000023.1 GCA_013824375.1 Clostridiales bacterium
AGACGTTCGCCTCGTCCAGCGCAGACTCGATCTCGTCGAGCATGCAGAACGCGGGCGGCTTGAGCTTCAGCATCGCAAACAACAGCGCGATGGCGGTCAACGTGCGTTCGCCGCCGGAGAGCAGCGACAGCAGCTGGAGCTTCTTGCCCGGCGGCTGCGCGATGATGTCGATGTCGCAGCCCAGCACGTCGTTCTTATCCGCAAGCCGCAGCTCCGCCTGTCCGCCGCCGAACAGCTCGGCAAACGTCGAGGAGAAGTTCTCCTGAATCATCTCAAACTGTTTGAGGAAAACGGTCTCCATGGTCTCGGTGAGTTCGACGATCAGCGTCTCCAGATCGCGCTTGGCATTGTTGAGGTCCTGACACTGGGTATCTAGCTCGCTGTGCCGCTCGAATACGCTCTTGTATTCTTCGATGGAGCCGAGGTTGATGTCCCCAAGCCCCTTGATCTCGTGCTTGATCTCGTTCACGCGCGTGTTGCTTGCGCCGACCGCGATCTCGCGCTTGAGCGCCGCAGCGTTTTCATACGTGAGGTCGTATTCGTTCCAGATGTGGTCCTGCATGGCGCCGAGTTCCATCTCGAGCCTGCTCTGGTTCATCTCTTGTTTGTGGATGCGTTCCGCAAGGTCGCGCGAGCCCGTGAGCAGTTCTTCGCGCCGCGCCCGCTGTTCGTAGAGCGAGGCGGAAACGGTTGCGCGCTCCTCCTCGATCTTCCGCTGCGCTTCCTTTTCGGCAGCGGTGACCGCGCTGTCGCTCTCGATCTGCGCGTGCATAGCGGCCAACTCGGCTTCAATCGCGGCAATGCTCGCCGCGTTCTCCTCAGCCTCGCGCGTGAGCGCGGTCAGGCGGAGCGTCAGTTCGCGGTGCTCGCCGACAAGACGCTTCTGCTCGGCATAGACCGCGTCTCGCTCTTTGCTGAGCGCCATGCGGCGCACCTTGTGCTCGGTGACTTCGCCCGCGATGGTCTCGCGCTGCTTGCGCAGTTCGTATAGTTCGCCCTGCGCGCGGGTGACGTCCTCGCGCGTGCTGGCGTTGCCCTGCTCGATGTCGGTCTGCTGTTCGTCCGCGCTATTGCGCTCGCGCTCAACCTCCGCGAGGTTGTCGATGAGCTGAAGTCGCTCGTCCTGCAGTGCTTGTTCGGAAAGCTCGCTGTTTTCCACGTCTCTGCGGATGATGTCCAGCTGCTCCGCCTGCTTTGCCGCGGCGATTTCGCAGGCATGCACCGCGTCGCGGAAGGAATCCACCTGTATGTCGCAGCGGAGCACATCCTGTTCGCCTTTGCGGAGGGCTGCTTTCTTCTCCTCCAGCGCGGCGTCGACTTTCTTGAGTTTTTCGCGCAGCTCCTGCAGCTCGCGTTCGCGGCTGAGGAGGTTGAACGTCTGCTTTTGCAGGCTGCCGCCGCTCATCGAACCGCCGGTGCTGATGATGTCGCCTTCCAGCGTCGCGATATGGAACGCGCCGCGGGTGCGGTTCTTGAGCGCGATGCCCGCGTCGAGGTTTTTCACGATGATCGTGCGGCACAGCAGGTAATCCATCACGTTGCGCACGTTGTCGTCGCAGTCGACCAGCTCGTTTGCCACGCCGATGCAGCCGGGCACGTCCAAGAGCGCCCGCTCTTCGCGCGTGATGCGCGTGGGGTTTAGCAGCGCCATCGGCAGCAGTGTCGCTCTGCCGTAATCTTTCGCGCGGAGGTATTCGATGACGTATTTTGCGTCCTCGGCGGTCGGGGTCACGATGTTTTGCAGCGTGCCGCCCAGCGCCATGGTGATCGCGATTTCGTATTCTTTCGGCACGCGGAGCAGCTCCGCCACCACGCCGACGATGGCACGGCCGAGCTTTGCGTCGTTGGGTGCGTCTTTGAGTATGTTCTTAACGCTCGCGTAGTAACCTTCGCGCGAACGCTGCATTTCGTCCAGCACGCGCAGGCGCGACTGGATCGACGAAATCCCCTGCTCGTCGCGCGAGATCTCCTCGCGCAGCGAGGTAAACGCGTCGAGCGTTTTTCTGCGGTTTTCAACCGAGCCGTCAAGGTCGCGCTTGGCCTGTTCGAGCCTTCCCGCTTCCTCTTCGTGCTGCACTTTGGCAAGCTCCAGCTCCTCGCGCAGGCGCGCGGTTTCGTCCGCACGGCGTTGCGCTTCCGCATCGATGGCGACGAGCCGCTCCCCGATGGAGCTCTTCATCGCGTCATATCGCGCCGCGCTGGACTTGAAGTCCGATGCGCGGTTCATCGCCTCGATGATGCTATTCTTCATCTCGTCGAGCGCCGTTTCCCGCGCGGTGATGTCCGCGTCGATGGCGGCAAGCCTTGCCTCGGCTGCTTCCATCTCTTTTTCGAGCAGCGCGAGCGCCGCCTGGCCGGATTCGTCCGCCTGAAGGCCTGTAATCACGCTGCCTAGCTCATCGATGCGGGCTTTGCTCTGCTCGCGCTCCTGCTCAATTCGTTTCTTGGCAGCAGTCGCGTTTTCGCGCCGCTCGGCGAGCACGTGGCTGGTACCGACGCGCGTTTCCGCCTCCGAAACCAAGCCCATGAGCTTATTCTGCTGCGCGTTCATGGCGCCATCCAGCGTCTTGATCTGCTCTTCCAGCGCGGCGCAGGTGGAAAGAAGCGAGGATTCGCCGCTCTCGGCGAACTCCCGCTCCTCGCTCATTTGGCGCATGGCCTCCTGAATCTGGATCAGCTTTTCATTGACGCGGTCATATTGATAAAGAAAGAGATTGACCTCGAGATCTTTGAGTTCGTCGCGCAGGCGCAGATAGGCGCGCGCAGACGCGCTCTGCTGTTCCAGCGGAGCGAGCCTGTCCCCGAGTTCCTTTAAGATATCCTCGATGCGTTCCAGGTTTTTTTCGGTGTTGCCGAGCTTGCGCTCCGCTTCTTCCTTACGGACGCGGTAGCGCATCACGCCAGCGGCCTCTTCAAACGCCGCGCGGCGGTCTCCGCTTTTGTTGGAGAGGATCTCCTCCACCTTGCCCTGGCTGATGATGGAGTAGCCGTCCTTGCCGATACCCGTGTCGCAGAAAAGGTCGGAGATGTCCCTAAGGCGGCAGTTGTTGCGGTTGATGCAATATTCGCTTTCGCCGCTGCGGTAGACGCGGCGTGTGATCGCAACCTCGGTAAACGGCACTTTTAAGAGTCCGTCCGTGTTGTCAAACGTCAGCGTCACTTCGCTGTAGGCAAGCGCTTTTCTCAGCTGCGTGCCGTTGAAGATGACGTCCTCCATCTTGCCGCCGCGCAGTGCTTTTGCGCTCTGCTCGCCGAGCACCCAACGCACCGCGTCGGAGATGTTGCTCTTTCCGCTGCCGTTGGGGCCGATGATGGCGGTGACGCCGGAACCAAATCGAATCTCGGTTTTGCGCGCGAAGGATTTAAAGCCGTTGAGCTCCAGTTTGGTCAGCCTCATGCTTCTTCCTCCAGTACGCCGAGGCGCAACAGGGCGGCTCTTGCCGCTTCCTGTCCCGCGCTCTGTTTATTCAGACCAGAGCCTTCGCCGATGGCTTCGCCGGAGAGGCGCACGCAGATCGTAAACCGCTTCTGGTGCTCCGGGCCTATCTCGTCCATGCATTCATACTCAAGATAGCCGATGTGGCCCTTTTGCACATACTCCTGCAGTCGGGTTTTGTAGTCTTTGTCGGTTTCGTCGACGCGCGCTTCCGCCAGCAGGCGGATCACCCGCGCCTGAATCACGCGCTTGGCGTTTTCAAGCCCGCCGTCGAGGTAGATCGCGCCCAGCACCGCTTCCAGCGCGTCGGAGACGATCGAGGGTTTGCTGCGCCCGCCGGTGAGTTCTTCCCCGTTGCCGAGCCGCAGGAATGCGGGGATACCGAGCGAGACCGCCGCGCTGTAGAGCGCGCGCTCGCAGACCAGCCTTGCGCGGTGGCGCGTCATCGCGCCCTCCTGCATCAGCGGCTGCTGCAAATACAGATGCTCGCTTACGCAAAGCTCCAGCACAGCATCGCCCAGGAATTCAAGGCGCTCGTTGTGCGTCTGCCGCTTTCCGTCCCCCTTGACAAACGAGGTATGCGTCAGCGCCGCTTCCAACAGGGAACGGTCGGTAAACGTATACTCAAGGGTTTCTTCCAGTGTGGCAAGTTGGCTTTGCTGTTTCGTCATCCGTCTTTCCTTTGGTGAATGGATTTTGAGCCATCAACAATGCTATTATTGGTCAGTTTTCGCGAAAATACAAGCGTGGCACAGGATTTGCAGCCGACCGCTTTACAAAAAAACCCGCACCCTCTCTCAGTCTTCGGATGCGGGTCAATGATGTCTTGTTGTCGCTTACTTCTTCTCGAGGTAGCCTACGATATCGGAAACGGTCTGTACCTTGGGGAGTTCTTCATCCGGAATCTCGATGTTGAATTCCTGCTCGAGGTCCATGATGAGTTCCACGATGTCCAGCGAGTCGGCCTTCAGGTCGTCGATCAGGCGGCTGCCCATGGTGATGGTGCTGGCTTCGATGTCTAGTTGCTTTGCGATAATATCTCGAACTTTCTCAAAAAACATGTTTAAAACTCCTTTTCAATGCGTTTTTCCCGCATCTCGTTCGCGTAGTATTCTATCGGAAACAGGGGTTTCTGTCAATGCTTGCCGCGCATTGGCCAGTCGTGTTCCACATAGCTTGACGCGAGTCACTGTTCAACGTTACTCTTGGATGCCGAATTTTGCGATCTCATCGCCGAGCAGGCGCGTCACGTCCGAGGAGATGAGCTTCTCCGCCTGCAGAATCGCCGAGCGGAACGACTTGCCGTTGGAACTTCCGTGCGCCTTGATCACGCCGCCGTTGACGCCCAGCAGCGGCGCTCCGCCGTACTCGGTATAATCCAGTTTCTTTTTAAGTTGCTTGAACGCGGGTTTGCAGATCAAAGCTCCGATCTTGGTGCGGAAACTCGACATCAACCCTTTTTTAAGCAGGCCCATGATTAGCCCTGCCGCGCCTTCGGTGCCCTTGAGCACGACATTGCCGTCAAATCCGTCGCAGACGACCACGTCAAACTCACCGCTCAGCACGTCTCTGCCCTCGCAGTTGCCGGTGAAGTTGACCGGCGCCGTCTTGAGCAGCTGATGCGTCTCTTTGGTCAGCTCGTTGCCCTTCTCTTCTTCCGCGCCGTTGTTGAGCAAGCCCACGCGCGGTTTGTCCACGCCGATGACGCTCTTCATGTACGCCGATCCCATCAACGCAAACTGCACGAGAAAGTCGCTCTTGCAGTCCGTGTTTGCGCCGCAATCTAAGAGCAGCATGCAGGAATCCACGGTCGGCATAATAGTCGCCAGCGCGGGGCGCTTGACGCCCTTGAGCCTTTTTATGATCAATGTGGCTCCCGTGAGCAGCGCGCCTGTGCTGCCCGCGGAGAGCACACAGTCTGCTTCTTTGTTCGCGACAGCTTCTACCGCGCGCACCATGGAGGAATCTTTTTTCTTTCGGATCGCGAGCGTCGGCTGCTCGTCGCAGCTGATCACTTCCGAGGTGGCGACAACGGATACACGCTTGTCGTTGACGCCCAGCGCGAAAAGACCGTCTTTGATGACCGTCTCGTCGCCGTAGAGCACGAGCTGTACGTCCTTCTTGAGTTCCGGCAAAACGAGCTTCACTCCCTCAAGCACCGCCTGCGGCGCGTGATCGCCGCCCATTGCATCGATGGCAATTCTCATGCTATATCTTCTCCCAATTCCGCGGCGTTTCTCGCCGCAATCCCAAAGCTTATGATACGTCGCAGAAAGAATGAATGAGTTCAAATGAAAAAGGATGATATTCCGCGACGCATGAACCAGATTTGTTTATTATACGCAAAAATCTATCGTTGCGCAATGCAAACAGGTGTTTGAACCGTTTTCAGGACAGATTAAACGCAAACAAACAAAAAAACTTCTCATGCCGAATGACATAAGAAGTTTCTTTGTTTTTGCAAAACTTGCTGTCGAAGCGTTCGACATATTCCGAAGGATGGATGATCAGGCGTTCTTCTTTTCCTTCTGTTCCATGTCGACGACCAGCTTGCCGCCGTAATACCCGCACGTCTTGCATACCGTGTGGGACGGTACAAGCGAGTGGCACTGCGGGCACTCGCCGAGCTGCACTTCCGCAACTTTGAAGTTGGACGCTCTGCGCGAATCACGCCTTGCCTTGGACGTTTTTCTCTTGGGTACTGCCATGATAATCCCTCCTATTCTTCATCTGATAGCACTTCGGGTCAAACCCTAGGCTTCCTCTGTGGTGCAATCGCATTTGGTCGTGTTTCGGTCCGCTCCGCAGACGGGGCATAAGCCCAAGCAATCCTCTCGGCAGACGCTCGCGATGGGAAGCTCTAAAAAGAGATTGTCCAGCACAGCTTTGTCGAGCAGAAGCTCGTCTCCCGAATACGGATAGGTTTCGTCGTCGGACACCTCGTCTTCTCCCTTTACAAATCGCTCTGAAAAGGAAAAGCCGATACGCTCGGAAAAAGATTTTGTGCAACGGGCGCAAACGGTGTTCACCAGGGCTGTCGCCTTGCCTTCCACCTTAAACGCTTTGCCGTCGTAGACATACGTTCCGCTGACCGAGATCGGCTCCGCGAACGAAATCGTCTGCTCGCCAAACTCCTGATCGGAAAACAATTCCGCTGTTTCAAACGAAAACAGCTCTCCTGTTTGCCGAATGGCGTTTGCAACTCGAATCCGCATGATCTCCACCGCCTTTGCCGCCGAGGAAATCGGCTCGTACCTACCTGCTAGCGCGCACAAAATTACCGCGCGTTTCCACGCAACCTTAAGTATTGTATCGGTTCACAGGTGTTTTGTCAAGGATTTACCGTGCCTGCCTGCGCGTTTTTCGCGCGGGTTTTGGCGCGTTTTTTCGTTGTCAGCCTCTGCCGCGTCTCGGCGAGTGTCCGCCGCCGCCCGTGTTCTTCTTGCCGCTGCTGCGGGAACCTTTTCCGCCCTGCGGCTGCGGGCGTCTCATCGCACCCGCGCGCTGCTCGTCCGGCGAGAGATAGTCCGGCGGAACGAGGCAGTTTCTGCCGCTGCCGATGAGGTCTTCGCGGTCTGCGGCGCGCAATGCCTTGCGGATCAGCGGCCAGTTCCTGCGGATATGGCATTGCATCAATACGCGCTGCATCGCCTTGTCTTCGCGCGATTTTGCAACATAGACCGGCTGCATGCTCGTGGGATCTAGCCCCGTATAGTACATGCAGGTGGACGCGGTACCGGGCGTGGGATAAAAATCCTGCACCTGCTCCGGCCGGTAATTCTTCTCTTTGAGGTATTGCGCGAGCTCAATAGCGTCGTGGATGTTGCTGCCCGGGTGCGAGCTGATCAGGTACGGCACAAGAAACTGCCGCATGCCGAGGCTCTTGTTGATCGCTTCATATTTCTGCACAAAACGCTCGTATACCGCGTGCGGGGGCTTGTTCATGTATTTCAGCACCCGGTCGGAGACGTGCTCCGGCGCCACTTTCAGCTGACCCGAGACGTGGTGCTCGATCAGTTCGCGCAGGAACGTGTCATCGCGATCCAGCATCGCATAGTCATACCGCACGCCGCTGCGCACAAACACCTTCTTCACGCGCGGCAGCTCGCGGAGCTTCCGCAGCAATGACACATAGTCGTCTTCCGACGTGTCAAGCTGTCTGCACGGTGTAAAGCCGATGCATTGACGATCCGCACAAACGCCGCTCTTGAGCTGCTTTTCGCAGGCGGGGTGGCGAAAGTTTGCAGTTGGTCCCCCGACATCGTGAATATACCCTTTGAACTCCGGGTCCCATGTCAGCTTTTCCGCCTCAACCAGAATCGAAGCGTGGCTTCTGCCCGTCACGACGCGTCCCTGATGGAACGTCAGCGCGCAGAAATTGCAGTTGCCGAAACAGCCGCGCGCGGACGTGACGGAAAACGAAACCTCTTCGATTGCAGGGATGTATCCTATATACATCGGGTGCGGCTTGCGCGTAAACGGCAGCGCGTAGACTTCATCCAGCTCCTTGGTCGAAAGCGGCCTCGCCGGCGGGTTACAGAACACAAAGCCTTTTTCGTGCGGCTGGAGCAGATGCTTTCCTCGCACGGCGTCCTGCTCTCTGGTCTGCGCGTTAAACGCTTCGCAGTATTTCCGTTTATCGGTGGAAACCTCGGTGTAGGAGGGCAACATGACGGCTCCCTTCACATCGTCAGCGCTGCTGACGCGCACGCAGGTGCCGGGGATGTCCGTGATCTCGGAGACGGGTTTGCCGGACTTGAGCGCGTCCGCAACCTGTACGATCGCGCGTTCGCCCATGCCGTAAATGAGAATATCCGCGCACCCATCGTAGAGTACGCTGTGGCGCACGCGGTTGTCCCAGTAATCATAGTGTGCAAAGCGTCTCAAGCTCGCTTCGATGCCGCCAATAACCATCGGAACATTCGAATACGCCTGCTTGCAGCGGTTGGCATAAACGATCGTCGCGCGGTCGGGCCGCCTTCCGGCGACGCCGCCCTCGGTGTATGCGTCGTTCGCTCTCCGCGACCCGGAGACGGAATAATGGTTGACCATGCTGTCGATGTTGCCCGAAGAGATGAGAAACGCGAGCTTGGGTTTACCAAGCACGCGAAACGGCTCGACACCGTGCCAGTCCGGCTGCGCGATGATGCCGACGGTATAGCCGCGGCTTTCGAGCAGGCGGGTGATGATCGCCGCGCCAAAGCTGGGATGGTCAATATACGCATCTCCTGTGACGAAAACGAAGTCGAGTTGATCGATGCCTCTCGCGTGCATGTCCTCGCGGCTGACGGGCGGGAAGGCGTTCTTTTGTTTAGCCATTGTTATTATTTGCTTTCCGGCGGCTCAGCCGCTGTTGTCTCTGTTTGTTGTTGCACCGGTTCAACGCCGGTTGCCGGTTGCGGCTGCGTTGCGGGCGCTGCCTGCAGGGGTTTGTCGAAGTCGAGCGTTTCGTGCTCGGCGATGTTGATCAGCAGTTCGTCGAGCCAGTTTACCGCGGCGCTGGACATCCGCTTTGCGCGCTTCTCCGCCTCTTCCGGTGTAAGCTCCTGCTGCGGAATGGCGGCCTTTGCCTCCTCGATAATCTGCGCTTTCGCCTCTTCCTCACCCTTGACGCGGTTGATCTTCGGCGTGCGCACTGGCTTGCTTGCTCCGTTACCTCGTGCGATCGAGCGAGCTGTCTTCTGCTCTTCGTCGCGCTGTCCGTTTGGCAGAGTTGGTTTTGATTGGCTTCTGCCAGAATCGATGGCCTTTTTTATGTCGGAAAGCGGTATCTGCTGCCCGTGCTCCAACTGCTTCATAAGATATTCCATAGCGGCGAGCATTTCGCGCTTTTCCGCATCATACCGTTCCAGTGTCTCGATCACCTCGTCCAAGAAGACGTCCACCTGCTCGATATCATAGCCCATGAAGGCGCGTGTGAATACATGATTAACAATTTCATCCGTACGCATGATTTGCTCCTCCTGCCGACAGAGTGTTGCTGTTGCGTTGTCCGATCCGGTAAAAAATTGGCACACCAACTGTCTGATGTGCCAGCAAAGCCTGTTTCGTTATGCGGCTCTCATGTTTAAACAAGATCGCCGTAATCGTCCTCTCCGTTGCCAACCACATCGTAGTTGTTCGGGGCGACGACAAAGATCCCGCGTGAGATCTTGCACATGGTGCCGTTGAGCGCATAGACCGCCCCCGAGAGGAAGTCCAGAATGCGCTGCGCCGTGTCCAGTTCCAGCTCTTCCATGTTCACGATGACGGGTTTTCTGTTTTTCAGATTATCGATGATGCTCTGCGTGTCCTCGTAGCTCACTGGGTGATACACGATCATCTTCATGCCGCCGGAAATGGGAAGGTTCGCGCCGGACGCGCTTTGCGCGCGCTCGTTTCTGCGGTTGGGAGCAGTTGCCGCTCTTCCGCCGCCAAATGCGCCGCCTGCCGGGCGTTCCGGCGGTTCATCGCGGTAATAACCATCGTCTCTGCGATCGTCGTCCTGCTCGTCGCTCTCCTCAATTCCGATGAAATCCAGGAATTTTGTATAAAGGCTTGCCATCCGTCTTCCTCCGAAAACCGTCAGCCGCGTATCGTTTGCGCGGCATTCTCTCTCATTTTTTCTGGCGTGCGCACTGCAAGGAACCCGCGCACAAAATCTTCACTATCGTCTGTTCCGCATGCCGAAAATTCGCGACCCGACGCGTACTTCGGTTGCACCTTCTTCGATTGCGGCAACGAAATCGTGGCTCATGCCCATCGAAAGAGTGTTAAAAACATTTGCATCCAACCGCGAACCCAGCCGTTCAAAATACGCGCGCATTTTTCGAAAATAAGCCCTCGCCTGCTCCGCTTCAACTGCGGGCGGAACACACATCAGCCCCCTCAGCCGCAGATGCGGATACCCAGCCAGTGAATCCGCGAAAGAATCCAAGTCCTCATCTGACACGCCGCCTTTCTGGTCCTCTGCGCCGATGTTGACCTGGATCAAAACGTCCTGCACTACATCCATCGCAGCCGCTTTTTGCTCCAGCTGCTGCGTGAGATTCTGCCGGTCCACCGATTCGATGAGGTCGGCAAAACCGCAGACATATTTTATCTTATTCGTCTGCAGTTGTCCAATAAAATGCACTCCGCAACCTTGCTGTTCAAAAAAAGTTTTCTTTTCGTTCAATTCCTGGGCGTGGTTTTCACCAAAAGTGAAAACACCAGCCGCAACCGCCTCCGCCATACGCTCAATCGGTTGATACTTTGACACGGCAACCAACCGAACACTATCCGCCTCTCTGCCAGAGCGCGCGCATGCATTCGCAATCTCTTCTCGTACCTCCGCTATATTGAGCGCGACGTCGGTCATGGCTTGAGATACTTCATTCCGGCGGTTAGATTATCCGAAGCGTTGTGTGCGCGGATGACCGCCTTTTTCGTGTCCTGCGCGAGGATATCGATCTCGACGCGGAGCACCGAATCGCCATAAGAGATGTTGATGCCAGGTACGCCTGCCACAATCTCGATCGCCTTGAGCGGCACCACGAGGCCTTGCGCCGACTTACTGATCGTAGCTGCGACGGTTCTCGTACCGATGAGTTTGCCGATGTCGGTATTGAACTCCAGAATGTTGACGACCGCGTTTTCCGAAACCTGGCTTGCGCGCGCGGTTGCGGTTAGCTGCTGGTCGGAATAGTTCTGGAACAGCACGCTGTACTGCTCTCCTTCCGCAAGCCGCATGGGGTCCGTTGCGCTGGTGACAAATGCGATGAACCAATGCGTGTTGTTGATGATGCGATATAATGGAACCTCGCTGGTCGATTCTGCGTTCTTTGCTGTGTTGCCGCCGTTGACAACTGTTTTTACCAGCGCGGAGTTGATCGTAGAAAGTTTATTGACACTGAGAACCTGCTCGTAGCCGTCAAAATAAAAACTTACGATCCCCGTGCCAGATGTGTTTTTGATGTCCCTCTTCCAACTGCTCATGACGCTCTGCTGAGTCCTGAGGTCGCTGTAGAGTTGAGAAAGCGCGGTGTCCGGCGTCACGATGGTCTGCATGAGTGCGACGCGTTGACTTTCGAGGCCCTTGAGCGTCTGCTCCAAGTCAAGCATATCCAGCGTACTCTGCCCGCGTGACACGGCGCGAATCTGCTTCTGTACTTCTGCGATGCTGTTGTTGAGGTCAAGCAATTCCTGCGGCGCCTGACCGCCGAGCAGCTGCATCTGATAATCGAAAATCTGTTTTTGCAGGTTTAAAAGCGTGACCATCGTCTCGTCCTGATAGCCTCGCTTGTAGAGTTGCGCGATGACCTGATCGTTGTTGACCGTCTCTCCTTCGACCACGTCAAACGTGATCTTTTCAAACGGCTCGGACAAGATGACCTTTTCGTCGCGGATGATTGCGGCGTTGACCTCCAGATCCGCGCCGAGAGAACCAAACTCGATCTCACCCGTCTTCTTCAGCGCGTTGGCGACGACAACCACCAGCGTAATGAATCCCACGAGAATCAGTATCATCATGAAAAAGCGGCCTTTGAGGCGTACTTTTGATTTAGCCATTCGTATCACCGCCGACTTCGTAACCCTGTTTCTGAGACCTGCCGTACTGACGGTCAAAATTCTCCTGATTCTTCGCCTTGTAGAGAGAGAACAGCTCGTCCGCGGTCATGCCGCTCTTGAGGCACATGCTCACAAAAAAGTGCAGCACGTCCACGAGTTCGCCCTTGAGCGCCGCGTCGTCGATGGCTTTCGGGTTCTTCCACCACTTGAAGTTCACTTCATCCAGCACTTCGGAGAGTTCCGAAATCATGGCGAGCACTTCCTTCTGCATCCACTCTTCGCGGGAAAAATTGATGCCCCTGCGCGCTTCAATATCGTCATTAAGCGATTGCTGTAGCTTAAAAATCACATCCAGCTTGTCCAAGTATGTATCCTCCGTCCGGTCTGAAAAAAATGTTCTGATCGAAAAGGGGCCGTCATTAGCGAATCGCTTCCAATAGCGCGACCTTCTGCTTCTTCACTCTGCCGACCAGAGCGGTGCTCGCGTTGTTGAGGTCGAGACAAACAGGCAGTATCCGTTCAATATCATCCATTGTAACACATTCGATTCTTCTGAGTGTCTCCTGCTCGCTATATTCACGTTTTTGTAACAGCAGCGTCTTACCAAGTGCGTTCATGCGCGCGCTGCTGGACTCCATGCCCAGTAAATAGCTGCCTTTCAGCTGATCACGGCAGCGCGTGAGCTCTTCTTTCGTGATGCCCTCTTTGCGGACGCGCTCCATCTCCTCCACCATGCGGCTGAGCACTTCCTTAGCCTGCTTCTCGCCGGTTCCGGCGTAGAGCGTCAGCGTGCCGGTGCCGGTATAGCTCGTGGGATACGAGTAAACCGAGTAGGCAAGGCCGAGCTTTTCGCGGATCGACTGAAACAGCCGCGAGCTCATGCTGCCGCCGAGGATATTGGAGAGCACCGCGAGCGGATATTGCCCCGCGCTGTCCCGCGCAAATCCGGGGAGCGTCATACAAATATGCACCTGCTCGACGTCTTTTTCGACAAATTTCTCATGCTTGCCGCCAGGATAACGCTGGAAAATCGGTTCAGTCGCGCACGGGGACGCGGAGACATCAAACCATTTCGTCACGGAATCGATCAGCGCCTGCTCTTCAAAATTGCCCGCTACGGAGACGACGATGTTGTTGGGCACGTAAAACTCGTTTTTATAGGCAAGCAGCGACTCGCGTGTGAACGCGCGCACGCTCTCCTTTGTGCCGAGGATGGGGCTCGCCAGTGTCTCGTCGCCGAAAAAGAGCATGTTGCTCTCCTCGCCGGAGAGGTCTTCCGGGCTGTCCTCGTTCATCAGTATCTCTTCAAGCACGACACCCTGTTCTTTTTTTAGCTCTTCAGGGTCAAATACGCTGTGAAACGTGATGTCTGAAAGCACGTCCGACACGAGATCGAGATGTTCGTCCAGCACCTTTGCGTAAAAACAGGTGTTCTCCTTGCTCGTATAGGCGTTGATGTTGCCGCCGACGGCATCCATCTCGATGGCGATCTGCTCGGCATCGCGTCGTCCAGTGCCTTTGAACACCATGTGCTCGATGAGGTGCGAAGCGCCCGCGGTCTCCGGCGTTTCGCGCACGGAACCCGTATCCACCCAAACGCCCATCGAAACGGAGCGGACATGCTCCATCTTTTCATAGATAAGACGGATGCCATTGGGCAGCGAGTGTTGTTTGATCATGCGTTTCCGTTCCTTTCACGAGCAATGCTTGCAATGTTGTATTCTACCACAAAATATTCCGGTGTGCGAGAGCGGCTAAAGCACAAGAAGGGCGCGGCGTTGCCGCCGCGCCCGTGACGAGCCTTCGCTTCGGAACTTAGTTTTATTCCGGCGGCAGCATGTCTTTGCGGGTCAGGCTGATCTTGCCGGTCTTGGGGTCGATGTCGATGACGCGGACCAGCACCTGCTCGCCCATGGAGAGCACGTCTTCCACCTTCTCCACGCGCTTGTTGGCGATGCGGGAGATATGCAACAGTCCGTCCGTACCGGGCTTGAGGTTGATGAACGCGCCGAACTCTTTGATGCCGACCACAGAGCCGAGGTAGACGTCGCCGACTTCGATCTCTTTGACGATTCCGTCGATGATGCGCTTGGCTTCCGCCGCGGCAGTCGCATCGGGAGAGGCAATGTAGACCGTGCCGTCGTCTTCGATGTCGATCTTCACGCCGGTATCGGCAATGATCTTGTTGATGACCTTGCCTCCGCTGCCGATGACTTCGCGGATCTTGTCGGGATTGATCTTGAAGGTGATGATGCGCGGCGCAAAGGGCGAGAGTTCTGCGCGCGGCTCACGGAGGGTTTTATCCATCTCGTCGAGGATGAACATGCGGCCCTTGCGCGCCTGTTCGAGCGCGCGGGTGAGGATTTCGCGGTTGATGCCCTTGATCTTGATGTCCATCTGGATGGCGGTGATGCCGTCACGCGTACCAGCGACTTTGAAGTCCATGTCGCCGAGGAAGTCCTCGAGCCCCTGGATATCGGTCAGGATTGCGACGTTGCCAGTGGAATCGTCCTTGATCAGACCCATCGCGACACCCGCGACGGACTTCTTGATCGGAACGCCCGCATCCAGAAGCGCCAGCGTGCTTGCGCAGATGGAAGCCTGCGAGGTAGAGCCGTTGGAGCTGATGACCTCGCTCACGAGGCGCATGCAGTACGGGAACTCCGCTTCGCTCGGGAGCACCGGTTCCAGCGCGCGCTCCGCAAGAGCGCCGTGGCCGATTTCGCGGCGGCCGACGCCGCGCATTGGCTTGGCTTCGCCGACGCTGTACGGCGGCATATTATATTGGTGCATATAGCGCTTGCTCTCTTCGAGGGAAAGCCCGTCGAGGGACTGCGCTTCGGAGATCGTGCCGAGGGTGGCGATAGTCATGACCTGCGTCTGACCGCGGGTGAATACCGCGCTGCCGTGCGTGCGGCTAAAGATACCAACTTCGCTCCAGATGGGGCGGATCTCGTCCTGTGCGCGTCCGTCGGGACGGATTTTTTTGTTGATGATCTTGTCGCGAACGACTTCCTTGGTGAGGGTGTAGAGAATCGCGCCGATGTCCTTTGCGGAATCGGGGTATTCTTCTTTGAAGGCTTCGACTGTCTCCGTCTTGACCTGGTCACCGCGCACT
Organism: Clostridiales bacterium; assembly: GCA_013824375.1. Lineage (GTDB taxonomy): Bacteria > Bacillota > Clostridia > Christensenellales > CAG-138 > UBA7703. Next base: position 15,084 of record PNNR01000023.1, read on the forward strand.
TCGCGCTCGGAGCGGTCAAAGGTATCCAACGACCAGACGACCTTGTCAAACGCATAGGCGCGTACTTTGGCTTCTAGCTCTTCGTTGGGGTGATAGATCACCGGCTCGAGCTTCTGCTTGCCGACCTGCGCTTCGATGTCCGCAATAAAGCTGACGATCTTCTTGATCTCTTCATGCGCAAAGAGGATGGCGTTGAGCATCTCTTCTTCGGAGATCTCATTCGCGCCGGACTCAACCATCATAACCGCGTCCTTGGTTCCCGCGACCACGAGGCTGAGGCTGCTCTTTTCGCGCTGGGCGACATCAGGGTTGATGATGTACTGACCGTCGATCATGCCGACCGCAACGGAACCCGTGGGTCCGGAGAACGGCGCTTCGCTGATGGCGAGCACGACGGAGGATCCGATCATCGCGAGGATTTCCGGCTGGACGTCCTGCTCGACGGACATGACGGTGGCAACCACCTGCACGTCGTTATAGAATCCCTTGGGGAACAGCGGGCGCAGCGGGCGATCGATCAGGCGAGAGCTTAGAATCGCGCGGTCGGTCGGCCGGCCTTCACGCTTGATGAATCCGCCGGGGATCTTGCCCACCGAGTAGAGTTTTTCCTGATATTCCACCGAGAGCGGCAGAAAATCCACGCCGTCACGCGCGGTCTTCGCGATTGTCGCGCAGACCAGCACCGCGGTATCGCCCAAGCGGACGAGACAGCTTCCGCCCGCCTGTTCGGCGTACTTGCCGGTTTCGACGATGAGCGCCTTGCCGCCAAGCTGCATCTGGAAGTTTCTTTCCATAGTATTTGTTTGCTCCTTCTTCTTCTTCTTTTATCTTCTTTTCTATTATAACCAATTATTGGGCAAATCAATCCGCAACTAAGCAAAAAAATACCTGGAGTGGTATAAATACGCGGATCATTTGCATTTTCGCCACAAACGCGCTTGCGATATGGGCTTTTTTGTCGTGCCGTTTTGTGAAAGAGAATAGAAAGAAAGGCGGGAACAACCCCGCCTTTCCTCTTACTTGATACGGATGTTCAGGCTGGCAGCGATCGCTCTGTAGCGTTCGATGTCCTTCTCCTTGAGGTAGTTCAGAAGGCCTCTGCGCTGACCGACCATTTTGAGCAGGCCGCGGCGAGAATGGTGATCCTTCATGTGCAGCTTCAGGTGCTCGTTGAGGTGGTTAATGCGCTCGGTCAGAAGCGCGATCTGCACTTCGGGAGAGCCGGTGTCGCCTTCGTGTAAGGCGTACTTTTCGATGGTTTCTGTCTTGGTCATGGGAATCATTTCTCCTTTTTTCTCTTTCCCGTGAACTGAGAAATGCGTCGGAGTGTCGCATATCCCGGTAAACGGCATTTGAATGCTTTTATAGGATAGCATATCCAAGGTTGGTTGTAAACAACCGCATGCATGTTTTTGACAGATATATCATCTATATGCGCGGTTTTTCACATTCAACTGTCGCGATATGCTGCGGCCGCTTCGACATCCAGCCGAATCTGCTCCTTCAGCGCGTCGAGCGAATCAAACATCGCCTCGCCGCGCAAGCGCTTGCGAAACGCGATGGTCAGCTGCTGGCCGTAGATATCGGCGTCGAAATTGATCAGATGCGTCTCTATCGTGAGCTTGTCTCCGTGTACCGTTGGATTGGTGCCGATGTTGGTCACCGCGCGATAGGCGGCACCCCCGACGGAGGCGAATGTCGCATACACGCCGTTTGCGGGAATCACGCGACGCGGATCTGCTTCAATATTTGCGGTCGGAAAACCGATGCGCCGGCCAATACGTTTGTTCTGCACGACGGTTCCCGAGAGCGTATAACGCCGCTTGAGCAGCGTTTCCGCAAGCGTCACATCACCGCGTTCGACCGCCTCGCGGATGCGCGTGCTGGAGACGGGTTCTCCTTCAAACAGGATCGGTGCAACGACGGAAACGGAAAACTCCCGCGCGCTGCCGATTTGGCGCAGCGTTTCGGGCGTACCCTTTCCGCGATCCCCGCAGGTATAGTTATAGCCGACAACGAGCCCGCGCACGTTCCATTTTTCGTTCATCAGATCGATGAACTGCTCCGTGCTCCGGTGCGCCATCTCGGTCGTAAACGGAACACTCTCAACCTCTTCTGCGCCGAGCGAGCGCAGGAGCATGTTCCGTTCCCGGATGCCGGAGAGCAGACGCACGTTGCCGCCGAGTACTTCCAGCGGATGGTTGGAAAATGTATAAACAACAGGCACGGCACGCAACCGCTTTGCTTCTTCGAGCAAGCGGGTGATCAGCGCCCTATGTCCAAGATGTACGCCGTCGAACATGCCGAGCGCGACGACGGCGGGTTGCAATGCAGTCATAAACCCCTTCAAAATGCGGCGTTGCACAAAGCTGCGCTATGCCGTTACTTTTTTAATAAAGATGAATCGTCAGGCGGAACCGTTCTTGTCGGATTTCGCCGATGCCGAGAAACACGTCTTCCGCATAAGCGCGTACAAGTCCGTCTTCAAGCCCGCGCACATGTGTCTCAAGGCCGTTCTTCGTCGGCACCATCCGGTCAGCCGGTAGGCGAAGCTCCGGCAAAAACACCATCGCTTCTTCGCACGACATCAGCGTTGACGCAAGCGTGCCAGCAGCCTTTGCCTCGTCGAGTTCTGCGATGGTGTACGCGCGCGCGCTGACAAACGGGCCGCTTCTCGTGCGCAGCAGCACGGAAACATACGCGATCGTGCCAAGCCGTTCCGCGATGCTCTCGCAAAGAGAGCGCACATACGTGCCGCGCGAACAGAGCGCGCGCAGCAGAAAGCGGTTATCCGCGGTCTGTTCGATGAGCTCCAGCTCGTGCACGCAGATTTCGCGGACTTTCGGTTCGAAGGTCTCCCCCGCGCGGGCAAGGTCGTACATCTTCTTCCCGTCGACCTTGAGCGCGGAGTAGATCGAAGCGGTCTGCATCTGCCCGCCGATAAATTCCGGAAGTACCTGCTCGAGTTCGTCTGTGCTAATGTGCCGGTCATCCCGCGCGATCACCGCGCCATAAGCATCCTGCGTATCGGTCTGCGTGCCAAAAACACACTCGAAAATATACTCTTTGTCCTTATCGACGAGAATATCAAATAATTTTGTTGCGCGGCCCAAGCAGACAGGCAAAACACCAGCTGCGGCGGGATCGAGCGTGCCCAAATGCCCCGCGTGCTTTTCGCCATAAATCTTACGCGCATCGAACACCACATTGCTGGATGTCATGCCAGGCGGTTTAAGAATAATTACGATGCCGTCCATTCTACTCGCAAATTCCGTGCAGAAGTTCTTTCGCCAGTGCGAGAATCTGATCGGCTGCCTGTTCAATCGGCGGCTGCATCGTACAGCCGGCGGCAAGGCGGTGTCCGCCGCCGCCGAGTTGGGTGGCGATCTTGCTTACATCCGCGCAGGTTTTGCCGCGCAGGCTCACACGAATTAATCCGTCCTCGCTCTCGCGCAGCAGCGCTGCGACTTCCACGGTGTCGATATCGCGAATCGAGTCGATGATGCCTTCCGTGTCCTCATTGGTAGCGCCGCAGGAAGCGATCTCACCAAGTGTGATGTAGGATATGGCGATGCGCCCGAATTCATAGAGTTTCGCTTTTCTTACGCCCAGCGCATGCAGTTTGAGCTTATGAAACGGCACCGTGCGAAACAAACAACGATTGAGATACGGCAGATCGATACCGGTGTCAAGGATATCTGCGGCAATCCGCATGGTCTGAGGCGTGGTATTGCTGTAAGAAAAGTTTCCTGTGTCCGTCGTGATCGCGGCATATAGGCAGCTTGCGACGTTTTTGTTGAGCGTGATCTTCAGGCACGTGATCACGTTGAAGATCAATTCGCCCGTCGCACCAGCTTTTTGCACATAGTTGCTATCGGCGTAACGGTCGTTTGTGCCGTGATGATCGATATTAAGGGTAGCTTTCGCCGCCTGAAACAGTGGTCTGCAACGCCCGGTTCTTCCAATATCTGCGCAGTCTACGCAAACAACCGCCTCTGCAGGACGCGCCTGCTCGGGCGGTATCAATTGATCGGCAAACGGAAGGAATCGGTAGATAGCAGGCACCGGGTCTTCACAGACCACCTGCGCTTGTTTACCCAGCTCCAACAGTGCGCCATAGAGGGCAAAGCAGCTGCCAAGCGTGTCACCATCCGGAGAGACATGCGCAATCAGCAGAATATCATCATACATCCGTAAAAAACGGACGGCGTCCTGCAACATGCCCGTCACTCCTCTCCGGCTTTCGCGTCCTGTTCGGCTTCGTCTTCCGGTTTCGTTGCGTTAGCGTCGGATTTATGCAAGCCGTTTAAGATCTCCGCGATACGAACGCTGTAGGCGATCGTGTTGTCGAGCGTAAACTTGATGCTCGGCACGGCGCGGATGCGCATACGCATGCCCAGTTCGTGCGAGATGAAGCCTGCCGCATGATTGAGCGCTTCTACGCTCGAAATGCGCTTTTTCTCATCGTCATCATATACGGAGACCTTCACCTTTGCAAACTTAAGGTCCTTGGTGACCTCGACCTCGGTCAACGCGGTCATCGGCGAGATTCGGGGATCCTTCATCTCGCGGATGACTTCGCTGATCGTTTTTTTTACTTCTTCGTTCCTGCGGTCTGCGCGAAACGTTGCCATAGTGTCCTCCTCCGCCCGGCGCGCGCCCGGCGGCCGTATCTAAGTTCTGTCGATCATATGCGCTCAACTGCCTGCAATCCTGACTGATCAGGATCGCCAGCTTCTGAAATGCGCTTGACTGCCAAGATCCTGTATGATATAGATCGCCTGCTTTTCTATACGCGCTTGACTTCTTCCATCACAAAGGCTTCGATGACGTCGCCTTCCTGCAGATCGTTGAATCCGTCGATGCCGATGCCGCACTCAAAGCTTGTGAGAACTTCTTTCGCATCGTCCTTAAAGCGTTTGAGCGAGCTGATCTTGCCTTCGTGGACCACGACGCTGTCGCGCACCACGCGGATCTGCGCGCTTCTGGTGATCTTTCCGTCGTTGACATATGCGCCCGCGATGGTGCCGACACCTGTGACCTTGAAGGTTTCGCGGACGGTGGCTCTACCAAGCTCGACCTCTTTGAAGACCGGCTTGAACATGCCGCGCATGGCGGCTTTGACGTCGTCGATGGCGTTGTAGATGACGCGATAGAGCCGCACATCCACGTTCTCTTTTTCGGCCATAGTACGCGCGCTTGTATCCGGACGCACGTTGAAGCCGATGACAATAGCGTTGGACGCGGAGGCGAACATGATATCCGTTCCCGTGATCGCGCCGACGCCGCCGTGGATGCAGCGCACGCGGACTTCTTCGTTGCTGAGCTTCTCGAGCGCCTGTTTGACGGCCTCGACAGAACCCTGCACGTCCGCCTTGACGATGATGTTGAGGTCTTTGAGCTCGTCCGCCGCAAGCTGCGTGAACAGATCGTCCAAAGACACCTTGCTCTTGCTCTTGAGCTGCGCCGCTTTGATCTTGTCACGGCGCTCCTCAACGACCTGACGAGAGAGTTTGTCGACTTCCGCGACGTTGAGGATATCGCCGGCATCCGGCACTTCGCTGAATCCCAGCACCTCGACCGGCGTGGAGGGTCCCGCTTCGTTGACCATATTACCCTTGTCGTCGGTCATAGCGCGGACTTTGCCGTATGCCGTACCTGCAACAATCGTGTCTCCTCTGCGGAGCGTACCATTTTGCACGAGAACGGTCGCCAGTGGGCCGCGGCCTTTATCGAGCTTCGCTTCGATGATCGTACCTTTTGCGAGACGATCCGGGTTGGCTTTGAGCTCGAGCACGTCCGCCTGTAGCAGAATCATCTCCAGCAGGGTATCTAGGCCCGTCTGCTTTTTCGCGGAGACGGGGACGATGATGGTCTGTCCGCCCCACTCTTCGGAAACGAGTTCGTATTCCGTGAGCTGCTGTTTCACGCGGTCTGGGTTTGCATCGGGCTTATCCATCTTGTTGATGGCGACGATAATCGGAACCCCTGCGGCTTTCGCGTGGTTGATCGCCTCGATCGTCTGCGGCATGATCCCGTCGTCCGCCGCGACGACGAGGATGACGATATCCGTCACCTGTGCACCGCGGGCGCGCATGGAGGTAAACGCCTCGTGGCCCGGGGTATCGATAAACGTAATCTGCTTGCCGTTGCACATGACGGTATACACACCGATGTGCTGCGTAATGCCGCCTGCTTCGCCTTCGGTGACCGCGCTGTTGCGGATCGCATCAAGCAGCGATGTCTTGCCGTGATCAACGTGGCCCATGATGGTGACGACCGGCGGGCGCGTTTTCAACCTATCTTCAGCATCGGTTTCGGCGGAAGCGCTGTCGGTGAGCACTTCTTCAAACGTCTTTGCGACTTTCAGCTCCAGCTCGATGCCGAAATCGGAAGCAACGAGTTCGCAGGTATCAAAGTCGATCTCTTGGTTGATCGTTGTCGGCATGCCGAGCAGGAAGAGCTTTTTGATGATTTCCGATGCGGGCTTGCCGATCGTTTCCGACAGTTCTTTCACTGTAATGGTCTCCGTGGTGATCACCGCCTTTTCAATCACGACGGGTTCCGGCCGCCGCATGGGTTGCTTTTGCCCGCGTCTGAGTTTGCGGTTCCCCGTGCCGTCGTCATCCCAGTTGGTTGCACTGGGTGCGGCTTCGCGGGACATCGCCTTTTTATTCTTCGCCTTGCGTTCTGCTTCTTTCGTGCGGGCATAGGCGCTCTTGTTCGGATCGTAATTGCTGACGCGCTCTTTGCCGGCAGCCGAGGCAACGGGAGGCGCGCCTGCCGCTGCGGGACGCGGCCCACGCGGCGTAAAGCCACCGGGTTGACCACCCGGACGCGGAGCGGCGCCGCCCTGCTGCGGACGCGGCGGATAACCGCCCGCCTGCTGCGGACGCGGCTGGTAGCCGTCCTGACGCGGCGGATAGTTGCCGCCCTGCTGCGGGCGCTGCTGGTAACCACCGGGCTGCGGCGGGCGCGGCTGATAGCCATCCTGGCGAGGCGGATAATTTCCGCCCTGCTGCGGGCGCGGCGTGTAGTTGCCGCCCTGCTGTGGACGCGGTTGGTAGCCATCCTGGCGCGGCGGATAGTTGCCGCTCTGCTGCGGACGCGGCTGATAACCGTTGCCCTGCTGCGGCTGATAACCGTTGCCGGTCTGCGGGCGCGGCTGATATGGCGCGCGGTCGCCCTGCTGTTGCGGCGGGCGGCGGCGATCGTCCTGCGATATGGTATGCGCCTCATACCCGCTGTTTGCGGGCTTCTTGGGTGCTTCCACAGGTGCTTCCTGCGCGGGTTTGGGCTGCTCGGCAGCGGGAGCCGTTTCCTGCACCGACGCGGTCTTTTCCGCGCTGGGCTTTTCGGAGGGCATCTCCTGTTTTTCGGCGGCATGCTCCGCCGCTTCCTGCTTCACAGGCGCTTCCGCCTTTGCGGCAGGCTTTTGCTGCGGCAGGTCGTCGTCGTCTCTACCACCGGCATGCGCGGCATGATCCTGATCGGAGTCGAGCATTTCACGCAGGCGCTCCATGCGCTCGCGCTCTTCGCGCGCTTTGCGTTTCTGCTCCTCCTTTTCAAGAAGTTCGCTCTCGGAATGGCGCACTGAAACAAGCAGTTCTCCCACGGAGCTCTGCGCCAGCGACAGCCTCTCCAGAAGTTCTTTGGTGGTCTTCTGAATTCCGTTTGCCGATTCGAGGAAATTGTTTTTTGCCATGTACGTCGTTACCCCCGCGTTTTTCGCAATCCGGTAAATCACAGCCGGACGCTCGTTTGTCGTTTTAATTCTCAAGCATTGAAGCAATGCCTTTTTACTTGGATTCGGTTGTCTCCTGCGCCAATGCACGCCGGATCATCTGTGCAAATCCTTCGTCGGTCACTGCGGCGACCATGCGCCCGGGTTTTCCGATCCAGCGTCCGAGTTCTTCAACTTCGATCAGTTCGATACCGGTATAGGTGCAGATATCGCGATATTTGTCCTTTGTATTCTCCGATGCTGTGCGGTCGATCAGTGCGATCTTCGCCCCTTTTGCACGCAGCAGCTTTTCGGTGACAAAGTCGCCGGACTTCAGGCGCCCCGCCTTCATCGCAAACCCGATTGTGCTACTCAGCTTGCTGTTCATGATATTGTGCAAACTGCGCGCGCAGCGTGTCGTAAGTGTCGGCTTCGATCTTTGTCTCCAGCGCGCGTTCCAGCGCACGGGATTTGATCGCCTTCTCGAGGCATGCGCTCTTCTTGCAAAGATACGCTCCTCTACCGTTGGCGCGGCCTGTCGTATCGAGCACAACTGCGCCTTCCGGCGTACGCACAACGCGCACGAGCTCTTTCTTTGGCTGCATCTCCCGGCAGGAGACACACATCCGCATGGGAATCTTCTTCGCCAAGCGTTACGCCTCGCTTTCGATCTCTTCTTGGTCTTCGTGATAGAAGGCGTCCATGGCCTCCTCCGCCTGTGACTGGCTCTTGATGTCGATCTTCCAACCGGTCAGCTTTGCGGCAAGGCGGGCGTTCTGGCCTTCTTTGCCGATGGCGAGCGAAAGCTGCATATCCGGCACAATGACTTTCGCCGCTTTTTCTTCTTCATTGATGTAGACCATCAGCACTTTTGCTGGGCTGAGGGCTTTTGCGATATACACTGCCGTGTCGGAATCCCACTCGATGATGTCGATCTTTTCGTTGTGCAGCTCGTTAACGATGCGTTCCACGCGCGCGCCGCGCTGACCGACGCATGCGCCGACCGGGTCGACCTGCATGTCCGTCGAATGCACCGCAACCTTGGTGCGGAATCCCGCTTCACGCGCGATGGATTTGATCTGCACGACGCCGGTCTGAATCTCCGGCACTTCCAGCTCAAACAGGCGCTTGACGAGGCCGGGGTGCGTGCGGCTGACAAGAACCTGAGGGCCCTTGCTATCTTTGCGAACTTCGAGCACATAGACCTTGATGCGGTCGTTGTTTTCATAGGTTTCGCCGGGAATCATCTCATTCGGGGTCAGGATGCCGTCCGTTTTGCCGAGTTCGACATAGACGTTACCCTTTTCCACACGTTGAACGATCGCCGTGAGCACTTCGTTTTCTTTCTCTACGTATTCTTCGTAGATCACGCCACGCTCCGCCTCGCGGATGCGCTGCACGACGACCTGCTTAGCCGTCTGCGCTGCAATGCGCGAAAACTCCTTGGCTTTGACCTCCTCTTCAAGTACGTCGCCCACTTCATAAAGCACGTTAACCTGCTTCGCGTCGGCAAGCGAAATCTCGTTGATGGGGTTTTCCACCACTTCAGCCACTGTTTTGGAAGCGTAGATGCGAAATTCGCCGCTGCGCGGGTCGATCTGCGCGCGCACATTCGCGGTCGCGCCATAGTTGCGCTTATAGGCCGAGGTCAGCGCGGCTTCGATGGCGAGAATCAGGACATCTTTGCTGATGCCGCGTTCCTTCTCAAGCGCACTCAGTGCTTCGACAAACTCTGTGTTCATCCTGTTGTACTCCTTACAAATAATCCCGTGTATCACATTCTGCAATCACGTGAATGTATCATTCCGGCGGGCTTTTCCCGCATAGTCTCTTTAAAACTTCAGTTCCGGCCGCGCGAGCGCGACGGCTTTGCGTTCCAGTGTTAGCTCGCCTTTTTCGAGGCGGACGACGACATGGGTTTCGCCAAAGCTGACGAGTTCTCCGACAAACTCCTTCTTGCCGTCCTTCGGCGCGAAGAGCTTGAACTCGATGCGCTTGCCGATGTTTCGCGTAAAGTCAGCGTCCTTCTTCAGCGGGCGGTCGAGGCCGAGCGAGGAAACGGAGAGCATGTATGCTTGCTCAATCGGGTCCGCCTCGTCGAGCAGCGGGTCCACCGCGCGGCTGACGCGCTCGCAATCGTCGATGTTCACGCCGCCTTCTTTATCGATATACAGCGTGAGCACCCAGTCTCCGTATTCTTTGATAAACTCCACGTCGCAAAGCTCAAACCCAAGCTCCGCAACGGGCTGCTTGAGCAGTTGTTCCACTTTTTGTGCTGTGTTCAA
>PNNR01000057.1 GCA_013824375.1 Clostridiales bacterium
ACACGGCAACTCGCACCATCCATATGAACACCTACTCCCCCTTCAAGCAGGTTTTTTATCGTGACGAATAGTTTAAGGCTTGGAAATTCGATCTCATTAAACGTTTCTAGCGAAACAGAAAACAAGACACGCGGGATATTCTCCTGCGTGTCTTTTTGTGTTGCTATGTTTTCTTACGGATGCGCTTCCCCGGCGCGGTAAGCCGCCATGATGCTCTTGAAGATTTCGCCGCTGGAGGGTGCGGTCCAAGTGATCGCGTTTGCGCCGGCTTCGATGGTCTCGCGGATGGTCTCCTCCGTGGGTCCGCCGGTTGCGATGATCGGCAGCTCCGGAAACTCCGCGCGGATCTTGCGCACAACGTTTGCGGTCTCTCCCGCGGCGGATACGTTCACAATGGACATGCCCGCCTCCACGCGGGCGTAGATGTCCGTGTCCTCCCGCGCGACCGTCACGATAACGGGAATGTCGATCGTCTCCCGCAGCTCGCGGATGACCTCGTTCTTCGTGGGAGCGTTGACCACGACGCCGATCGCGCCCTGCATCTCCGCATAGGACGCCATGTGGATCACCCGCTTGCCCTGCGTGAGCCCGCCGCCGACGCCCGCGAAAATCGGAATATCGGAAGCGGAGATGATCGCCTGCGTGATCACCGGCTGCGGCGTAAACGGGTAAACCGCCATGATCGCGTCGGCATTGATGTTGCGAATGATTGCCAGATCGGTAGAAAACACGATGGAACGATAGAGTTTGCCAAAAATCGTGATTCCGCTGCATTGCGAAATCACGGGCGGAATGCGCAGCGCAAATTTTCGCAGCGTTCCGTCAATCGGCGTCGGCGTGTTCATCATAAGCGCCTCCAAATAAAAATGTTAATTGCAGTTGGTCAATCGATTTGTGCATCCATCATATAATTTCCCCAACCACTCTTCAATAGAGCAAGTGTGAACACTCCAACACGCGCTTGTAAACGATTTTTGAATAAAGGGTGTTCTTCGAGGCATGTTGAACAAAGGTTGTGCGATTTTCTAAGCTGATCGACAAATGGTTGAGCGATTCTTTGATTTTTATCAAACTATTCTATTGACATGGATCAAATTTATGATATCCTATGTTCGACGAGTGTAAAACGTATTATTCTACAAGCGTGATACAACAAAACTCAAACATAACGAAAGAAGATCATCGACTATGGAAAGCGAAGTCACCAGCTACCGCCCGCTGAAAGCGGAAAAGGAATATCTCAAGCTGATCGCGGCGAACGTCATCAACCGCTTTGGCGACTCCATCGACGGCATTGCCATCGCGTGGCTGATGTATCAGATCACGCACAGCGCCGCGCTGATGGCGCTCATTCTAGGTCTAAATTATATACCTACCATCCTCTTGCAGCCGTTTACAGGAGCCATGGTCGAGCGGCTTTCGAAAAAGCGCGTGATGGTGCTCTTCGACATTGGCCGCGGGCTGGTCGTCACGGCAACCGCCGTGTTTTATCTGCTGGGACACCTGACGCCGGCGCTTTTGACGGCAATGATGCTGCTCATCTCCACGCTGGAGGCGTTTCGTATGCCCGCAGGCTCCGCCATCGTTCCGCTGCTCTTAAAGCCGGAGCTGTACAAGGTTGGTTCCGCGCTCAACCAGACGGGCAGCAGGATTGCCGAGATCGTCGGCCTCGCGCTCGCGGGCGGCGTGGTAGCTCTCCTTGGCTCTCAGGGCGCGCTGCTGATCGACGCCGCGACATTCTTCCTCTCCGCGCTGATCATCGGTTTCATCCGCGTCAAAGAAGATCTGCCGGAGGAGAAAGTCAGCCTCAAATCGACCGCAAATAGCTTCCTCGAAGGACTGTCGCTCATGAAAACCAACCGCGTGCTTGTGGTTCTTCTGCTCATCGGCGCGATGATCAACTTTTTCTTTGTACCACTCAATGCATATGGTGCACCCTTCATTGCGGACTATCTCAAAGGCGGCGCGGAGACGCTGTCGCTGATCAACATCGTGCTTGTACTCTCACTTGGGCTGGGATCGTTCGTCGCGCCCAAGATCAAGAAGATCTCCGGCAAGACACAGATGATCGTCTTTGGTATCATAGAGGGAGTCGCAGTCTGCGTCTTTGCGCTGGGCGGATACCTGACGCCGAAGCTGCTTCAGTACGGCGTGGTGCTGCTCGCCTGTATACTAATGGGTTTTGGCGCGGGCATCATCAACGTGGTTTACCACACAGCATTCCTGCGCCTTATTCCGCAAGATTTTATGGCGCGGCTCTCCGGCATCTCAACCGCGCTGATCGTCTGCTCCATGCCGGTCGGCAGCTTCATCTGCTCCGCACTAGCGGCGGTGCTGCCCGTTCCGGTGGCAATCCTCGCGTCCGGCGTACTGAGCATCGGGCTGTATCTGGTGCTGACACGGGTCAAGAGCCTCGACGCGCTGTAGCGCTTTGAGAAAAGACGCTTGCCTGATATACTGGTCGTACAGAAACAACCAACGGGATGCATTTAGCATCCAAGGAGAATCCTATGGAACAGCTGAAGTTTCATCCGCTCGATCTGCGTCTGGAGGCAGCCGGCGCGCTCACGCGCATGGCATATCGCGGGGACAACGAACGCTCCGGCGATTTGCGCACGGCGATCGAATATTATTGCAAAAAGTACAACGCGGATCGCAGCCGCTTTTCCGGCATGCTGGAAGCGTATGACACGTCAAAGCAAACCTCGTCTGCGAGGAGCAGGAGTTGACCAAACTCTTCGGATTTCCTAACGGCATGGAGACGAATCTGTATGATCTGTTGCGGCAGATGCGGTTTAATCTTGGCGACGAGAAGTTGCACGACCTGAACCTGCGGATCGCGCTCGCGATTTCCGACGAGGCGATCGAGGTTCCGTTTGAGCGCGTCGGGGTTGCAGATTTGCTCCAGTACGCGCAGGGTTTGCCGCTCTCCGATCCGACCAAGCTGCTGTTTGCCGACGCGATCATCCGTTTTGAGGAATATGAGACGCGCGTTAACCGCGTGCTGGATCAGGCGGAAGCGCTGATCCGCGAAAAAGCGGACCTGCTCGCGCCGTATGCCGAAAAAGCGCTGGCCGACTGGAACGCGCTGCCGAGCGCGGAGACGTTCTTTGACCAGCTCGCGGTGGAGGGCATCCGCCTCGACTGTCCGCATGCGGACGTCTACCCCATCGTCATGCAGCTTACGACGATCTATGTGCACTCCAACATTCTCTCGGCGCAATACCTCGGCAAAGACGAAAACACCATCATTCAATACGGCGTGTTCGTCGATGAGTTCACCCGCACAGAGCGCACGGGCAAGACGGATCTGGAGTCGATCGCTAACCTGCTGCATGCGCTGGACGACAAGAAGCGCCTGCAAATCCTCGTCGCCCTGCGGGAGCGTCCGCTCTACGGGCAGGAGCTGGCGGTCGTCACCGAGCTTTCGCCGGGCACGGTTTCGCACCACATGGGCGAGCTTGTCGGGTCGGGACTCGTCAAGATCGAAAAACAGGGCGTCAAGCTCCTGTACAGCCTCAGCGAGCCGCGTTTCCGCGAGTTCACCGCGATGCTGGAGAAAAGCTTTCTCCGATAACTTCTGTTCAAACTCATCCGGAAGTGTGTATATCACGGAAGATCGTCCGCAAATTGAGTATGTTATTCTTGTAGTCTTTTAGGAGGTAACCGTATGGAAACGCCGGGAAAGGTCAACAAGATTGAAGCATTCTTCCAGCCCAACTCGCGCTGGGCGGAGCCGCTCTCGTTGCTGCGGGAGCTGCTCCTCTTTACGGGTTTGGTCGAGGATTTCAAGTGGGGCAAGCCCTGCTATACCTCAACGGCGAGAACTCCATCCTTTTATTCGAGTTCAAGGATTCCTGCGCCATCGGCTTTATGAAAGGCGCGCTGCTCAAGGACGAGGCGAAGATTCTGGTAGCCCCCGGCGAACACTCGCAAGCGATGCGCATGGTAAAATTCACCCGCGCGGACGAGGTGCGCGCTCTAACGGAAACCCTTCGCAACTATATTTTGGAAGCAGTCGCAATTGAAGAAGCAGGGCTTGAAGTCGAGTTCCAGCCGATGAAGGCGGCTATGCCGGAAGAGTTTCAGTCGATGCTGGACAGCGACGCAGCACTCAAGCTCGCGTTCTATTCCCTCACGCCGGGTCGGCAAAGAGCGTATCTGCTCTATTTTGCGGACGCAAAGCAATCCAAGACACGCGTCGCCCGCATAGAGAAATACATCCCCCGCATCCTCGACGGAAAAGGTATTTTGGATCGGGATTAACCGAAGAAAAAGAACCGTAAAGAGCCGCGAAATTCGCGGCTCTTTACGGTTGAATTGTTCCGAGAAGTTCGGGCTCCCTTTCAGCGTTTGAATTACATTACATACTTGATAAGTTTCTACATACTGATAAAAAGCGTTACACATTTAATCGACCCGCACTCCCAGCTTAACGACACGATGCGTGATTTTATGCTCGGCAAGCAGTCGAGAATCCGCTCTGCACGGCCATTATGTTGCCTATCCAGAGATTTGCCAAACTTGCCATCGGAGTTATGTCTTGTTACAATGAGATTGTCGTTTGGTTTTCTAACCACAGCAATGCTTGAAACGAGGATTATCGATGGATCGATTCGCTATTGTCAACCTCTTCGGGATACAAGGCTTCAATATCGCCTGGTACGGGGTTATCATCGCAAGCGGCCTTGCGCTCGGAATTATGCTCGGAATCCTGCGTGCGCGGCGGCGCGGCTGGTCTTCCGATCTGTTGCTGGACTTCATCCTGCTTGCTGTGCCGCTCGCCGTCATCGGCGCGCGGGCGTATTATGTCGCGTTTGAGTGGGACTACTTCTCGGCAAATCCGGAAAAGATCATCGCGATCAATCAAGGCGGGCTCGCGATCTATGGCGCTGTCATCGGTGGTTTTCTCGCGGCATTCATTTTCTCTAAGGCCGCGAAATTTTCGTTTCTCAAGCTCATCGATCTTGTGATTCCAAGTTTGATCCTTGGTCAAGCCATCGGCCGCTGGGGCAACTTCGTCAACCAGGAGGCGTTCGGCGCTCTGGTGACAAACCCGAACTTCCAGTTCTTCCCTCTGGCAGTGTACATCGATTCCCTTGGCGAATGGCATCAGGCGACGTTCTTTTACGAAAGCTTTTGCAATACGATTCTGCTCGTCGTTACACTTTTGCTCGGACGAAAAGGCGTGAAAGACGGGACGCTTCTTGCAACCTATTTCATCGGCTACGGTACAGCCCGCGCGGTCATTGAAGGCTTGCGAACGGACAGCTTATACCTGTTCGGCAATATTCGAGTTTCACAGGTGCTCTCTGCGGTACTCGTACTCGTGGGCATTTTGATGCTGGTGTTGATCCGAAATGGCAAGCTGAAAACCAAGCCGTATGAAGGAAAATATTGTGTGATACCGCCAGAAGAACCCGAAGCCGAATAAGCCGAAAATAACCGGGCGCGATCAAACGCTCCGTTACTTTCGCGCTTATACCTAGCACTCGTTATTTTCTTCTTGCTGTTTCTATGATTGTATCAGATGCCATGCCTTCAGCACGGCAACCTGCGTCTTGCCATCCGGCACTTCACCGCGCAGAATGGCTTCGACCAATTCGTTCAGCGGGCGCTGCTCCACATGTAAAAACTCGTCCTCATCAAGATTTGCTTCGCCTGCCTTGAAGTTTCGCGCGAGAAACAAGTGGATCACCTCATCCATCACCGCGACAGACGGGTAAAACGCACCCAAAGATACAAGCTCCTGCGCTTCTATCCCGGTTTCTTCCAGCAACTCGCGGCGTGCGCAAACCATCGGATCTTCGTCGGCGTCAAGTTTTCCTGCGGGGATTTCAAGCATCACCTGCGCAAACGGATAGCGATACTGCCGCACAAGAACGACGTTTCCATCGTCTGTAACCGGAACCACCGCAGCCGCGCCGGGATGGCGCATCACCTCGCGTTTGGCTTCCATGCCGTTCGGCAAACGTACGGTGTCGCAAAACAAATGCACAATCTTCCCTTTGAATATCTCTTCAGAAGCAATTCTTTCTTCAATCAGAATATGATCTTCTTCCCGCATGTCTATTCTCCGTTTCGTTCCTGTTCTTGTGATTGTATCACGATTTTATTCAACAGGAGCACATGTTTTAACAGTAAAAATCATCTTGCGCGTACAAACCGCTTATTTTATAATGAAAGTAGTATTAATTGCTACTTGTTAAGCAAACAATGCTAGGAAGGCAGCCCGCATATGCGTATTGGCTATGCATGCCTTGCCATTGCGCTCGAAGGAGCGCAACTGAAAACCTGTACGCTGAAAACCGCTCAAACAGAGCGGGTGTTATCTCTCGCGGGTAAAAACTTCGCCGCGCTGGAGCGCATGATCGACTACAACATCTCCAATCATATTTCGTTTTACCGCATCAGTTCCGATATCGTCCCGTTTGGTTCCCGCATCACAGCGGGATTGCCTTGGGATACCGCTTACTCAAACCGCCTCGCATCCATCGCGGCGAAGATCAAGAACAGCAATATGCGCGTCTCCATGCATCCCGGACAGTATACCGTGCTCAATTCTCCGGATGGAGGGGTTGTGCGCCGCGCAATTGAAGACCTGACCTATCACGCGCGGTTCCTCGGCCAATTAGAACTGGACACAACGCATAAAATCATACTCCACATCGGGGGTAAGTATGGCGATGCCGCGTCCGCGCTGCTCCGTTTTAAGCAGGTCTATCGCGATCTCCCCGCCGCGATTACCGAGAGATTGGTTTTAGAGAATGACGGCAGCATCTTCCGGATCGACGAAGTGTTGGATCTCTGCCATCGCATCGGAGCGCCTGCCGTCTACGACAACCTGCACAATGCGATCAACCCCGCAGACAAAACAAAGAGCGACGCGTACTGGATTAAACTTTGCCGCGAAACCTGGCATGATAAGGACGGTGCGCAAAAGACGCACTATTCCCAGCAGCACCCGGCCAAGCTGCGCGGCGCACATTCTGACACCATCGCCATCGACCCGTTCTTGGATTATTGTCGAAGCCTGCCGTATAACGCACCCGATATCATGCTGGAAGTAAAGGACAAAAACCGCTCCGCCGTCAAATGCGTGCTCTGCGCTTCCTTACCTAACCAGTATCTGCTCGAAACCGAATGGGGACGCTATAAGTACGCCGTGCTGGAGCGTTCGCCGAACGATTATCAGTTCATTCGCGAGCTGCTTAAGGACAAACTCGGCGATCACGCCTTACTGTTCTATCAAACGGTCGAGCGCGCGCTCGCATTATCCGTGGACACAGGCCGCGCCGTCAACGCGCTGGAACACGTTTGGGGTTACTTCGCCGACATGGCCTCGCCATCCGAAATAAGAAGCTATCGGCCCTGCGGGACGGATATCTGCGCGGATCATTCAAGCTCGCACAGGTAAAACGCCTGCTCTATCGGCTTTCGCTCAAGTATGAGCAGGATTATCTGTTAAGCTCCTATTATTTCACGCTGTAGCACCAGAAACCCGCACAACAAAACACGAAAGGGAGGCATGCTTTCATGGAACCGTGTAAAGTACCCAAAACATTAAAGTGGCTGATTCTTCTAGCGCTACTTGCCATGCTCACCGTCAATGCGCTCTCCTCAATCCTGCCGATCAATGGTGTCACACCCAAGGAAGTCTCTGACCGGTATCCCAATCTTTTTGTCCCTGCACCGCTGACATTCGCAATTTGGGGCGTAATCTACATCCTCGTGTTTGCTTACACACTTTTTCAATTCGGCATATTCCACCGCCGGGGCGAAGCGGTCAATGCGCAACTTCTTACCCGTACGGGCATTGTCTTCATCATCACCTGCATCCTTAACCTCAGCTGGATCATCGCATGGCATTACGGTCTGTTGACGATTTCCTTCCTGTTGCTCGCGCTTCTTCTCCTCGCATTGATTGATCTGCGCCTGATCATCCAGGCGTATAAACCGCTCAGCGTAAAGGAGAAATGGTTCGTGCGCCTGCCGTTCTCGGTTTATTTCGGCTGGGTAACGATTGCCACCATCGCGGGGGCTGCCGCGTTGCTCGTCGGCAACGGTTTTGGCGGGCTCGGCTTGAGCGAAGCGGATTGGACGATCATCATATTGCTCGTCGGTGCCGTCATTGGCATCGCGACCGCGCTGCGGTTTCATGATATCCCCTATTTGCTTGTGCTCATATGGGCGTATGCCAATATTCTCTCAAATCATCTTTCGCCCGAGGGATTTGCTGGCAAGTATATCTCCGTCATCGTGACGCTTGCGCTGATGCTCGCCGCATTCGCCGCGGTGACACTCCTATTGATCGGAAAGAAAATACGAGCTGCAAAAACATAACAAATATGACAGGCGCACTATTCCGGAAACGAGAAGCGCCATGTCTCTTTTGCCATCGGCCGCGGCTCTCCGGTACCACCGGGGCGGGCCTGCTCACCTAGGAGGGATTTGCCGCACCTCCCGTATCCGCGGAAACGCCCGCAGGGTTTAACCCGCCGCCGCGTCCGCCGTCCGGAGGGTGGGATCGGCGTAAAACCGTCACAAATTATTCGAACCTGGATGGAGGAATCGGTATGAACGAAGATTTCGATGTGCTCGTTGTGGGTGCAGGCGTTGCAGGT
Source organism: Clostridiales bacterium (assembly GCA_013824375.1). Lineage (GTDB taxonomy): Bacteria > Bacillota > Clostridia > Christensenellales > CAG-138 > UBA7703. The sequence continues at coordinate 8,625 of PNNR01000057.1, forward strand.
CTGACAGCCGCTGCCTTTTGCGCAAAAGCCGGTTACAAAACGCTGATCCTGGAGCGTTCGGAAAGAACAGGCGGTTTGGTAGGCACCTTCACGCACAAAGGATTTGCGTTCGATTCGGGTATCCGCGCGTTTGAGGATTCCGGCGTCATCACACCGCTGCTGCATTCGCTCAATCTACCGATCAAGTTTGTCAGAAACCCCGTCACGGTGGGTATCGCTGCGCGCAATGTTCGTCTAAAGGGCGAAGATAGCCTTCCAGAATATGCAAATCTCTACAAAGCATTCTTTCCCGACGAGAGCGCTGCCATCGACGCAATTATGGCGGAGGTTATCAGGGTTATGCGGTATATGGACGTGCTCTACGGCATCGAGAATCCGCTTTTTCTGGAAGATGAGTTGAGAAACCCCCGTTATCTGGTCAAGACGCTCCTGCCATGGCTGATGAAATACTCCGTCAACATTAAAAAAGCTGGCAAACTCAACGAACCTGTGCAGCAATATCTGCGAAACTTCACACAAAGCCAGGAACTCATCGACATGATCTGCCAGCATTTCTTTACCGATACGCCGACGTTCTTTGCGTTGAGCTACTTCGGGTTGTATCTTGACTATCGCTATCCCCTAGGCGGAACAGGTATGCTTCCCGCGCGGCTTTTTGATTACATCATCGCCCATGGAGGAGAGATCCGTACAGGCAATGAAGTGGTTTCCATATCCGTCGATGATCATAAGATAACGACCGCAAACGGAAGCGAAACCGGCTACCGCAAGCTCATTTGGGCCGCGGATCAAACCGCATTTTACCGCGCGCTCGGCGAGAAGCTGCCAAAAGCGGTCGCCGAACAAAAAGCGATTGCCCAGCGAAGCCACGGCATGGATTCCGTCCTCACGCTGTTCATCGGTTCAAGTTTCTCGCCCGAGGAAGCGCAGTCCGCCTGTGGCGCGCACGCGTTCTATACGCCTTTGTCTGTGGGCCTTTCCTCACTCCCCAACTGGCGTTTGATTGCAGGTGACGGCATAGACACATTGAAACATTGGATTGTCGAGTTTTTAGAAAAGACTACTTATGAAATCTCCGTACCTGTACTGCGCGACGCTTCACTCGCTCCCGATGGAAAAACGGGATTTATCGTCAGCACGCTGTTTGACTATGACCTCACAAAATATCTTTCCGATGCGGGCGAATATCAAGCGTTCAAAGATTTAGCGCAAAAAACGATTCTGCGCGTGCTGGATCAGAGCATACTGCCGCATCTGATGCAACGTGCGGAATTCGCAATTTGCGCTACTCCGCTGACCATCGAACGGGAGACAGGCACGCTCCACGGGGCAATCACCGGTTGGGCGCACACCAATCATCCCGTCCCTGCTGTCCACGAATTCAGCAGGATAGCCAAATCGACCGAAACCGGCATACATGATGTGCTGCAATGCGGCATGTGGACGTTTAGCCCTGCGGGTTTGCCTGTTTCGATCATCACAGGCAAACTTGCCGCCGATCAGGCTGTAAAACGTCTGAAGAGGCGGAAGAATCTGCCATAATTCTTTTCTTAAACCCCGACCTTGTAAAAAACGAAAAAGCCCGCACGATTATCATTCTGCAGGCTTTTTTGTATGATCGTTCAAACCCTACTGGAAAGCAATCAATCGATGCTTCCCGTATTCGCAAGCTCTAGAAACACATCAACCCATTCGGGGTCAAACTGTGTGCCCGCGTTACTCTTGATCTCTGCGATACACTGATCAAATGTCATCGGATCACGGTAAGGCCGGCAGGAACGCATCGCATCATAAGCATCCGCTATTGCGATTACCCTCGCACCATCCGGAATATCCTCCCCGCCACGCCCGTCCGGGTATCCTTTTCCATCATACCGTTCGTGATGAAACCGAATCGCCGGCCAGATGCGGCTGCCGGGGTCAAGCGGACGAACGATATCCGAAGCGAGCGAGCTGTGCATCTTAATTGACTCATACTCATCGTCCGTGAGTTCGCCGTGTTTATGCACGATCGCATCCGGGATGCAAATTTTTCCGATATCGTGCAGCTTCGCCGCCCATTGGACATCCAAAAAACGATCATCTATTCCATTTCTATGCTCGAAGAGTTTACTGGCAATATCACAGACGCGCTTGCTGTGACCGTTGGTGTACAGATCACGTGCTTCCAAAAGATTCGTCAACATCTCCATGCTCATCATCATCAAGCTTTGATATTTCTCCATGAGCGTGGCGAGCGCAACCTCCTGCGCGCGCTGTATGGATGCCTTCGATTCCTCCGCGCGTCTGCGCGCGGTGATGTCGCGCGAAATAACAGACACTCCCTGCAACTTATGTGATTCATCAAACACCGGGGCATATACGTTCTCGTAATATTTATCGTTCTCGGCGTCAGTTACCATGCGACTGACGGATACGCCTTCATGCGTTTTTATATAATGCAGTGCGCGTATTACTTTCTCTTTTGATGTCTCCTTGTGACAATCCACCATACTGCGGTCTATGACGCTCTCGCGCTTGATATTTCGGATTCGCTCCGCAGCATCGTTGACAAACACAATAACGCCGTCAGCATCTGATAATATGATGCCGTCTTGTGCCTGTTGCAGAACCAACCTGTAAAGATTGTCCAGCCATTCGCGTTCCATATTACGCCCTTTCATAACGGGTGGAAAGAAACGATCTATGAGCGCATATGTATAATCGTTTATACATAGCGAGGCTACATCATCACTATAATTATGTGTTTCCGATTTTGCAATAGAAATTGATGCTTTGGTTATGTAATATTGCGTTATTGTTCATATTTGGCATGTTTACTTGTTGATTTCGTTGTATATCATTCAATAGATATAGAATAGAATCGGCGGATCCCCGTCCCGGAGTGCTCCGCCGATTGATGAAAGCTCTTACATTTTGCCGCGCAGCTTTCTGCCGCAACTGACTTAGAAGAAGAAGAGAGCGATCGCGCCGGGGCCTACATGCGAAGCTGTGCAGGGCTCAAAAAGTCCCACTGACACATCCGCGTGAGGATAACGCTCAATAATGTCTGCCGCAAGCAGATGCGCCTCGTCCTCGCAGCCCGTGTGCGCGATGCCGACGAATCTATTATCTTCACCGGCTACGTGATATTGCACGAACAGCTCCAACAGCTTCTTGATGGCTCTTTTACGTCCGAGGATCTTCTGATCGAGTACCAGCCTGCCTTCCTCATCGCCTTTTAAAATGGGCTTGAGGTGCACAATGCTGCCCGCCATTGCCACGCTGCCGGAAATGCGGCCGCCTCGCTTGAGAAAGTTCAGGTCGTCCACAAGGATATAGGAGTGAATCTCGTGGCTTCTGCGCTCCGCATGCGCGGCTGCCTGTTCCGCGCTCGCGCCACTGTCGCGAAGCTTGACTACCTCCCGCAGGATCATACCTTCGCCGTTGACCGCGGTGAGCGTATCCACGACAAGCACTTTTCGCTCGGGGTATTTCTTTTGCAGTTCTCTCGCTGCTACTTTTCCTGCGCCGCAGGTGCCGCTGATGCCGCCCGCTATGCCGAGATAGAGAACATCCTCGCCCGCCTGCAGGTGTGGCTCGAACGCGGTCAAAAACGCGGCCGTGTTGACCATAGAGGTCTTCGTCACAAGGGTACTGTCTTCGCGCATACGCTTGAAGAACGCTTCGCAGTCAAACACCTTGCCGGGTTCATAGCAGAGGATTTCCTCGTCGTTGATGGACAGCGTCAATGAAAGCACCTCGATATGGCTCGAAGTATATTCAGCTTCCGTCAAGGATGCGGTTGAATCTGTAAAAAGTGCGAATGACATTGTTTGTTGCACCTCGTTTACTAGTTTGTTATACTATATTAACTGATTTCACGTATGATGTAAAGCACTTCCGTACAAAAACGCGAGGGTGTTAGAGCGTAATAATCGTCTGAAGTTGAATACCGCTTGACGATACACCTGTATGATAGGATAATTGTCGAGCTTAGTTTGAACCGTCGAAAGGAGCGCAGCAGATGGGATATGACAAACAACTGGTCGCGGAGAAGCTGACCCGTTGGGAACGCTTTCTCGATTCTTATTACCTGCCCGAATGGGAGGAGCTGCCGAAGATCGATCTGTATCTTGATCAGGTGATCGCGCTGGTTAATAATTATGTCGGCTTTTTTGTATACGACCCGGTTGAAGAAAAACTGTTGACTCCATCGATGGTCAACAACTATGTCAAGTTGCGCCTGATTCCCGCTCCTGTGCGTAAAAAATACGGACGAAAGCACATCGCGCTTCTTCTAATGATCTGCACATTCAAACAATCCGTCGGAATGGCTGCGATGGCAGCGATACTTCCGCCCGATGATGAGGAGATTATCCATCAAGAATACTTGCGATTTACCGCATCCTATCTGCGTATTTCCCGCTACGTCGTGGAGCATGCAAAGGCCAGCGCAGAACCGATCTTTGATGAAACGAGCAACACCGGCACCGAGGTGAGCGATCTAATTGTCGGATCCGCCATCGCTGCGAGCTTTGCGCGGCTGCTCGCAGGAAAATTGATCGCGTTGCATCTGCCTGATGGGATTCTTTCGACACATGAGCAGAAAGAGGAAATCTAGCGCCAAAAAACGCAAACGGGCTTCGGAATAAACCGGGGCCCGTTTTTTTACCCGCGAACTCCTAACGCCGCCGTCTGTTCTCCGGCACAAAATAAAAACCGTATCTCATTCCGTTTTTTATTCTATCCTGGCATCTACTGCCGTAGAGACTCCAGCATCCGCGTGGCGAACTGGTCTATGCGCTCCTCAATCCCCTCCGCCTGCATGGCCTCGCCGGGGTTGTTCGCTGTCTGCATCAAACAAAACCGCGGCGGCAGCGCAAATGTTTTATTGAGGCAAAGTGCGCCGATCACTTGCTGCGCGATAATGTCACTGCCGCTGTAGCCGGAGACGATCACGGAATAAAGCAACTTCTCGTAAAGGTTGTTATACACCACGACGCTGGTCAGCCGGTTGATGAACGCGAGAATGTTCGCGCTCACGCTGTCGTTGTAGTTTGGGCACAGCAGCAGGAGCGCGTCGCATTCGTTGATCGCGGGATACACGTCGTCTGTGATCACGCCACCGTAGAAGCAGCTGTTTTGCCGCGCGAAGTGCGCGCAGGTTTTATAGGAGCACCCGCGGCAGTCGAAGATCGCGCCGTTGATGAGCGAAATTTCGTGTATGTCGCAATACGGAGCAATTTTTTCGGAGATGCGCATGCCGATTTGCAGCGTATTTGAGGTTGCCCGGTCGCTCGCGTGCAGCAGCAGCACCTTCGGTCGCGCCTTCTTCTGCGGATCAAACCGGATCAGCCGTTCAACGAGCTCCCGCGCGGCTTGATGATATGCACCCGAGAGCGAGACCCCGCGCCGCAGCGACTGGATGTTCCAGTTGTCGAGCGAACCCGTCGCTTCCACGAGCGGCTTGCCGGGAAAACGACAGCCCGCGAGATTCGCCGCAAGCACGAGCATATCCGCCGTCTGTTTGGTATAGAGCTCACCCGCGCCGTCGATGATGATCGCGCCCGTCGAGCTTTGCATCGAATCGGAGTTCTGGCGGAGATACGCGATCAATGCAACCACTGCCGGGTCAAGCCCGTGTTCGCTCAAGCCGATGGCGAACAGAACGCGTCTGCCCGCAAGTTGCGGCAGCGCAACGGCGCTGTCCACCCGCTCGTAAACAGTGCCTTCGAGCGCATAGGAGAGCGTTTCGTTGAGCCGTTCGCTTTCGTTGCAGGTGACGACGAGAATGCTGTTCATCCGGCGTGCAACTCCTCAAGTTTTTGATAACTTTCCAAAATGCGTTGGTAGAGTTCGGGATGCAACGCCTCGCGCCGCTGTTCCGTACCGAGAGCACATAAACGCGCACGGCAACCGAAATATGCGCCGCCGAGTGGAACCGCCGCATCGTGCCACTCTCCGCGTAACGCACGGAGCACGGACACCGCCGCGGAGGAAAGTCCCGGCGCGATATAGGGTTTGAAGCCGAATGCGCGCACCGAGAGGTTCGCCGTCTCAGCTTTGTGCGTGAGCGAGCGGGAAATTGTATCGTTGTATCCCTCGTTCGGCACATTTGCAACGACAAGGCCGTTCCCATGCGGACCAAAGACGCGCAGTTGTTCCAGCTCGATACCGTCGCGCTGCGCACTATAGATGACGCGCGCGTGCATGACGCCGAGGCCGAAACCGCGCACCTGTTCAGGCAGGAGCCCGTTCCAGTCGAATTCGCCCTGCTCGTTCTGGTTGCTCATCAGGAACACCGCCCGGCTGAGTTGATCGACCGGATCGCTAATCTGGCAAAACAGCCCTGCAAAGCAGCTTTCCCGCGCGCGCTTTGCATAGCTTCGCAGCATGTCACGGTTGGCTTCAAACTGCATCATGCGCACGTCTCCGCCGCTCTCGGAACCGACCTCCGGCACGGCGCGCGCCGCGGTAAACAGGAACGCGTCGCAATCGAACAGTTCGTCTTCAGTGAGTATCCGTATCGGTGGCAGCGTTTCACCGTCCCGCACGGACAGCACCTGATTCAGCTCCGCCTCATAGCGCAGGCACAGGTTCTCGTCGTGGTCATAGATACCGATCTGCGCCAAATCCGTTCCAAGCAGCTTCAGTCCTGTCGCGGTCGTTCCGCCTACGTTGCCCAAGCCCACCAGATTGACGCGCGGTTTCTTCATTCCGCGTGCGCAAAACGCATTGAGTACCGCAAGCCAACGTGAAAACGCTGTGTTGACGGCGCTTGCTCCGTGTTTGCGGACGAATCTTGCGAGTGCGTCGTCGCGTGTATCTTCAGGCGGTGGCAAAAGCAAACCAACGCCTTCCGGCTCATCCAGCTCCGCCGTTGAGCGGATTGCAAACAATCCACGGCTCGTATAAGGGTCGCGTTCGACGAGAAAAATCAGCGGCTCAAACGGCTCATTTACTGCAGCCGCGCCCTCCGGCAGCCGCCCGCCGTGATCGGCGAGGCAATATCCCCGGTACGAATAAAACTTCATAAAATCACACATCCTCCGCGTTGGAGATGCGCCGCATCTGCCGGATGTCGTCCTTGAGGTAGGCAGATGCCACCACGTTGAGATCGTATTGCATATGTGCGCCCTTGTCTGGCAGACGCGGGCGGGCGAGTGCCTCGCCGAGACGGCGGAGCGTCAGCCCCGTACCCTGCAGCTTGAGGTAGCGGTCTTCGAGCACGGCAAGTATCGTCAGCGCGTTTCGCAGCGCAACGCGGGAATACTGCCGCACTGCAGGTGGCGGCGCGCCGTGCAGATATTTCGGGTACTGGTACGGCAAAATCAGGTTGATGCCCGGCGGATAGTCCCGCTCCACGATGCCGCCTTCCACGCTGTCGCCGCCGATGAAAGGATACAGCAGGCTTTCCGTGAACCAATAGAGCATGTTGGGGATGAAGTATTCGCAGTCGACATTGCGCTTCTGCTCCCGCATCAGATCGAGTCCCCTGCCTGAGAGAATGCCGACGATGATACGCTCGACCTCCACGCCCTGCTCGCGGAACAGCGGGTCGAGTTTTTCAAGCCGATAGCCGTTGTGCAGCAGGTCGTCGATCAACAACACGGGCCTTCGGAACGATTTGATCGTGCGCACCTGATTCTTCAACGGTGAATAGCCGGGCGATTCTGTGATGTCGAACCCGCTCTCGTTGGCGTGAAATACCTTGTCCGCGTGCAGTGCCTTGGTAACGGTGTTCGGCACGATCGTCTCGCCGAGGATCATGCCGTACGGAACGCACATCGCGCGGCCGAGTGTCTTTTCCGTCGGCGGCACACTCGATACGCCATTCAGCGCGCGCACCTTTTCGATGACGCCGTCGTTGATGGCCTCCATATCGAAACAAAGCAATAGCGTTCCGGGGAACATATCGCAGATGGCGTGCCGCAGCGCGGGTCTCGTGGACTCCACCGCCTGCCGTACCGCCTCGTCGGAGGCAAACGGTTCCTTGATGCGTTGGAGCGTGTCCTCCAGCAGCACGAGCGGCGCGCGCATATCCGCATATAAAAGCGCGCTTTGTCCCTCGATGGACTGGAAGCCGAGCTGGCCTGCGATCTCGCGCTCGTCCGCGTTAAAGCAGCGGTAGAGCGCATATGTATGCTCGCGAATCAACGAACGCGCGAGCAGATCGCAAAGCAGCGCACGAAGTGCCTCGCCCTTTCCGCTTGTCTCCTCAATCCAGAGGATACGCCCGGAAGCAAGTCTCCGCACCGTCTCCACAGAGCCGCGCATCTCGCCGAGCACATCATATAGATCCGTGACACTAACGCTGCGGCTGCGGATGTGTGCAAGCGCCTCGCCGTTGTTGTCGCGATAGACCGCCGTGTATTCGTCGCCCGTTTCGTGCACCTCGCAACGTCTCCGCGGAAGCGCGCTGATCTCATGCTTGTACTGCGGCATGCGCAGGTACAATCCGCGTGCATAGATGAAATCCTGCACCACGGGATCGACCAACATGCCGATATCCATGTCCTTGTCTATGTATTCGCGAATCTGCGTACTGCTCGCGCTTTCATAATAGGCAGGCAGCGAAAGCTGGATCACGCGCCCGCGCAGCAGATCCTCCGCGCGTCGGTTGTCCTCGGGGTGCGAGCTCTCCACGCGGGTGAAGAGGATGTGGTGATAGGTGGCAGCCGTACCCGGCCCGCTCTGGCGATAGGCGCTCGCGTTTAGGATGACATCGCTACCAGCGACGAGATACAGCTCGCGGTCGCTGAAGAGCCGGCTGAGGTGCTTGAGATCCTCCGGCACGGCAAGATTGACCGGTATGTCGTCCGGGAAGAGATAGACGTCCGGCAGATTTGCCGCGGACATGCTGACGATTTGGCGTCGCAAGAGCTTTGCGAGCGTTCGCTTGCTCCAAGAAAATTCGTCGACCGCAAGGTATACTTCAAACCCTTGTGCGCGAATTTCTTCGACAATACGTTTATGTCCGGCCGAAAACGGATCGAACGTACCCGGAAAGAACGCGACAGGTTTGAGCGGTTCAAACGAGAATCTCCCGATGGTTTCGCACTGCGTGATAAAACGGTAGAGATGATTGAGCATTGCCGCTTCGTTGAAAAACGCGAGCATGCCGTCCCGCCGTTCGCCCAGCAGGGTAAGAAGTTTTTTACCGAAGCGCACGAGGCAGTCCCGCCGCGCGGAAAGCGGACAATTCTCATTGCCGAAATACATCCGGCAAATAACTTCGAGCGCGGTAAGCCGGATGCTGTCGTCAAAATGAGCAACACCGGTAAGCAGGAGCCCGAATACCCGCTCGTAAACCGCATCCGCGCGCGCGCTGTTCTCCGAGGAGTAGCCGGAAAGCACAGTGCAGAGCGTGGAGAGCGCAGCTCTTGCGGCGCGTGTGTTCGCGGCGCGTATGAGCCCCTCGAGATAATCGATGCCCTCGTCCATCTCTTTTTCCGGAACGCTGCAAAACAGCTTGCCCAGATATGGCGGGATGTAGCCGGAGATTTCGTTTTGTCCGGTTTCCAGCTCGCGCAAGAGATCTACCATAATTTCATTTCTCTGATCGATCGATAGTACGCCGGAAACTTCCACCAACGCCTCGCCTGCGCGTTCGCGCACGGGCAAATGTTCGCTGACAGAAAGTAGGTTTGATAAGTGCATTGCGATATGAAACGCCTCCTGCGGGTGCAGATACACATAATCGCAAAGATGGTCGATGTGCACGAGTTTCATCGTCCAGGAAATGCTGCTTTTGAGGTTGCTTAAGTATATTTCACCGACCGGGAGCATGGGTTCCGGCAGCGTGGAGAGCCCAGCCCGTTTCCGAAGTTTGTTGAGCAGCCAGACGGAAGCAAATTCCGCGTCTGAATGGAGTTTGATGCTCTCGCAGGCATGCATCAGCAGTTTAGGGTCGCCGTCGGCAACCGCGCTGAGCGCGCGCAGGGCGCGGATGCGAACCCGCGCTTCGGAAGATGCGGCAGCCCCGCCGAGAATCGGCAGCATACGCTCGATTTCTGCGAGCTGCATGACTTCCTGCGGAATATGCGTGAGCGTGTCCATCAACGCGAGCAAGTCTTCTCCCCCGCTGAAGAACACGCGGCGGTAGAGTTTGTCCCAGTACCCGCGCCGCTCCTCCGGCATACAGCGGGTAAAGAGGCTGCCAGCGACGGTTTTCAGCGAGTTGGAAATTCGCGTCGCGTGTTTCTGCGAAATCTTGTAGTCGGGATGCAGGCACAGCTCAATATAATCGTCCCAGAGCGCGATGCTTTCGCTCAGTACGGCATGCAGTGCCGGCGCGGTAGCAAGAGAGCCTGCTCCGCGCGGCAGTTCTTTGCGATATCGCGGGCCGGAGTTGGCGAGGATTGCGCCCATGATACGCCCAGCGTGGCGGCGTACATCGCCGTCGTGATGCATCAATAGTTCATAGAGAAAGCGCAGCGTTAAAAGTTTATGCGTGCGCGTCATATAGGTGCTGTATTCTTCAAATAACAGCAGATATGTGCGGATGCGATTTAGATTCTTCTCGTCACGCGCTTGCTCCAGCAGCGCTTCGAACGTGTCGCTGACGGAGATGGTATGCATCAAATGTACGTTGTTGTCAAACGCATGGTTGCACAGCGCGCGAATCACCGCGTCTTGCGAGAGCAACGCCGCGTCCCGATTCTCCGCGGACAGAAGTGCATTTACGCCCGTTTCGGGATTCACGCCTCGGCTGATCAGGAACCGCTCAAAATCATCCAGCTTTTTATAGACCGTTTCATAACGCAGACGTTTTTCCGGCGTCATATCCGCAAGTTTGACAAAGATGCGATCGCGCGACTCCGTCAGGGGGCTGACGACGGTCAGTTCTTTTCCTTCGTCACCGCGCTCGGCGCGCACGCGAAAGTCTGCGTAGATGAGGATCAGCGACTCGATCGGCAGATTCTCAAACTCCAGATCCCAAGTGGAGTGGTTGGCGGCGATATGCGCGATATCCGGCATGTTCCGCTCTTCCAGCCACTTCCAGGTGTAATAATAGTGCAGGTACGGGATGCGTGGCATATCCTCTCCGCGACAACCGAATTTGCCGATATCGTGTGAGAGAGCGGCGCAGGCGACCAGCGCGGTATCGACCGGCAACCCCGCAAGCTTTGCCTGCGTTGCTATGTGGCTCGCCACCTGCCGCACCCCGAATGTATGACCGGCGGGATCAAATGGCATGATCTCCTTTCCGATTCGCAGCAGTTCCCGATAATTACACTTTTTCATCGCCTCGGCAAACAGCACGCATTGTTCCCGCACAGGGCTTGCGTCAAGTTCCTCCTGCGTGATGGGCAGGTAATCCAAAAGCGGGTCAAACGCCCGCTCGCGCTCCGCGTCCATCAAACGCGACAGCACAGTCACAAACAGCTTTAACGCGCCCTTTTGTCCCTTCGTGGAGCGCGGCGAGCCGGTATAGGGATACAAACCCGCGGAAAGCACCTCGTAAGCGTGCGGAAGAATACCTTCCTCCGGCAACTCGCCCACACGCCTCATCAGCGGTTCGCAGAGTGTGGCAACCCTGGAGCAGGAAACACGCTTGCCAAGCATGGCGGTATACTCCGCGTCAAACTTGGTCTTGATTGTCCACGCGCGCAACTGCTTGTTGGTAACGCCCGTGTTCTTCGCCAGCTCCGCGTACAGCGCGTCCAGCGCGCCGGATCCCGCGGTTCGCTCGTCCATACCCTAATCCTCCGTCCGGTCCAATCTGCCGTTGGTCATTCCCAGATTCACCGGTTCATATGATTTTGCCTTATTGCCCGATTATGATGAAAGAACAGCCATCGTCTCGAAAATTTTTCTGCTATTTATATTTTAATCAGATTTACAACTGCTGTCGAGCGAAAAGCGATAATATTGCTCCTTGCTGCGGTGATCTCCGAAGGAATGCTTCAAAGTCACAACGTGTTTGCTTTCTCTATGCAATACCCACTTGACAAAACGATGGATTGGTGCAAACATATGAGAGTAATTCTCAAATTGCTGTTCTCTGCCGGAAGGATCATCCCCATCGGCCCAACACGCAATTTTCATCCCAAGGAGGCACTCGCGATGGCGGAATACGAAACAAAACAGAGGCGGATCCTGCTGGACTATCTCAACGCGCACCCCGACCGGGGCTTCTCGGTCGAGGAGCTCTACGACGGGCTTCTTTCCGAACACGCAGTGGAGTTCGTGCCCGGCAAAAGCACGATCTACCGGCTGATTGCACGCCTGGTCTCCGATGGCTTGGTCAAGCGGTTTGCGGCGGGTCTAGGGCGGCAGTTTGCCTATCAGATCGTCGCGTGCGAAGCCTGCGACGCGCATCTGCACTTGAAATGCACCGCCTGCGGGAGCCTCTACCACATGGATCATGCCGTCAGTGAGAAAATCATGCGAGAGGTGCTTGCCAGAAGTGAGTTTTCTCTCGACGAAAAAGAAACGGTTCTATTTGGCGTCTGTAAAGGCTGCAAGCGAAACCGAACCTAGCGGTTGACCCATGACCACGAACCGACACCCTGCGGAGGCAAACATCATGAAGTTAAAACCCCTGATACCGATTCTGCTGGCGATTGTGCTTGCCCTTTCCCTTCTTTCCGCCTGCGCGCCGCAAACCGCGGCCGCGGAGAACGGCGGCATCTCGATCGTCTCCACGATATTCCCCTCTTACGACTTTGCGCGCGAGATCACCGCGGGCACGGACGCCGACATCACGCTCCTGCTCCAACCCGGCGAAGAAGTGCACTCCTTTGACCCGACGAGCCAGGATATCATCCGCATCCAGAATGCGGATCTGTTCCTCTATGTCGGCGGCGAAAACGACACCTGGGTAACCGGCGTGCTCTCCGGCCTCGACAAGAGCGTGAACACCTTCCGCATGATGGATTTTGTCACGCTCTATGAAGAGGAGCTTGTCGCCGGCATGCAGCCGGAGAACGAGGATGCATCCGGTGAACAGGAGTGGGACGAACACGTCTGGACCGCGCCCGTCAACGCCATCTCCATCGTCAAAGCGATGACAGCGGAACTGATTACGCTCGATCCCGACAACGCGATCGCCTATCAGGCAAATTCGGACGCGTATGTGCAAAAGCTTCAGGCGCTCGATCAGTCCTTCCGGGATGTGGTGGACGCAGCTAGCCGTAAGACATTCGTCTTTGCGGATCGCTTCGCGGTTCGCTACTTTGCAGAGGAGTTCGGGCTTTCCTATTATGCGGCGTTCCCCGGCTGTTCGGCGGAAACGGAGGCTTCCTCGGCAACCGTTGCTTCATTGATCGATCACGTCAAGGCGGAGAACATCCCGGTGGTGTTCTATATCGAGATGTCCAATCAACAGATGGCAAACACCATCGCGGAGTCAACAGGCGCGAAACCCATGCTCTTTCACACCAGCCACAACGTGACCAAAGCGGAGTTTGAAAGCGGGGCAACCTATCTTTCTCTCATGCAGAACAACTTGCCCGCGCTGAAAGCCGCGCTGAGCTGACAAACAGTTTCTCATACGATTAGAATTCACGGAGGCACAGGGCCAGATGTCATTGATTCAGGTCAACAACGCCGCGTTTCGCTACGACGGCAAAGAGGTGGTCAGCGAACTCAATTTTAAAGTTGAGCGCTGCGACTATCTCTGCATCGTCGGCGAAAACGGCTCCGGCAAGAGCACGCTCGTCAAGGGTCTGCTCGGGCTGAAAACGCCGCACAGCGGCGAAATCACTTTCGGCGAAGGGCTCACCGCGCGCCAGATCGGCTATCTCCCGCAGCAGAAGGAGAGCCAGCGCGACTTTCCCGCAAGTGTGCAGGAGGTCGTTCTCTCCGGCACGCTCAACTCGCTCGGTTTTCGCCCGTTTTATACCCGCGCGCAACGCAGTAACGCGCTCGCGCAGATCGAACGCGTAGGCATGTCGCAGCACAAGAACGCGGCTTTCCGTGAGCTTTCAGGCGGGCAGCAGCAGCGGGCTCTTCTTGCGCGCGCGCTTGCCGCAACGCAGAAGCTGCTGATCCTCGACGAACCCATCGCAAGCCTCGACCCCGTCGCGGCGGCTGACATGTATCACCTTATCGAGGAGATCAATAAGCACCACGGCGTCACGGTCATCATGGTGTCCCACGATCCGCACGCGGCGGCGCATGAAGCGGGCAAGGTACTGCATCTGGAGCATCGACAGTTGTTCTACGGCTCTGCGGCGGACTATCGTAAAAGCGAGATCGGAAAACGGTTTTTAGGCGGTGAAAGCAGATGATCAACGTATTGCGTGAAATGCTCTCCTATCCGTTTCTGGTGCGCGCGCTGACCGTCGGCCTGCTCGTAGCTCTTTGCGCGTCACTGCTGGGCGTAAGTCTCGTGCTCAAGCGGTTTTCGATGATCGGCGACGGGCTTTCCCATGTCGGCTTCGGCGCTCTGGCCATCGCTTCCGTCGTGGGGATCGCTCCCCTGTATCTCGCGATTCCTGTCTGTATTGCAGCCTCTTTCCTGCTGCTTCGCATGAGCGAGAGCACGCGCATCAAGGGCGACGCTGCCATCGCGATGCTCTCCGCTGGCGCGCTCGCCATCGGCATCATGGTGGTCTCCATGACCACTGGCATGAACACGGACGTGTATAACTACATGTTCGGCAGCATCCTCTCCCTCTCCGCGGCGGACGCGACGCTGTCGATCATGCTTTCGAGCGTAGTGCTCGTGCTGTTTGTGCTGTTCTACCCGCGATTGTTTGCGGTGACGTTTGACGAAACGTTCTCCCGCGCAACGGGTATTCCCACCCGCGTCTATAATGCGGCGTTGGCGACGCTCGCTTCGGTGACGGTCGTGCTCGGCATGCGGATGATGGGCGCGCTACTAATTTCCAGCCTGATCATCTTCCCCGTGCTGACGGCGATGCGCATTGGCAAACGATACCTGTCGGTCACGCTGCTCTCGGCCGCGGTTGCGGTCGCGGGCTTCATCCTCGGCATGGTGGTCAGCTACGTTTACGAGGCGCCGAGCGGCGCTAGCATCGTCTGCGTCAATATCGTGCTGTTTCTGCTGTTCGCGGTTGCGGGCGCAATCCGAAACGCGGTCACGAAGAAGTAGATCTTCCGTTTATAGGAGCGACGAAGTTGCCGCTCCTTCCCTATTGCTCTGTTTAAACCGTTTTGAAAAGAGACCATGGCGTCGCGGTAGACGAAACGCATGCTATACCGAAAACCTCGCTCATAATCATGCACGTTTTCTGCATAAATGCGTTGTTGTGGAAATTCCGGCTTGTCATACGGTATAATCTATGCGATAATTTCTTTTTTAGTGTGTTCCTATTACTACTGCACGGAAAGGCGGCGCGGCAGCATGCGGATCATTCAGGCCGCACAACTCATCGAACCCGTACGCAGGCTCTGCCTGTGTGCCTGCTGCAACCTCCCCGAAGATGCGGTTTTCTCCCTTACCTTCGCCCGCAGTCAGGAAGAAGCGGGCAGTGCCGCAAGGAACGTGCTCGACCAGCTGCTTGAAAATCAGCAGCTCGCCAGAAGCGCCTTCCGCCCGATCTGTCAGGACACGGGCATGGCCGTCGTGTTTGCCGACATCGGACAGGATGTCTTTCTCGAAGGAGATATCACCGCCGCCGTCAACGAAGGCGTGCGTCTTGCCTATACAGAAGGATACTTACGCAAATCCGTTCTCGATCCCATCACGCGCGTCAACACCGGCGACAATACGCCCGCCGTGCTGCACGTTCGCTTCGTTCCGGGGGATCGTGTTTTGCTCACCGTCGCGCCGAAGGGATTCGGCAGCGAGAACATGAGCAGGCTCTTCATGCTTCCGCCATCCGCAGGAATCGCAGGAATACTGACCCACATTCTGACCACGGTCAAGGATGCGGGCGCTTCCGCTTGCCCGCCCGTCGTCGTCGGCGTCGGCATCGGCGGCACGATGGAATCCTGCGCGCTGCTTGCCAAGCGTCAGCTGCTGCGCCCGCTCGGCGAACCCGCCGACAGAGAGGACGTCGCCGCAATCGAACGCGAAGCGCTCAAGCGCATCAACGAACTCGGCGTTGGTCCGATGGGGCTCGGCGGCGCTGTCACCGCGCTTGCGGTGCATGCAGCGGCGGAGGCCAC
>PNNR01000073.1 GCA_013824375.1 Clostridiales bacterium
AATCGAAAGGAACCGCGCAGCATGGCGGACGTAACGGCGATTGTACTGACCCTCAACGAGGAAAAGAATATCGGCGAGTGCCTCAAATCCGTCGCGGGATTTTGCAGCCGCGTGGTCGTCATCGACAGCGGCAGCACAGACCGTACGCTGGAGATCGCGCGCGAATACGGTGCGGATGTTTACGAGCATCCGTTTACGTATTATGCCGCGCAATACAACTGGGGCGTGGACAACGCAAACATCGCCACCGCCTGGACGCTCCGGCTGGACGCGGACGAGCGCTTTACACCCGCGGTCTGCGCAAGATGCGAAAAACTCATGCAGGAGCACACGATTGACGATATCAACGGCATCGTAATGGAGAGCGATTTCTTCTTTCTCGGGCGGCAGATGAAGCACGGCGGAAGCAAAAAGCGCAAGATCATGATTTTCAAGACCGGCAAAGGGCGCATCGAGGATCGTAAGCGCGACGCGCACACAATCCTGCACGAAGGGCGCACGATCACTATCTCGGAGCGGTATCTCCACTATGACTTTAAGGATTTGACGAGCTATATCAGCCGCTATAACTGGTATGCCATCCGCGAACTACAGGATTATATCGCATATGAACAGGGCGCAAGCTATAACGCGAATACTGATCCCCAGCTCATGCAGCACCGCAAAAAGAAGTTTACGATCTATTACCGTGCGCCGATGTTTTTAAGGGCATGGCTATGGTTTGTCTACAATTACTATTTCCGGCTGGGCTTCCTGGACGGAAAAGAGGGCTACCTCTACCACTATTTCGAAAGCTACTGGTATCGTTTTCTCGTTGACGCAAAGATCTATGAATACCGCAAGACCGGCAAGACGGACGGCGAACTCCGCGCGCTGGGAAAGTGAGTGTCACCGTGACAAACCCTGTTCGCGTAATGATGGTCCTGACCGTGCGGTACGGCAAGAACGGCATCGCCAACTGCGTGATGAACTACATCTCGCGGCTCGATCCCGCGCGGGTGCAGTGCGATCTCGTCTGCCCCAACGAGCCGGATATGATCGCGCGTGCGCAAGTCGAGCTGACGGGCGGGCACGTGTTCGTGCTCCCGGGTCGCAACCGGCATCCGTTGTCGTATGTCGTTAAACTCAGCCGCATCATTCGCGAGCGCGGGATTGAAATCGTCCACGCGCACGGCAACAGCGCGACGCTTGCCGCCGAGATGATAGCGGCAAAGCGCGGCGGGGCAAAGGTGCGCATGCCGCATTCGCACAACACCACGTGCAACATGAAGGTTGCGGACAAGCTCCTGCGCGGCATCTTTTACCGAACAAGCACAGACAACATCGCCTGTTCCTGCCTGGCCGGCGAATGGCTCTATCCAAAGCGCAAATATACCGTGCTCAACAACGCGATCGACGCGGAGAAGTTCCGCTTTTCGAAGACAGCGCGTGAGGAAACACGAGAGAAGCTCGGTCTTGCGCCGGAGGAGTTCGTTTTTCTGCACATTGGCGCGTTCAACGAGCAAAAGAACCAGTCGTTTCTGTTAGAAGCGTTTCAAGCGCTGCTGTTGAAAAAGCCCGATTCTCGGCTGCTGCTCGTCGGCGACGGAGAGCGCAGAGCCTCCTGCGAGGCGCGCGTGGAAGCGCTCGGTTTTCGAAAGCAGGTGTCGTTCTTAGGTTTGCGGGATGATATTCCCGCGTTGCTGTCCGCGGCTGACGCGTTTGTGCTGCCTTCGCTGCACGAAGGACTGCCGCTTACGCTGGTGGAAGCGCAGTGCGCGGGGTTGCCCTGCGTAGCATCCGACCGCGTGACGCGCGAATCCGCGCTCACAAATCTCGTCGTGTTTATACCCATCGAACGAGCGGATATTTTCGCCACCGCGATGGAAGCCATACAAAGAACGGAACGTGGGGCAGCATCAAACGCGGCAATCATCCGTGCTGCGGAAGCGGGCTACGATGTTTCGCAGAACGCGGAGACGCTGATGGCGATCTATGAAAAAGCCACGCGAGTCGGGAACCAATAAGCGCATAGATTTGTAATACAACCACAGGACTTCTCTTGGAAAGGGACACGCACGATGAAGAAACTCATGATCGTTACGCACAAGATGAGCGGCGGAGGTTGCGAACGCGTGATTGCGCAGCTGCTGAACTGTTTTGCGCGGGATGGCATTGAGTGCAAACTGGTTACAGAATGTGGTGTGCCTTCGTTTTACGACCTGCCGGTAGAGGTTGAACAGATTTATCTGACCTTCGACCAGCATCTGCCCGCACGGAAAATCCCCAAAGCGTATCGAAAGCTCAGAAAACTTGTTAAGCAGGAGCAGCCAGATGTAGTGCTCGCCATGCCGGAGAAGGTGAACGTCTGGACGGTGTTGTTTCTGTTGGGGACCGGCGTTCCGGTTGTCGTAAGCGAACGAAACGATCCGCATCGTCACCCGGAAAGCAAGATTAAGCGAGTCCTGCGTAGAATTGTCTACCCATTTGCGAAAGGATTCATCTTTCAGACAAAGGACGCTTCGCGCTATTTTTCACGCGCGATTCAGAAGCGCGGCATCGTGCTCGACAATCCGCTGGACACCAGCCGCATCCCCGCGCGTTTTGAGGGCGAACGTAAGCGCACCGTCGTCGCCGCGGGCAGACTGCATGAGCAAAAGAATTTCGATCTGTTAATTCGTGCGTTTGCGCGATTCTATAAAACGCATCACGACTATTCGCTGATCATCTATGGCGAAGGTCCGGATAAAGAGAAGTTGCAAAAAAGCGCGAGCAGCCTTGGCATCGCGGGCGCTGTCGAATTCGCGGGGCAGAGCAAGACGCTGCTCTCGGATATCAATGACAGCGGTATGTTCGTACTAAGTTCGGATTATGAAGGTATGCCGAACGTGCTCATCGAAGCCATGGCCTGCGGACTGCCCTGCATCGCGACGGATTGCCCCATCGGCGGCGTTCGCTCGCTGATCAACAGCGGAGAAAACGGGCACCTGGTTCCGGTTGGCGACGAGGATGCGCTGTTTGAGGCGATGTGTAAACTTGTAGACGATGAATCGTACGCCGCGTGGCTCGGCCAGCACGCCGCGGCGATCCGCAATCGTCTGGATGAGACGAAAGTTGCGAAACAATGGAAGGAATACCTGGAAGGCGTTGCGAAGCGCGAAAGAGCAACAACACTTGCGGGTGGTTCAAGTCAATCGAAAATATGAGTAGTATTGCGCTCGTGTTTTAACACGAGAAAAGGATGAGTATGGAAGAGATTTGTTTGAGCCACGAGATCATCATCAGTGCCGATGACAACTGTGTTAGATGATAAACAAACAGAAAACATTCCGGAAGATTGCGAAATACAACGCGCACAAAAGATCATCAACAAGAGAAATTAGGTTGAAGCTGCTGCCTGTAGACGGGACACATTCCGTAACTATAATTTTTAATAAGATATTTGTAGGTTTGACGCACTTTGGCTTCTTCAAGCGGATGGATGATGAGCGATATCTGAAGCTGCTCTATCGCGGCGTGACCGGCAGGCCGTTACACTTGAATCCTCCCGTGCGATACAGCGAAAAGGTTCAATGGCTCAAACTGCACGACAAGAACCCGATGTATCCGGTTCTTTGTGACAAGGTCGCTGTACGCGAGTTCGTGCGCGAGCGGGCCGGAGCAGAACCCCTTGTTACTCTCTACGGTGTCTGGGATGACTCCAAGCAGATTGACTTTTCCGCATTACCGGAACGTTTTGTGCTCAAATGCGCACATGATTCAGGCAGCGCGATTATCTGCAAAGATAAGGCATCCTTCGATATTCAGGCGGCGAAACAAGCACTGAAAAAACGCTTGAAGAAGGACTATTCCATTTCCGGACGTGAATGGCCTTACCACGATGTACCGCGTCGCGTGATAGCGGAGGAGTTTATCGGCCGCAAAGATGGCTCCCTCCCAGATGATTACAAGTTCTACTGTGTGCGCGGGAAGATACTCTGGGTCTGCGTATGCACAAATCGTCGGGAGAAGAGCGCAGATTATTACATGTACGATTACCAATTTCGCCCGTTCTGGACAAACGTTTTGAATGTTGATGGTACGAGCAGGTTTTCGCCATCGCAGCCGCCGCATTTTTTAGAGATGATTGAACTGTCTGAGCGGCTTTCCGATGGGTTACAGCATGTAAGGGTTGATCTTTATGATACGCCTGACGGGGTGCGCTTCGGTGAGATGACGCTTTTTGACCAGAGTGGTTTTATTCCAGAATACAGCGATAAATTTGACCGTATGCTGGGAGGACTCCTCGACCTGGAAATTGAGCAACCGGTGAGCGAGTTAGCGAAAATAGATATTCTCGACGAGCTTAGGCGCGCGTATAAGAACTAGCCTGATATTCACTGCAGGGAAATCTAACGTACGCCGCGGAAGCGAAGCATTTGACACCTACGACACAAGGGACAGAGGTAGTCGCTTGAAACAGTCTTTATTAAAGAGAATACGGTCGATCCGGGAAAATCCATTTAAACTATTTGTGATATTGTCCCGGCGTGGCTTCTTTGCGCGGATGGATGACGAACGCTATTTGAAGCTGCTCTATCGCGGCGTACTGGGCAGACCGCTGCAGCTCGATCCGCCCGTGTTGTACAGCGAAAAACTTCAGTGGCTCAAACTGCACGATAAAAACCCGATGTATCCGATTCTTTGCGATAAATTAGCTGTGCGAAATTTCGTGCGCGAGCGCGGAGGCGAGGCGTACTTGAACGATCTGTACGGTATCTGGGACAGTCCCGACCAGATCGATTTTTCGATACTGCCGGATCAGTTTGCTTTAAAATGCGCGCATGATTCGGGCAGCGCGATTATTTGCTGGGATAAGGCTACGTTTGATGTAAACGCGGCATGCAAAACGCTGAAGAAAAAACTGCGCAGGGATTATTCCGTTCCTGGCCGCGAATGGCCTTACCGCGATGTGCCGCGTCGCGTGCTTGCGGAGCGATACCTCGTCAATACAGATGGATCTCAGGCGATGGACTATAAGTTCTTTTGCTTTGATGGAAAGGCGCAGCTGGTGCTGGTGTGTACGAATCATATCGACCGGCACTCCGGCAACTATACTTACCTGCGCGATTTTACGCAGTATCAGATTTATCAGTCCGACAATCCGGAGCCTGAGGAGTCTGAGATTCCAAAACCACCGCATTATGAAGAGATGGTCGCTTTTGCGGAGCGGCTCAGTGAGGGGCTTGTCCATATTCGTGTCGATCTGTACGATACGCCGGAGGGCATCAAATTCGGCGAATTGACGCAGTATAGTTCAAGCGGATTGAGCCAGACGATGACACTGAGCGGCGAGCAATTTCTTGGTGGATTACTCCGTCTGGAAAACGTAAAATAGTCACGCTGCCGGTCTATAGGCCAGCACGACAAGGAGAACAATACATGCTCTTGAGCATACTCGTTCCAGTCTATAATTCGGAAAAATACCTGAAAGAGTGTTTCGATTCCGCTCTGCGGCAAAGCGGGGAGGACTTTGAACTCGTGCTTGTAGACGACGGATCAACGGACAACGGCGGGCAGATTTGCGACAGTTACCAGACGCGATATCCGGAACGCGTCCGCGTGATCCACCAGAAGAACAGCGGGCTGATCCTTGCCCGACGCACAGGAATCCGTGCCGCGAAGGGCGACTACTGTATGTTTCTCGATGCGGACGACGCCTATGAACCGGAGTGCCTCGCTACCATTCGCGAAACCATCGAGCAGACGGGCGCGGATGTCGTGATTTTCAACAACTACAGCTATTTTGAAGAGGATGGCTCGATTGAACCGAACAAGGCGGCTTTTGCGGACGGCAGTGTGTTTGAAGGCGACTCAAAAAAACTGATCTATGAAAAACTGATCGCCACCGAAGAACTCAACAATATCTGGTTTAAGGCTATCCGAACGGCATTGTTGCAGGCGGACGATACAGACTACACGCTTTATGCTGACAATCCGCACGGAGAAGACCTTTTGCAATCTCTTTACCCGCTGACGCACGCAGAAAAGATCGTCTATCGAAACCGCCGGCTCTACCGCTATCGAAGACATGGCAGAAGTATGACGCGGCAGCCGGACGCACAGCGGCTGATGCGGATGTTTGACCGCAGAATCGGACTGCAGCTGCAGCGTTATATGACGCTCTGGGGGATGGATTCACCGCAGTATTTCGATCTGTTGCAAGCGCGTAGAGTACGAGGAGCGTTGGCTATCTTCTGGATGTATTACCGGGCTGCCGGAACGGCCTCGGAGAAACGCTCGTTGCTGAATTTTCCATGGGAAGCAAAGCTTGGCGCGAAGCAACAAGCGCTGCAGAGCAATCCGAATCTTTCCCGTATGCATCGTCTGCAGATTCATGCAATATTACGAAAACAGAAATGTTTGCTCGACTGCATCTGTATGTTGGGCAAACTTAAAATGAGGGCTTTCCATGGAGCATAGAGAACCGCTGGTATCGATCGTATGCGATACCTATAACCATGCACCCTACGTCCGGCGCGCGCTGGATAGCTTTGTCTCTCAGATCACGGATTTTCCGTTTGAGATCATCGTGCACGACGATGCTTCGACTGACGAGACAGCGGCGATCATCCGCGCATACGAAGAAGCGCGGCCGGATCTGTTCCGCTGCGTCTATCGCGCGGAGAACATCTATTCCAAGGACCCGAAGATACTCGAGCACTATGTTTTCCCGCTCGCGCGCGGCAAATATATCGCCATCTGCGAAGGTGACGACTACTGGACAAGCCCGCATAAACTCCAGAAACAGATTTCCTATATGGAAGCACACCCGGAGTGCACGCTCTGCGTGTGTGCTGCGGAGCTGGTCGATCCGCTAGAGAATTGGATCGGTTTGGTTTCACCATATGCGGAAGACACAGATATCGAAACGGAGGACGTCATTCGCGGCGGCGGCGGCTTTGTTGCGACGGCATCCATCGTTGCTCCCACGCGGCTGGCGCAGAATCGCGCACCGTTTTGCGATCTTTCCGATGTGGACGACGCGGTGCTGCAGATATTCTTTGCTTCGCAGGGGACGACGCATTATTTCGCCGAAACGATGTGCGCCTACCGTCAGGCGGTGCCGGGGTCGTGGACGCTGACCTACAACGCAGCCAAACGCGATGTTCAGGTGCAGCACCACAGAAGCCTCGCGCAGGCGTTGCGCGCCTTTGACGAATGGTCCGGCTATCGCTGGCATGAAGCGGTCGATTTTAATGCGACTTATCAGGAGTACGAGGTGCTGCGCATGACAAACGACCTACCCAAACTGAAGAAAACGCCGTATCGCGAACGATATCTTCAGTTGCCGCTCAAGCGGCGTATCCGCATGCATTTGGCGCATTGGGGAATTTTAAAACAGTAACGGAGGGACTGGAATGCAACACCAACTTGAATCGCTCGTGACCGTCATATTGCCAACGCATAACCATAAACCGTTCATCGCGCAGGCGATCGAGAGCGTGCTGATGCAACGGACGGATTTTCCGTTTGATATCTTATTGCACGACGACGCCTCCACCGACGGCACGGCGGACATCTGCCGCGCGTATGCGGAAAAGTTTCCGGACAAGATCACGCTGATTGCGCAGACCGTGAACCAGTATACGATCGATCGGCGCATTCAATCACATATCCTGATTCCAAGAGTTAAGGCAAAGTACACTGCGATCCTGGACGGAGACGACTACTGGACCGATCCGCTGAAACTGCAAAAACAGCTCAGCTATTTGGAGACGCACCCCGACTGCACGCTCTGCATCGGTGGAGCGGACCTCGTAGACTGCGACAACAAAGTAATCGGCCATGTGAAACCATACGAAGTGGACCGCATCGTCGATCCGGCGGACATGATTCGCGGCGGCGGCGGGTTCAACGCGACTAATACTATCGTCATGCCTACACAGCTATTGAAAGATTTGCCCAAATTCGCCGATTATGTGGAAGCGGAGGACATTCCCTTTCAGCTGCTCGGCGCGCTTGCCGGGTACGCGTACTATATCTCAGATACGCTGATGGCCTACCGTCTCGCGGTGCCCGGCTCGTGGTCCACGCGGCAGTATGCCTCCGCGATGGAAACGCGCATCAAGACCAGCCGGGACCTCATCGCGCTAAACGAAGGCTACGACGCGTATTCCGGTGGCAAATACCACGACGCGTTTGTGCAGGCGATTCAGTATCAGGAGTTTCTGATTTTGACCTATCAGCACAAGCTGAAAGAGGCAAAAAAGCCCCCGTATCGCAAGTTTTATGATAAACTCTCTTGGAAGCGGAAACTTCGTCTCTTCGGAGAAACATATTTCAACGGTTTGACTATGCAGTTTCTTGCATGGGCTCGGAACCGTAGAATGTAAAGAAGGCACCATGGATCATACATTTCGCAATAAGACCATAACGGGCGTTATCTGGAAGGCGATGGAGAGCGGCGGGAATCAATTTGTTAAGCTTGTCATTTCTGTCGTGCTCGCGCGATTGCTCGATCCCGAAAACTATACCACGCTCGCACTGATCCAGATATTTGTCATTTTCGCGGAAACACTCATAAAGCGCGGGTTCGCGACATCATTGCTGCAACGCAAAGACGCGGATAACATTGATTTCTCCAGCGCATTATGGCTCATGCTTTCGCTGTCTGCGGTCCTTTATACCGTACTGTACTTTGCAGCACCAGCAATCTCTGCTTACTATAAACAGCCGTTGATCATTCCTGCACTTCGCATCGTTTCGCTGACGCTGTTCTCAGGCGCGTTCAACTCCGTGCAGGGCGCGATCATTCAGCGCAAGCTGGAGTTCCGAAAGTTCTGTATGTCAACGCTTGCGACAACGGTAGTTTCTGGTTCGGTTGCGCTGTATCTGGCATATGCGGGATATGGCGTTTGGGCGCTGGTCGCGCAGCAGATGATCAACTCGTTCCTCAACGTATTGATTTTGTGGCTGTTGGATCGCTGGAAACCCGTGCTGGTGTTTTCGATTTGGCGCACCAAGGAGCTATTCTCCTTCGGATGGAAGATACTGATCTCCAGCCTGATGGATACCGGCTATAACAGCTTGTCCTCACTGGTCATCGGAAAGCGATACATCGGAGATTCTCTGGCGTTCTATAATCGGGGCAAGACATATCCCGACTTGATGGCGACAAACCTGACCAGCGTTGCGCTTGCCGTGCTTTTTCCCGCGTATGCACAACATCAGGACAATCCGATTCGCGTCAGAGAGATGGTGCGAAAGACAAACCGTTCGACGGCGCTGATGATATTCCCCATGATGGCGGGGCTTGCCGCGATCGCGACGCCGTTTGTAAGGGTGTTATTGACGGAAAAGTGGTTGCCGAGCGTACCTTTTTTGCAGCTAATGTGCATTGTGTCCGCACTGTATCCCCTTGAAGCCACAGACCTGCAGGCGATGAACGCTCTTGGACGCAGTGATCTGTATCTCAAGACGGAGATCATCAAAAAAGTATTCGGGCTCGGAGTGCTCGCTGTATCCGTGCTTGCGTTCACCACACCGCTGGCAGTTGCCTGGGCTGTGATGCTGACGGCGGTGTTCTCGATGTTCGTGACGATGGTAGTGATGAAGCGGCTGTTTGACTATCGCTGGCGGGACCAGATATGGGATTTACTACCGCCTGTTTTGCTCTCCGCGATCATGTGGGGCGTGGTTTACGGCATTTCGTTGATTCCCATGCCGGAATTACCAAGCCTGATCCTTCAGGTTGTTTGCGGGATTGCGGTTTACCTCGGTTTAGCAGTATTATTGAAGTTGGAAAGTTTCTCTTACCTCTGGAAGGCGATGAAGTCGTATTTTTCCAGAAAACGCAAGGAGCAGGAACAGCCCAGAGACCCTGACGACGTCTGCGGCCCTGGCGATGCCATCTAGCGATACAACCAAACCTATGCGGACTACGCGCATGAGGAAGGAATGATTTCATGAAGCTATCAGTTGCCGGAACGGGCTATGTCGGCTTGGTTGCTGGCGTTTGCTTTGCGGAAAAAGGCCATATAGTCACCTGCGTCGACGTGGACGAAGAGAAGATTGCGCGTATGCGCGAGGGAATCTCGCCCATCTACGAGACGGGTTTGGAAGAGCTGCTCAAAAAGAACCTCGCCGCAGGCAGGCTGTTCTTTACCAGCGATTTTCAGAGCGCCTATTCGGACGCAGACGCGATCTTCATCGGTGTCGGCACACCGGAACAGCCTGACGGCAGCGCGAACCTCCGCTATATCGCCGCGGTTTGCCGCCAGATTGCCCAGAGCGTCACGCGGGATTGCCTCGTCGTGGTAAAATCGACCGTCCCGGTCGGCACCAACGACAAAGTGGAGCAGTTCATCAGGGATAATCTGGAGCGGGACGTGACGGTTCGCGTTGCGAGCAATCCGGAATTCTTAGCGCAGGGCAACGCGGTCTATGACACGCTGCATGCCACGCGCATCATCATCGGCACGGAAGACGACGTCGCCAAAAAGCTGCTGCTTGAAATCTATTCACCGTTTGACCTGCCCATTGTTTCGGTTTCGCGCAGATCGGCCGAGATGATCAAATATGCCTGCAACAACTTTCTTGCGCTCAAGATTTCCTATATGAACGATATCGCGAACCTTTGCGAACTCGTCGGCGCAAACATCGACGACGTTGCGGAGGGCATGCGCTACGATCCGCGCATCGGTGCCAAGTTCCTTAAGGCGGGCGTTGGCTATGGCGGTAGCTGCTTCCCCAAGGACACTAAGGCGCTGACCTATCTTGCCCGCCAGCACGGCGCGCAATTGAAGACCGTCGACGCCGCGGTGGAGATCAACGCCGCGCAGAAGACGCGCCTCTTTGAGAAGGCGAAAAAGCGGCTCATGACGTTTGAAAACGTCAGAGTCGCGGTGCTGGGGCTTGCCTTCAAGCCGGGAACCGATGATTTACGAGAAGCGCCCGCGTTGGACAATGTTCGCCTGCTATTAGAGCACGGCGCGGATGTCGTGTGTTACGATCCCATTGCGGCAGAGAACTTCCACAAACTCTATCCGGACGTAAAGCTTGCGGGCAGCGTGGATGAGACGCTGGACGGTGCATTCTGCTGCTTCATCTTTACGGAGTGGGAGGAGTTCATCCGCCTCTCTCCGGAGGTGTTCCGCAGAAAGATGCGAGTGCCGCTTGTCTACGACGGAAGAAACATCTTCGATACGGAGAATATGAAACACGGCGGCGTAGAGTACTACTCCATCGGCCGGTAAACAGAAGGAGACGCAAACGTGTCCGAACACAACGAGAAGAGAATATTAGTCACGGGAGCAGCCGGGTTCATCGGCTACCACCTGTGCCTTCGCCTGCTGAAAAGCGGCATGCACGTATATGGCGCGGACAACGTTAACAGCTATTACGACACTTCGCTCAAGCGCGCGCGCTTGAGTGAGCTGACACCGTTTGAGAACTTCACGTTTCTGGAAGGCAACCTTGCGGACGAAGGATTTACACAGCATTTGTTTGTCGAAGCGAAGCCGGACGTCGTCGTGCACCTTGCGGCGCAGGCTGGCGTTCGCTACAGCATCGATAATCCACGCGCCTATATCGAGAGCAACGTTGTGGGATTTTTCAACGTACTTGAACAAGTGCGCTATCATCCAGTGACGCATTTTCTCTACGCGTCAAGCTCATCCGTCTATGGCAATCGCGATAAAACGCCGTTTTCGGTGGAAGACCGCGTGGACAAGCCTATCTCGCTTTATGCGGCGACCAAGAAGAGCAACGAACTGTTTGCCTATACGTATTCGCATCTCTACGGCGTACCCGCGACAGGGCTGCGCTTTTTTACCGTCTATGGCCCGTTCGGACGACCGGATATGGCATATTTTAAATTTACCAAGGCGATTCTGGAAGAAAGACCCATCGACGTGTACAACGGCGGGGATATGCTCCGCGACTTTACGTATGTGGACGATGTGACAGCATGTCTTGAGAAGATGCTGTTCTGCCCGCCCAAGCCGGACGAGACGGGTGCACCCAATGCGGTCTATAACATCGGCAATCACAATCCGGTTAAGCTTATCGACTTCATCTGCGCGATTGAGTCGGCGCTCGGAAAGCGCGCGCAGCTCAACTTTTTGCCCATGCAGGCGGGCGATGTCGAGAAGACCTATGCAGATATCGAGTCTACACAGCGTGATTTCGGCTTTAAACCCCAAATGCAGATCAAAGAAGGTCTACAGCAGTTCGTCAACTGGTATCTTTCGTATTACAGCCAGAAATAAATAAACAGCGCGTATCTGTTTATTACGCATGCCAAAAAAACGACGGGAACGGGATGGAACGGGATGGTTGGCTTTTATAACTACACGGTGATCTTAACGTATATCGGGGTCATCAGCGCGGTGCTCGGCATCGGACTTTCGATGTACGGGCATACGTCCATGGCGGTGGTATGCCTGATGGTGTCCGGCTTTTGTGACCTCTTCGACGGTACGATCGCCCGCACGATGAAGCGTACCGAGAACGAAAAGAAGTTCGGCATTCAGATTGACTCTCTTGCAGATCTCGTCTGTTTTGGCGTGCTGCCGGTGGCGATCGGCTTTTCCATCGGGCTGACACACTGGTATGAGGCCGCTGCCCTGATCGTTTACGTGCTTGCCGCACTGATTCGCCTTGCGTACTACAATGTCACGGAAGAAGAGCTTGAGTTTAACGAAAACACCAAGCGCGTCTACTACGACGGGCTGCCGGTGACTACGGTCGCGATACTGATTCCGATGATCTACACGTTGCGTCCGGTGATGAAGAATGGTTTTTTATTGCTCTATGCGATGTGTCTTATGGCAGCAGCAACTGCGTTTTTACTCAAAATTAAGGTGCGAAAACTCGGCATGAAGGGCATGATTATCGCCGCATTTTGCGGGCTGGTGGTACTTGCACTGCTGATCGTCGGCTGGAACTGCGTCGCGGTATAGACAATCAACGCAAACAAACGCCCGGCTTGGCCGGGCGTTTGTTTGCGCTTGCGAATTTAGAAGATCAACCGAAAACCGTAATGAAGAAATCCTTGATCGCGGCAATCCAGCGATCTAAAAACTGTGCCTTCGCCTCCGCGTAATAATCAAGCGCACTTTGAGGGATTGCGTAACGTGCGCTGTCGAGTATCGCGCGGGCAGCGCCATGGCGGTCGCCCTCTGCAGAGGCGGAATAATCGAGTATGATAAACGTGATAAAAAGAATTGCGGCCAGGATCATCAGCGAGAACAGAAACCTAAGAAGTCCGCTCAATACACCACCCCGGCTGCGAAGCGCAGAAGGCGAACCGTTTTCCGCGCCGCAATAAGGGCAATAGGCACCCGTAAAACGTGTTTTGCAACGGCGGCAGACGATATGCGGTTTATGAACGCTTCGTAGCATTTCGCAACAACTCCAGCGCTTCTTTTTTACGGATGATGTGGCAGGAGGGGTGTTGAAACTCGTTTTCAGGGCAATAGCCCAGAGAAATGCAGCTTGCGCCCGCGTCCTCAAACAGCGCGGGGGCTGCCTCTTTGCAAAGACGCAGCATTTTGTTGGCAAGATCGCGGATCTCCGTCTGTGCGTTTTTGCAGCAGCGGATTTTGAACCAGTCCAGCAGCGCGTGTGCGTTCATGCCGATCAGCGCTTTGAACTCGGTCGCCTGTGGCTTGAGATAGCGCAGGTCTTCTTCCTTATAGCCTGCGTCCACGCCCTCGTTGTACCACTCTTCGAGCATGTTCAATAGATCGACCGCGCCAAGAGAGACGGTATTTCCGTCAGGCAGGGTGCAATTCGCCCGGTGCGGCAGGATCGAATCCGGCAGAACGACGTCATAGGAACGCTTGCCGCCCTTTTGCACGCGCCCGCTCTTGATGAGGTAGCTCGCGAGGCGTTTGCGCACAAGCTGCACTTCGGTCACGCGCGAATAACCCTCGACGCCGAAGAGAAAATAGTCGAACTCGGTTGCGGCGAGGTGCCCCTTTTCGATAATGCTGCGTACGAGGTCTGCGTTGTATGGCGAGGCGATGATTTCACTCAAGCCGCGTTCGCTGCGCGTAAAGCGCGCTGCGACGTCGGTATACACCTTTCCGCCGCCAGCAAGAAGCACTACGGTGCCGTCGCCCACCCGCGTTTGATTCATAGCGTTACTTCTCCAAACTGATTGATGACGCGCACAATGCCAGCATTTTTGATCAGACGGTTACACATGATGCACGGTTCCGGCTGATCGATCGGACGGTCAAACCCTTCGTAGCCGTAGAGGTAGAGGGTACTGCCGAGCATTTCGTTGCGGCTTGCGCTGATGATGGCGTTTGCTTCGGCGTGCACCGCGACGCATTTTTCATATTGTTCGCCGTGGGGGATATTGTGGCGGTCCCGCCAGCAGGAGCCGACGTCGCAGCAGTTCTCGTCGCCGCGCGGCGCGCCGTTGTAGCCCGTGGCGATGATCTCGTCATTTTTGACGATTACCGCGCCGTATTGGCGTCTTAGGCAGGTGGAGCGTTTCGCAACTTCGGATGCGATCTTGAGGTAATAGTCTTGTTTCGAAATGCGTTCCATGGTATATCCCCCTTTTGAGATATTTTCGCATACCAGACGCAATAGCGCAATGAAAATCCGGCAGTTTGGAATGTGTTTTTCTCAAAATATGGAGTTGGTTCGTGTTTTTGGATCAAAATATGGGATTCTTCGGATATCCACGGCCAAACAAAAACAGGCGCCGGAGGCGCCTGTAGTGTGCTGCTTACGCGAGAGCCGGAGGCTCCGGCGGCATAGTGCGGATATGCGAGTTGTAGACTCGCGCAAACATCACCAGCGCGATGGCGATGGTGAAAACCTCCGCAATCGGGAAAGCCCACCAGACCGCGGTGACTTCGCGGAAGATCTTCGAGAGCAGCCATGCTGCAGGGATGAGCACAAAGAGTTGCCGCGCGAGCGAGAGATACATGCTATAGGTTCCTTTGCCGATGGCCTGGAACATTACGGAACACAGGATGCTTACAGACGCGAATACAAGTCCGATCGGGATGATCGTCATGGCGGCTCTGCCGATGCGGAGCATCTCATCCGTCGCGTTGAAGAGACTCAGAATCTGATCCGGCAGAATCAGAAAGACTGCCATCATCAACAGCATCATCACCATGCCCGCGATCATCGCCAGCCGCCATGTGCGCATCACGCGCTTTCTGTTCAGCGCGCCGTAGTTGAAGGCGATGATGCTCATTGCGGCACTGGTCATACCAAACAACGGCATCATGGCGATGGACTGCACACGGAAATAGACGCCGAACACTGCAACCGCGGTTTCTGTATACGCAATCAGAATACCGTTGAGCGCGAGCGTCATCACCGTGCCAAGCGCCTGAAGTATGATACTCGGCGCGCCAACGGAGTAGATTTCGCGGGCGACGCGCGAATCCGGACGAAGGTGCTTCGCGCGGAGGCGCACTTCATTCTTTTTGCTGAAGATCAGCGCAAACGAGATGAGCATTGCAAAGATCTGCCCGCCGACGGTCGCGATGGCGGCACCTGCCATGCCAAGTTTCGGGAAACCGAGCAGGCCGAAGATCAAGATCGGATCAAAGATAATGTTGAACACAGCGCCTGAAATCTGCACGAGCATTGCGTAAAAATTCTGTCCCTGGGATTGCAGAATGCGCTCGCAGTAGATCTGCATAAACAAACCGACCGAGCATGCCGTAATAATCGAAAGATAAGTCACGCCGTAATTGAGCGTCTCGGGGTTGTTGGTATACGCTTGCATGAATGGGCGCGCACCGAAGAAGCCGAAGAGCACGAACACCAACATGGAAAGAAACATCAGCGTAAAACCGTTGCCCGCCGCGTGCTCCGCTTCCTCATATCGCTTCGCGCCAAGGCGGCGGGAGATCAGCGAATTAATGCCGATGCCGGTACCAACTGCGACAGAGATCATCAGCATGAAGATCGGAAACGAAAGCGAGACCGCGGTCAGCGCGTTTTCGCCGAGATAGGAGACGAAGATGCTGTCGACGATGTTGTAAACTGCCTGAATCATCATGGAGATGGCAAGCGGCACACCCATGCCGAAAAGCAGCTTGCCTTCCGATTGAAGCGCCATTTTATTCGTTCGCGCTGCGTTTGGAGAAGAAGCAACAGTTTCCATAAAATAATCTGACCAATATCCGTTTCGTAAAATCGTTTCGGCGCTCGACATTTGAACCTGATCTTCACCGATCTGCCGTTACCTACACAGCCTTCTGCGGTGATCGGATTGTAGCATGAATAAAAATTACTGGCAAGTAAAAAAGGCACATAGAAAAATCGCAGTGCCTTTTCATATCTATATGATTTGGTTATAGATCGAGTAAATGTTCTGCGAGGTTGTCTACGGGTATGCCGGAATCGAGTGCGTAATTGACAGTGTACAACGTGCCGCCGCGCATGCGTCGCAAGTACGCGATACAGCGACCTGCCTGATCGACCAGATAGCGGTTTCTGCGCCGCATGGACTCCGGAGAACAGAGCTCAGCGGCATACCAAACCTCGTCTGCTTCTTCTAAAATCGCTTGATACCGCGCCTTGTCACGCGCGTTCCAGCCACTGCTCTGGTTCTGTCCCGGCAGGGCGAGGCGGAGGGAGAGAGCAGGGCGCAACACCCGCTGACGCAACACGTACTCTGCGGCGAGAGTATCAAACCCCTGTGCGCCGCCGACATAGAAATTCGTCACGCCGTCTTCAATTGCAGCTTCCACAGCGCGTCCAAGGCAATAGAGAAGCTGCTGCATTTCTTCGGAAGAATCATCTCCATGCGCGGGCAGTGCGTCCGGACGATGCCCTGTGAAGCAGCAGCTGACTTGTTTAAAGCGGTCTTGCATCCATCCTCCGTGCGCTGATCAGGTTGATTGCTTCTGTGTTGTCGCCGCCCTGCATGGCGGCAAGCGCTGCGTTCATGAGCGCCGGCGCTTCGGCACAGGCGCGAGAGAATAAATTCGGAAATGATTCCGTTTTTGCGATTTCCGACTCCCAAGGCGCGCGCCATTCAGCGCGGTTGAGATTCAAGCGGTCGTCCGGGTCGGGATGACGTGCGACAAGAAATGTCGTGAGCTTGCCGGGGATACGCAACACCCGCTCGATGCCTGAGAAAAATTGCAACTTGCGGTTGTTAGGGTCATAGGAAATCGAGTTGATGAAAATCCACTTGCGAAATCCGCGCGCGAATACGCCGCTTGTTTTCTGATCAAACAGCGCTTTGCTCATCTGCGTGTGCAACTCATCCAACCCGCGCAGATGTCGCGTACGATAGAACTTGCGTGGTTTCTCCGGCACGCCGGCGAACGCAATGCGATCTGTCATCATAAGGTCGATCTGAATCTCGGAGGGTGAGTGCGCGCTGCCATAAAAACGTGCCTCTATATAGGGATGCGCGATGTTGTCCAGCAGAAAATGGCAAAGAAAGCCAATCACGTATGCCTGCTTTGGCTCGCTGTCAGCAAGCGGAAGCATCGCGGCAAGCAGCGCGCGCCCGTCAAGCGCGTGCAGTTTTTCCGCGAGAATTTGCCCGCTTTGCCGGAAGAGAGGCTTTGGCATATCGTCGCCGAAATAAGGATCGGGCCCCATGGTTCCGATCAAAAACTCGGCGCGATATCGGCGCGCGAGATTCGCGACGGCCTCGTTGGCTTGTTGCAGCGCGGTGAGGCCAACCAGCGCATGTGTAAAATTATACGGCATACCTCATTATAAGATGATTCTGTGCGTGCCTTCAATCCCCAGGAGAAGGAAATCACAACTTTTAAGAGTGCTGCGCACAGTGGAGATACACAATAGCAAAAAGAAATTGTGAAGTTGCCGCGAAGCACAGGAACACGGTATCATGGGGGGAAGCAGCATCCGTCTCGTTATAAATTACATATTCGGTGCTTCTATTTGGGATTCGCAGGTTTTTGGATAGAACAGCATTACGTTACATCCAGGATACAGTGATGAATATTTTCTTACAAAAACGTAGAAAATTTGAAAATCTTGCGTTTTCCTATGGTACTTTTCAGAAGGAGCGTGTTACAATACGTGTGATAGCACGACTGAGGTGGAGAGCATGAAAAAGATCGTTAAGCGCAGGAGAACTTTTCGCATCAATAACCCACTTGCGTTTGGTATTCTGTGCGCGATGATCCTAGTACTGCTTGCTGGCATTACATACACCCTCGTCGCCGGTGTCATTTCTCCAGCTATCGTGAGCTATCAGATTGCAAACGCGACGCCATCGCCGACACCGACAGTAGCGCCCGTCACGGCGACTCCTTCGCCGACGGTAGATCCAATGTTGCCGACGCCGACACCGACGCTTGAGCCCGGCGCTACTCCGACTCCGACACCAGAGCCGGTCGGTGCACTGGAAGGACGTATCATCGGTGTTGACCCTGCGCGCGGTTATAGTTCGCAAATTCAGGGTATTGCTACCAAGATTTATGCAAACCGCCTCAACTACGCTGTTGCGACATTGGTCAAAGAGCGTCTCGAAGCGGAAGGGGCCACGGTTATCTTCACGCTTTCGAGTGTGAAGGACGATAAGACTGCGGCGCAACGCGCGAAGATACTCAACGATGGAAACGTCGAACTCGCAATCCGTATCGAATGCAACTCTGTGCAGTCCAGAGACACGCGGGGCGCGATGGCCTGGGTGCCGGAGAAGCACGACAAGAAGTCAGAGTGTGATAAACTCGCGCAGACCGTTCTGACCGCATATGTCGAAGGGACGGGATTGCAGCTCAGAGAAGTAAAGGACGAATCGGTGATCGATAAGGCCGACGAGACCTTCCTCAAAGATACGAAAGCGCCGGTGTTCACGCTGTTCCTTGGACATATCAGCAACTCCGCGGAGGATAAGCAAATCAACGACGAAGATTTTCAAAAGACCATGGCACAGGCGATCGTAAATGGTATCCTGAAATACCTTGGGGTAACTCAATAGCTTCATATCGATAGAGAACCGCTGAAATCTGCGGTTCTTTTTCTGCGAAAACGCCCGTAACGATTCTGCGAAATCCATTTAGTTGGCAATTTGCACGGAAATACTTCAGAATATTGCAAAAAACCAGACGGAATCATTCTTGCAGAAACGATACGCGCGTATTGGTACTAGAAAGACGCATTTGCGATTACGTTTTTAACGGATGAAGAAGATGCTGTGACAAGCATCTTTCATTCTGAAAAAACCAAACAGTCTTATGGATTGTTAGGATAAACTTTGGCGCACCAAGCATGCGTCAGAAATGGATAAGGCAGGTGGATTGAATTGAGGAACACGTTTCAAGGCGGCGTTCATCCCCTTCACCAAATCGGCGAAGGAAAGCCGCTGACACAGGCATGCCCCATCCGCGCGTTTACAGCGGATACGGTGGTGATACCTGTTGGCATGCATCTAGGCGCACCCAGCACGCCATGTGTCGCGAAAGGACAGCGCGTCAAGATAGGCGAAGTTATAGCTCAGCCAGTTGGCGGCTTTGGCCTGCCCGTACACGCGAGCGTCTCGGGAGAGGTGTTGTTTGTGGAAGAACGGCAGATGCTCAAGAGCAGGCCGGAGTTCTGCATCGGCATCCAGAATGATCACAGAGACGAATGGGCAGAGCTCAAACCACTGAACGCGCAGAGCGCGAACCCCGCGGAGATCATCACGGCAGTCAAGAATGCAGGTATCTGCGGCATGGGCGGCGCCGCGTTTCCCACACATGTGAAGATGTCGATTCCGGAAGGTAAGCAGGCGGACATAGTCATCCTCAACGGCGCGGAGTGTGAACCATTCCTCACCGCCGACCACCGTATGATGCTGGAACACAGCGCGCGCATCGTGGAAGGACTGAAGCTCATCCTTCGTGCGACAAGCGCCGGTCGCGGCATCATCGCAATCGAGACCAATAAACCTGATGCGATTGCATGCATGCGCGAAGCGGTTTTGGGTGAAAGCGCGATTGGCGTGCTTCCGCTCAAGACGAAATACCCGCAAGGCTCGGAGAAGCAGCTCATTCACGTCGTGACCGGGCGTGAAGTTCCGCGCGGCAAGCTGCCATTGGATGCAGGTGCGCTGGTCTTCAACGTTAGCACCGCCGCCGCGATCTATGACGCGGTTGCTTTCGGCAAGCCGCTCATCGAGCGCGTGACTACCGTTACCTGCGGCGTCAAGGAACCGGCGAACCTGCTGCTGCGCGTCGGAACACGTTATGAAGACGCGATCAACGCCTGCGGCGGCTTGATCGACGGTGCTCGGAAGGTGTTTGCCGGCGGGCCCATGACGGGCCTTTGTGCGGCAGACCTGAACGTCACCATTACGAAGGCGACCAACGGCATCGTGGTGTTTGACGAGCACCAGGCAAAGACGGTCGAGGAGAGCGCCTGCATCCGCTGTGCGCGCTGTGTCAATGTTTGCCCGACAAACCTGCACCCGTATCTGATGCGCTCGGATCTTGACAGGCGGGATACGGACAGCGCTAAACAGCACGGCTTGATGGACTGCGTGCTTTGTAGCGCGTGTTCCTATATCTGCCCCGCGCGGCGGTAT
The DNA here is from genome assembly GCA_013824375.1 of Clostridiales bacterium. GTDB lineage: Bacteria > Bacillota > Clostridia > Christensenellales > CAG-138 > UBA7703. The sequence goes on from PNNR01000073.1 coordinate 20,498, forward strand.
CTTTCCTCCAGCTTTAAGGCAGCGAGAGAAGATTTGGCCGCAAAGGCGAGGAGGTAAGAAATATGGAACAGAACAAACGATTTTCCGTTTCCGCCGCACCCCATATCTTCGCAAAGGACACCACTGCGGTGTTGATGCTGGATGTGGTCGCGGCGCTGATGCCCACCGTTGCAGCCGGCATCTGGCTGTTCGGCTGGAGCGCCGCCCGCGTGATTCTGATCAGCGTGGCGAGCTGCGTGGGTTTTGAATTCCTTTGGGAAGTGATTCTCAAAAAGCCGATCACCGTCAACGATCTGTCTGCGGTGGTGACAGGCATCATCCTCGCGCTGACGATGCCTTCGAACGCGCCGTGGTGGATGCTTGTCGTCGGCAGCGCGGTTGCGATTTTGCTCGTCAAACAGCTGTTCGGTGGTATCGGCGATAACTTCGTCAACCCCGCGGCAACCGCACGCGCGGTACTCCTCGCAAGTTGGCCTGCGCTGATGAGCGGTGGCGCGTATACAGCGCCTTTGGACGCGGTTTCGAGCGCAACGCCGCTCATAATCCTCGGCCGCACTGCGGAGGCAGCAGCACAGGCCGCGCCTTCAATGCTGGATATGTTCATAGGCCGCATTCCCGGTTGCATCGGTGAGGTGAGCAAGATTGCTATCCTGCTGGGTCTCGTTTATCTGCTACTACGCAAAACGATCACATGGCATATCCCTGTGACCATGGTCGGCTCGTTTATGCTGTTCACATGGATATTCGGCTATGACCCGCTGCAGGGTGTGCTGATGGGTAGTGTACTCTTTGGCGCGGTGTTCATGGCGACGGATTATGTAACCTGCCCGATGACACGTAAAGGGCAGATAATCTTCGCGGCGGGAATCGGCCTGATGATTGCGCTGATCCGCGCATTCGGCGGCTACCCGGAAGGAACGATGTACGCGATTTTAATCATGAATGTGCTCACGCCGCTCATTGACCGCGTGACGCGCGGCAGAATCTACGGGGAGGTGAAGGCACGTGCGTAAAGTTTTGATACTTGGCCTAAAACTTTTCCTGCTTGCTGCAGTAGCCGGCCTTGCGTTGGGGCTGACCAACAAGGTAACATATGAACCCATCCAGCAGCAGGCGATTCTCGCGGCGGAGGCCGCGCGAAAAGCGGTTCTGCCCGCGGCAAGCGCCTTTACCGAAGCGACCGCGCCGGAAGGCCTGCTGGACGCATATGTGGCGTATGACGCGGCGGGCGTCGTGGTCGGCAAAACTGGAACGATCGTTACCAAAGGGTACGGCGGCGAGATCGAAATCACCGTTGGTGTGGACGTAAGCGGCGCCGTGACCGGCATCTCGGTCGGCGGAGCGGGCTTCGCGGAAACCGCAGGCCTCGGCGCACGTGCAAAGGAGCAGTGGTTTGCCGAGCAGTTCATCGGCACGGCTTCGCCGATCGCAATCGTCAAGGACGGAGGCACGATCGACGCCATCACAGCGGCAACTATCACATCGCGCGCGGTGACTAAGGCAGTTGACGCTGCGACCGTCGCGCTGGGCAGCCTGACGCTGCCGACGGAGGGATAACACAATGGAAGAAAAGCAAACGCTAAAAAGTGTATTTTTCAATGGGCTTATCACTGAGAATCCCACATTTCGGCTCGTGCTCGGTACGTGCCCGACGATGGCGGTCACAACCAACGCGACAAACGGCATCGGCATGGGAGCCGCGGCAACGTTCGTGCTCATCGGCTCAAATATCGTCATCTCGATGCTGAGAAAATTCATTCCGGACAAGATCCGCATCCCGGCGTTTATCATCGTCATCTGCACGTTTGTGACCATGGTGCAGCTGTTCATGAATGCGTTCCTGCCCGCTCTCTACCAGAGCCTTGGCATCTTCCTGCCGCTGATCGTGGTCAACTGCATCATCCTCGCCCGTGCGGAAGCATTCGCAAGCAAGAACACGGTGATGCACAGTGCGATGGACGGTATCGGCATGGGCATCGGTTTTACGATCGCGCTGACGCTCATCGGCAGCATCCGCGAAGTGCTTGGTAATGGCACGCTCTTTGGCACGCAGGTGTTCGGAGCGAGTTACCAACCGATGTTGCTGCTGATTCTGCCAGCGGGCGGATTCATCGTGTTCGGTCTGCTGCTTGCGGTGTTCAACGCCGTGAGTACGAAAATTGAGCAGAGGAAGGAGGCGAAGAGCGAATGAACCCCATCGTCAAAGTATTGCTCTTTATGTTTAGTTGTGTGCTGACGAACAACTACATCTTCTCGCGCTTTCTGGGTGTTTGTCCGTTTCTCGGCGTTTCCAATAAAGTGGAAACCGCTTTCGGTATGGGTATGGCGGTTACGTTTGTCATGGCTCTTGCGAGCCTGTTTACGTACTTTGTGTACTACTACGTGCTCATTCCGCTGAATCTTGCGTATCTCAACACCATAGCCTTCATTCTCGTCATCGCCTCGTTGGTACAGGTTGTCGAGATGTTTCTCAAAAAGTCCGCACCGTCGCTTTACAGCGCGCTGGGCATCTACCTGCCGCTGATTACGACCAACTGTGCGGTGCTGGGTGTGACGATTCTCAACATCACGGAGAAGTACAATCTGCTTTATTCCGTCCTTAACGGGACGTTTGGCGCGCTGGGATTCCTCGTCGCAATCGTTCTGATGGCAGGTGTGCGCGAGCGGCTTGAGAGCGCAAAAATCGACTCTCCGTTGAAGGGGTTCCCCATCTCGCTGGTGATCGCGGGTTTGATGAGCATCGCGTTCCTGGGCTTTTCCAACATGTTCGCGGGGGTGATGTAAGCTATGGCACAGTTTATGCCGATACTCTTTGCCGTGATTGCGTTGGGCGGGCTTGGCATCCTGTTCGGGCTTGTGCTCGGCGTTGCGGATAAGAAATTCTCCGTCGAGGTGGATGAACGCGTGAGCGCGGTTCGCGCGGCGGTTTCGGGCGCGAATTGCGGCGCGTGCGGTTATGCCGGATGCGACGCATACGCAGAGGCGGTCGTCCGCGGGGAAGCGAAGGCAAATGCCTGTACGCCCGGCGGTGCAAAGACCGTTAAAGCTATTGCGGAGATCATGGGCGTCAACGCGGAAGCGCAGGAGCCGATGGTCGCGCGCGTGCGCTGCCAGGGCACCTGCGAGCGCGTCTCGCCGCGTTATGACTACACTGGCCTGCCGAACTGCAGAGCCGCAAGCGGCATCTCCGGCGGCCCCAACGCGTGCGAATATGGATGCGTAGGCTTTGGCGAGTGTGTATCCGTTTGCGCGTTTGGCGCGATCAAGATGATCGATGGCATCGCGGTCATCGACGACAACGTCTGCACGGGCTGCGGCATGTGCGTCGAGGTCTGCCCGCGTAACATCATTAAGATGCTGCCGAAGGATCAGACCGTCGTGGTCATGTGCCGGAACGAAGCCATCGGGCGCATCGCGCGGCTGCAGTGCACAACCGCCTGCGTCGGTTGCAAACGCTGCGAGAAGGCTTGTCCGTCCGAGTCCATCAAGGTGATCAACGGCGTCGCGATCATCGACGAAACCACCTGCACCCGCTGCGGCGCATGCGTGCCCGTTTGCCCTATGCACTGCATCGTAAACTTCTACGAGCGCGAGACGGATGGCGAAACCACCGAAGCATAATCGCTGGATTGCTGAATCCGGATCAGAGTAAAGCAAGATCGCGCAACAAAAAAATCCGCCTTTGGGCGGATCCAGCCCATCGACAAACCCAGTCGGTGGGCGTTTTTTTTTGCAAAAAGGTGAAAAAACCAAAAGGAAAAGGGTGGTGAATGTCGAATAATATAGTAGGAAAACACAAGGAGAAACGGCAT
>PNNR01000072.1 GCA_013824375.1 Clostridiales bacterium
ATTCCATCACATACTATATATTGTGGCGATCACATTTTCAAAGCCATATTTGAACAAATTTTGAACAAATCGCAAGAAATCCTACGCTGTATGGTAGAAAACTCTTGCCTTTTGCCATTTTATCCGTTATTATGGCACTAGTCGCACAGCCAAAAACCGTACCCGTTTCTACGGAGCAAAATGTAGCGGGGTATATGACCATGATGATGACCGAAAAGCTAGATATCCTCATGTCCGAAAGAGGTATTAACAAATCTCAGCTTTCCCGCCTGTCAGGCATTCCTTATATGACGATCGTCAATTTCTATGAAAAGGGCACAGAGAACATCAAGCGGTCTACGCTGATTAAGCTCTCGCGCTTTTTCGATGTGACGGTTGATTATCTGATCATCGAAGAGGAGACGCGGCGCGCCTATCCAAGCGGTGCGCCAAAAACAGGACAGATTACCGCGTTGCCGACCTCGGTTGTAAAGCCCCGCATCTATCGCAGCGTCAAGGGCTTCCCACTGCTAGACGAGCAGAACGTCGCCTGCTACGACGAGGTGCCGCAAAACATCCGCTGCGACTTTACGCTGCGCTTCACCGGAGACAGCATGAAGAAGCTGAACATCAACGACGGAGACATCGTCTATGCTAGCATGATGGAGGATGTGCGCAGTCACGAGGTCGCGGTTGTGCTGCTCGACGGTGCGTTAACCCTCCGTCGAGTGTATAAGAACGAAAACCAGATCGTGCTCATGGCGGAAAACCCCGCTTATGCGCCCGTCGTCCTGCGTGCAGGTTCCAACGTCCGCATCCTCGGAAAGGCAATCGCCTTCCTAAACCCGAACGCACCCGCAAGCCCATCATAAACCTTGTAGTAAAATGTTCATATAATTGAATCAGTTAGGAATTGTAGAATCAATTCGTATAAAGCAATCTGTTAACTAACATATGCTTCACATGCGCCCTCATCAGAGGGCGCTTTTTTCGGAGTGCCCTGAATTGTTCCAGCGAAACGCATGAGTTTATCGTAAGCATAAACAAAGACAGCCCCCCGGTTTTCTGCTGATGAGTTTTTCCGAGATCTAGCTACTCGTCCTCTGCCATCCAGTAACCAACGCCAATCTCTGTTTTGATGTACTCCGGGCTCGCCGGGTTAGTTTCCAGCTTTCTACGGATATTCGCCATATTGACCCGTAGAACCTGATGATCCTGCGTTGCAGCAGGTCCCCAGATTTGCTGCATGATCGTATCATACGTCATCACGCGGCCAGCGTTTTTGCTCAGCAGCTCAACGATACGGTATTCCATCTGAGTTAGATGAACATCATCGCTGCCGAAAAAAACTCGATGTTTTTCATAGTCTACGGTCAGGAGCCGAAGTCGATATCTGGGTTTGGGAGCGGAACTTTGCGAAGTTTCTCTCGCTTTTGCATGACGAAGCGCCGTTTTAATCCTCGCGAGCAGTTCTCCCGTGAAAAAAGGCTTGGTGATATAATCATCCGCTCCGCGGTCAAACGCACTGATCTTATCGCGCTCATGCGTGCGCGCGGATACGACCAGAATTGGCACTGACGACCATTCGCGTACAGAAGAAATGATCTTTTGACCATCAATATCTGGCAATCCGAGGTCAAGAACAACCGCATCCGGACAATGCGAAGCAATCAACATCAATGCTTCTTTTCCGTTGACCGCCTTCTCAACGTCATATCCGTTTGCCGTCAGCGCTGCGCTGATGAACCCGCTGATGCCATGCTCGTCCTCAACAACTAAAATCCGAGGTGCATAGTCCATGCCCTATCCCTCCAACGGTAACAAGATTGTTACGCAAGCCCCGCCGTTTGCACCGTTTGCACCGTTTGCGACGCGGAGCGTACCGCCGTGAGCCGTAATGATTGCGTCGCACACCGAGAGACCGATGCCTGACGCACGCGAAGAGTCCCTGAAAATGCTTTGCGCGCCTTCGCGCACGCGCCAAAACCGAGCGGATAGATCCTGCCGGATCCCGCATCCGTCGTCCTGCACGAGGATGCGTGCAAACTTCTGCTCTCGTGTGACGGAAACGCGCACATACGTTGCGCCCGCCGCGTGCAGCGCCGCGTTTTGCAGCAGATTCAAAATCGCCTGCTCCATCAAAAGCGCGTCCATAGGGCAGACGAGCACTTCCTCCGGCACGCAGACTTCCGCGGGCAGCGCAGGAAAACGCGCGCGGAATTTTTCAACAGCCGCCGCGAGAATTTCCTCTACAGCTTCCGGCGTTTTGATGATTTTGGTTTCCCCGCTTTCGGGTATGCGTGTAATCATCAACAGATTTTCAACGATTCTTCGAAGCCACTGCGCCTCGTCCTCTATGGATCGGTGCAGCTCTTCTTTCTGGATTTCGCTGAGTGAGCTACTGTTGTGCACCAGCGTGTCGTTTGCGCCGATGATCGCGGTCAGCGGTGTTCGGAAATCGTGCGAGATAGCCCTGAGTAGATCGCCGCGCAGTTTCTCCTTATCCGCTTCCGCGCGCACATGCTCCTGTCGTTTCATGCGCGTGGTCAGCATGCTCGTCAGCATTGATACGCTCACGAGAATGATGATCGCAATCGGATAGCCCGGAAGTGAAAAGTTAAACGCAAAATACGGAAACGTAAAGAAATAGTTCACCGTCAAAACGCCGTAAATCGAAGCGAAGAGTCCGTAAAAATATCCTTCGGTTATACGTGAGACCAGAAAAACCGCGAAGATAAACAACATAGAAACATATGCGTCGCTGTGTTGCACATCGTCCATCCGATCCAGCAGCAGACAGACCCCCGTCGCGGCGGACAGGATTCCGATGGTGATGATGATGTTTTTGATGGTCTGCTTGACGCGCTGTTTCATTGCTCGTTATACTCCGGCTGCTATTGCGTGGTTGATTTGATTTTATCACAACCAACCGTTTTAACATAGAGTAACACCGCCGTCCCGTGATGGAACGACGGTGCTAATAAAGCGATTTTGTTTTGTGTTATTTCTTTTTTTTGTCAATAAGTTCCATTAGGAAATAGACGAGAGCGCAAACCACGACGATACCAATAAAAGTTGCAGCAAGTGCCATATTTATGTCCTCCCAATATTTGATAAGAGCAATATACGTTAATTGTGTGTTCCTATCAATGCAAAATCGGGAATCTTTATACGGTCTTTATGCCTAGTGCTTGATTTTTATCCGTGCTTAACAGGTTGCGCCGTTTACTCCGGTGTTAGTGTCTTGGCTTGCGGCTCCAGCTTCTTCGGCGCGTGCTCGCGCTTTCTCGCCGTGCGATCCTGCGCATCAAGTCCGGAACCGAGTGCAAGCCCTGTACCGATGCCGATTACAAAGCCGATAACCATATTGCCGAACAGCATCTGGCCAAAACTGAGACCTATCGCTAGGCCAATGCACATATAGACGGACATCCACGCGCTCGCAGGGCGTTCCAGTTCCCACGCGTTGGTTTGCGACGGGACTTTCCACACGGTAATACTTCAATTGCTCCAGAATATGATTGGAAGCTCCGTTGTCTTTCGCCGAAAGTACGCTGATGAAATAGACGCCGTCACAGCCGAATGCCCAATTGGTGAGCGCTTTGACCGCCTCCTGGCAATAGCCGTTGCCGCGGTATTCCTCTTTGATCTCATAGTTAAGTTCTACGGTTTGATCGTTCGTCGGGCCATGGAAGCCGAGCAGTCCGATCGGAGTGCCGCCGTTTCGAAGGCTGACCTGCCAACCGGTATACCAGAGCGCGTATCCGTGGTCATCCATCACGTTTTTGCGCATTTCGACAAGGGCCCCGCGCAGTAATTCGTCTTCCTCCTGTGCTTCCAGCACGGATAGCTGTTTTGCCGTCAATGGTGTGATGATCAGCCGCTTTGTTTTAATCGGGTTTTGGTCGCTGATTCGATAGTGTCTCATTCTTTCAATTCGCCTTTGTGTTTTGTAGTCTTGTTTGTAAATAGTGTTCAAGTTCGTGATCGTTCTTGATCACCGCGGTCTTATGCGGATATCGGCGCACGATGTCGCGAAAGGCACATTTCCGCGCCTTTGTTCTCCCCTTGCAGAGAACCCACCACGCGAATTCCCAGTTCATCCGCTCAATGCAGCCGTTCGCTATGCTGTCGCGTGAGTCGCCACGAAAGTCTCTGTATCGCTTCAGCGCGCGCAATAGGCAGGAAATACGCGGATAGTTGAGGAAGATGATCTCGTCCGCTTCACGAAGACGCTCCTCGCGGTGCATGTGGGTATAATTTCCGTCGATCACCCAATCGGGCTTGAGCATTTCTTTCCTTACGATCTCCCGTGCGCTCTCGTGATCGCGCTCTACCCAACCCGGCAGAAAATGTACACGGTCGAGGTAAAGCGGTTCGATGCCGAGTTCCTTGGCGAGCCGTTTTGCGAGCGTAGATTTGCCCGACCCGCTGTAGCCGATGATCGCGATCTTCATGCGTACTTCCTTTGTGTATCCTGTACCGAAAGCGCCCGCCGACAAGCGGCGGGCAGTCTGCGCGGTTTATTCGAGGAAATCCTTCAGCCGCTTACTGCGGCTCGGATGGCGGAGCTTTCGCAGCGCCTTCGCTTCGATCTGACGGATGCGTTCGCGGGTAACGTTGAATTCCTTGCCGACTTCCTCCAGCGTACGCGCTTTGCCATCGTCAAGGCCGTAGCGCAGACGCAGCACCTTCGCTTCGCGCGGGGTGAGCGAGTTGAGCACGTCCATGAGCTGCTCTTTGAGCAGCGTCACGGCGACCGCCTCCGCAGGCGCTGGCGCGTCGTCATCGGGAATGAAGTCGCCGAGGTGGGAATCGTCCTCCTCGCCGATCGGCGTTTCCAGAGAGACAGGCTCCTGCGCGATCTTGATGATCTCGCGCACTTTCTCCTCGGAGATGCCCATCTCCTTGGCGATCTCGTCGGGACGCGGATCGCGCCCGTATTCCTGCACGAGCTGGCGGTTCACGCGGATGAGCTTGTTGATCGTCTCCACCATGTGCACGGGAATGCGGATGGTGCGCGCCTGGTCCGCGATGGCACGGGTGATCGCCTGGCGAATCCACCACGTTGCATATGTAGAGAATTTATAGCCCTTGCGGTAGTCAAACTTCTCGACCGCTTTGATTAAGCCCAGGTTGCCTTCCTGAATCAGATCGAGGAACAGCATTCCGCGGCCAACGTATCTCTTTGCAATCGAAACCACGAGCCTCAGGTTCGCTTCCGCAAGCTGGTGCTTCGCATCCGCATCGCCATCAGCCATGCGCTGCGCAATCTCAACCTCCTGATTGGCGGTGAGCAGCGGCACTTTACCGATCTCTTTGAGATACATGCGAACTGGGTCGTCGATATTGATGCCCTCGACGGCAGCCAGCGTGCTCTCGATCTCCGCGATCTCCTGATTGATGTCCTCGGGCATTTCAACATCTTCGACGATATCGATATTCAGCTCTTCAAGGTGATCATAGACCTTTTCAATTTGTTCTTGATCGAGTTCAAGTTCCTCCAACGCGTCCATGATCTCCTTGTAGGAGAGCATACCTTTCTGCTTACCGGATTCGATCAACTCATTCAGTTTTTGTGCGCGTGCTTCTTTTCCTTCCAACATACCCGCTCCTTTCAGCTTAGACCCCGCATCCGCAGGTTCAGTGTCTGCATTTCTCTTAAATATCCCGCCCGCTGATCTGCCGACAACGCCGGATCGACCAGCTGACGTTTGATCTCTTCGATCTGTTCCGCCAGATTGCATTTCTCAATCCGGCAGAGGCAGTCTTTGGCTGCTTTTTCCGGCTCGGTGCAGGCGGCTTCGTCCTTGAGCGCCGCGCTGACACGTTCCGCATCCTCTTTGTCCATACCCGAGAGCAGCAGCGGCAGGTTTGGTTCCGTGCCGCGCGCATACGCTTCCGCGAGCGCCTTGGCAAACATTTGCATGCCTTCGCTGGCAAACTGTTTTTCCAGTCCATGCTCCTGCGCGAGTTTCACCGCAAGCGGCGACTGCAGCATATGGAAGAGCAGCGCGTTCTCGGCGCGGACTCGTTCGCTGTCCGGTTCCTCCGGTCTGCGCCGTCCAATCCCCGCTTTTTCTTTGAATGTAACGGGCTGCTGGCGTTCAGTCGATCTCGCGCTCACGCCCTGTGCGCGCAGCGTCTCCATCGAATAGCCTGTCTGCTTTGAGAGCTGTTGATAATGCCGCTCCCGCTCCACTGGCGTCAGCGTGCCGATGAAACGGCAGGCTTCCATGGCGTATTGTTCGCGTTCGGTCTCTTTGGAAAGATCATAATTTCGTTCAAGCGCCACGAGCTTGAAGGAGTTGAGCGAGAGCGCTTCTTCTTTGAGCCGGTCGAATCCATCTTTTCCGCTCGCGCGTACGAATTCGTCCGGATCCTGTCCGCCGGGAAATACGATCACGCGGACGTTGAGCCCCTCCGCAGTCAGGATGTCTAAGCCCCGGATGGTTGCGTTCTGCCCCGCCGCGTCGCCGTCGTAGGCGATGTATACGCTGCCCACGTATCGTTTGAGCAATCTTGCCTGCTGCTGGGTAAGCGCGGTTCCAAGGCTCGCTACAGCGTTCGTAACGCCTGCTTCGTACAAACCGATGACGTCGGTATATCCTTCGACCATCACAAGGTCGGTAAGCTTTCCGCTCTTTTGCAGGTTCAGGCCGTAAAGGTTGTTACGTTTGTTATATAATAGCGTGTCACCGGTGTTGATATATTTGGGTTTCTCTTCATTGTTCAGCACACGCGCGCCGAAGCCAATCACACGACCGTTCGCGGCGATGATCGGGAAGATCACCCGCCCGCGGTAAGCGTCATAGGTGCGCCCCGTGTCAGCATTCTTAACGAGCAGCCCTGCCTCAACGAGCTCCTCCGGCGCAAACCCCTTGTCACCCAGATGATTCTTTAACGCTTCCCATTCGCTTGGCGCATAGCCGATGCCGAATCGCTTGACCGCGTCGCTGCTAATGCCGCGCTTCTTGAGATACGCGCGCCCGGCGGCTCCTCCTTCGCCCAATAGCGTTTCCATATAGAACCGCGCCGCAAGCTGGCAAGCCTCCGCGAGGCGTTCGCGCTTTGCACGCTCCTGCATCATCGCGGCGTCGTTGACCTCCCGCGGCATCGCAAGCCCCGCGCGATTGGCGAGGAGCTCAACCGCCTCATGGAACGTCATGTGTTCCACGTCCATGATGAACTGGATCACCGAGCCGCCGATGTGGCAGCCGAAGCAATAGTAGAGCTGTTTATCGGGAGAAACGGAAAACGAAGCCGTCTTCTCTCCGTGCACGGGGCAAAGGCCCCAGAGTCTGCGTCCTTTCGGTCTCAACTCGATGTAGGAAGAGACGACCGTGACGATATCGCTCTTGTTGAGCAGTTCGCTCATCCAATGGTCGGGATATGCCATGTGCCGTCCTTTCCGCAACAATGCCGGAGTGTAAGCTCCCCCGTTCGATAACAGATTAATTCGTTCCGCGTGAAAAACCCGCGCATTTGACTCAACCAGATTTATATTCGACCAACTCGCGCGCTTTCCTGCAACCGAACAAAAGTTTTTCTTTCCGTTGCGGGTAATTTATCGATTCAGGTGTTCAAATCCATCCACGATTTCGGCACAAAGATGCGCATATACTCCGAAACCGCGTAGTTGTCCGTCATGCCGGCGATATAGTCCGCAACCGCGCGCTCCTTGCCGTCCGTCTCCAAATACTTGGCGTATTCGCCCGTCAGCAGATGAATGTTCACAAGATAGTATTCAAACAGCTCGTTGATAACGCGTTTGGCCTTTTCTTCCTCGCTCTTTGCCTTTGGGTTTTTATAGACGTTGTCGAACATAAAGTCCCTGAGCGCATCAAACTGCGCATACATGCGCTCACTCATACAAACGCGTGGTTTATTCGCGCTCTGCTCCACCACGTCGAGTATCATCGTGTTGATACGCTTGCCGTGCGAGTTGCCGAGCACACGGACGCATTCAACAGGCAAGTCGCTCTCTTTGAGCACGCCTGCGCGGATCGCGTCGTCTATGTCGTGATTGATATAAGCGATGCGGTCGGCAAGAGACACCACGACGCCTTCGAGTGTTGCGGGTGTTCCGGATTTTTTATGGTGCAGGATACCGTCGCGCACTTCAAATGTCAAGTTCAGGCCTTCACCGTCGTTTTCGAGTTTTTCAACGACGCGGAGGCTCTGAACGTTGTGCTCAAACCCGCCGGGCAACAGTGCGTCCAATACATCCTCACCGGAATGCCCGAACGGTGTGTGGCCGAGGTCATGCCCCATCGAGATCGCCTCGGTGAGATCTTCATTAAGCCGCAATGCGCGGGAAATCGTCCGTGCGATCTGGGATACCTCAAGCGTATGCGTTAAGCGCGTGCGGTAATGGTCTCCCTGAGGCGAGAGGAATACCTGTGTTTTATGCTTGAGCCGTCGAAACGACTTGCTGTGTAAAATGCGATCGCGGTCTCGGATGAACTCCGTGCGGATCTGGCAGGGCTCGATGGGTGTTTCCCGCCCTCGCGTATTTTTCGAAAGCATGGCATAAGGAGACAGCGTTTCTTCTTCCAGTCGCTCAAAATACTGCCTTGGATTCTCTTTTATCATTTGCCGGCATCCTCCGTTTCCAGCTATAGATATTCGCCGCATCGACGGGTATTCCTTGTTTTATGCCGTTTTGCGCGCAAAAAACCCCGCCCGATTGTACAGGCAGGGTTTGGTGCACAAAGGAGTGCGATCTTTTACTTTTCTTCTTCTTCGGCGCCGGGGATTTCAAACTCGATGGTTTCATTGCAATTCGGGCAGATGAGTCCGTCGTCGCTGTCAATCATGTCCTCGTCGAAGTATACGGTCTCGCCGCAATGCGGGCAGACCACCTCGATGAAGTCGTCCTCGTCCATTTCGCCGTCGTACTCTTCATCGATGGCGGTTTCAATGTCGTCTAGCTCGTCATAGATACCGTCGATACAGTCGGAGAGATCGTCGATGCTCTCGTCCTGCTCTTCCAACGCTTCCGCGATCGCGCCGAGCGTTTCGATGATGCCGCGCAGCACTTTATCCGTGCCCTCGTCCTTGAGCTGTAGGCCATCAGCCAACCCGTCTAGATAAGCAACCTTCTCAGAGATGAAGCTCATATGTATTCCTCGTCTTTCCGTTCGTTGCCGAACTGCTCGTGTCACAGGAAATGTGCGTTAAACGCGCTCCATGTACTCGCCCGTGCGGGTGTCCACGCGGATGCGGTCGCCTTCGTTGACAAACAGCGGAACGTTGAGCGTGTAGCCGGTTTCCAGCGTTGCCGGCTTAGTGGTGCCCGTCGCGGTGTCGCCCCGCACGCCGGGTTCGGAATGCGTGATCAGAAGCTCGACGAAGTTCGGCGCTTCAACGGAGAACGGAGCGCCTTTGAAAAAGCGAATTTTCACGTTCTGATTTTCTACGATGAACGCGATGGCGTCTTCCACCTGATCGTGGTTAAGCGGAAGTTGTTCATAGGTTTCAACATCCATGAAATAGTACAGGCCGCCATCTTCGTACAGATACTGCATTTCCTTGGTTTCGATGTGCGCCGGCGGATATTTGTCCGTCGGGTTAAATGTGCGCTCCAGCACCGCGCCGGTCATGACGTTCTTAAGACGGGTACGCACGAAAGCCGCGCCCTTGCCGGGTTTGACGTGCTGAAAATCGGAAATCTGCCAGACATTACCGTCGATTTCGAGGGTCATGCCCTTTCTGAATTCACCTGCACTGATCATATGGTTGTTTCCTCCGTTATTCTGATACTCTTGCGTATATCCTTTTATAGTTCAGCATACTTCATGCTAAATACTTCTGCCGCGGCCGGTTTGCAGGGTTGATCAAATTGTGATGAGTTCTTTCGTTAAACTGACGAGGTTGAGGCAACCATCATCCGTGACCACACAGCAATCCTCAATGCGCACGCCGCACTTGCCTTCCAGGTATATACCAGGCTCTATGGTAACGGTCATGCCGCTTGCGAGGATATCCTCATTAAAAACTCTTAAGAAGGGTGTTTCATGTATCTCAAGACCGATTCCATGGCCAAGTCCATGTCCGAACTGCGCGCCGAAGCCCTTTTCCGTGATATAATCGCGCGCAACAGCATCCAGCACCTTGCCGGGGATGCCGCTCTTAACCGCATCCAACGCCATCTGCTGCGCGGTTTTCACGATTTCATAGATTTCTCTGCTCTCATCGTCTATGCTGCCGATGGCAAATGTGCGCGTCATGTCGGAATGATATCCGTTGATCATGCAGCCCAAGTCCGCCGTGACAAGATCGCCTTTTTGCATCTTGCGTTCGCCGGGAACCGCATGCGGCATCGCACCGTTTGGACCGGCCGCAATGATGGGGTCAAACGAGGGCGCGTCGCTGCCGTTTTTCGCGCAGACATAGTTTAGTTCCGCAACTGCCTCTTTCTCGCTCATTCCCGCTCCGATACGCCCAAGCCATTCTAAAAAAGACTTGTCCGCAATGCGCTGCGCCGCCCGCAGGTTTTCAATCTCGTCAGCGGATTTGATCGCGCGCGGGAGTGAAAGCTCGTTGCCAAACGGTACCCACTCAAAGGGCATCGCTTCATACTTGCGGAACTCGCCAACGCTGATCACATCCTGTTCAAACCCAGCACGTTTACAGCCGTCTGCTAGGAGCAGTTCGCCGATTTTGCCTAACTGGGCCGGAAAATTCGCGTCGATGATCGCGCACAGTCCCAAGGTCTGCGCCTGCGCTTGAATCAGGTAGCGAAAATCGGTGATCAGATAAGTGCCTTTGAGTGTAACAAGAAAGATCGCTTCTGAGCTGGTGAAGCCCGAATAGTAGCGAATGTTTACTCCGCTTTTAACGACCGCCGCGTCAAGAGACGCTTTTCTCAAGTTTTCACGTAATGCTTCAATTCTCTGTTTCATACGGAGTTATTCTACCACAGATGTTTTTATCGGGCAATAAAAATGATCGTTTCCGCAACACATTGTCTAACTTTAGCTTTTCGAATGGAGCGCGTCTCTAATGATTCTGTGCCAGATAGCGCCCTTCCGCAAAAAACTCCGGCAGATTGCTCAGCCGGAGGGTCTGATTTGTTCTGTTCAGCTCCAATACTGCTGATACATCTCTACGTTTTGCTCGTGCTCTTCATATGTCTTGGCAAACACCAGCTCGCTTGTCTGCTGCGGATTCTGGTTGCAAAAATAGAGGTATCCGTCCGCTAGGAACTGTTCGTTCGGATAGAGCGCAGCCTCGATCGCAGCCTTGCCGGGGTTGCAGACCGGGCCTACCGGTAGGCCATTGAATTTGTAGGTGTTGTAGAGCGACTCTGTCGCCTGCTCCGTGGCGTTGAACACATATTTGGTCACACCCAACGCATAAGATAGACTCGCGCAGCTCTGCAGCGGCATATCCTGCTTTAGACGATTGTGGAACACGGCGGATACCTTGGAGAAGTCTCCTGCTGCTGCCGCTTCACGCTCGATCAGCGATGCCAGCGTAATCACTTGGTCCATGGTCAACCCAATCTGCTGCGCTCGCGTGATATACTCCTCCGAATATACTTCATTGAAGCGATTGAGCATCTTGATCAGGATCGTCTCTACGCTCGCATCGGCATACACTTCGTACGTATCCGGGAAAAGATAACCCTCCAACAGGTAGGAGCGGGACATAGCATTCGGCGTTGCGCCCGCGTCCGCAATGAATGCGAAATTCACAAACGCCTCTCCTGCCCTTGCGGCTGTGTAGAGCTGATCCTCGTTCTGAATCAAGCCCTTTTCCTGAAGCACCTTTGCGATGTTCTGGATCGTATAGCCTTCAGGGATCGTAAACTTGACTGTCGCCTTGGCGGGATTTCCCTCACAAAGCGCCTCTACGATCTGCTTGATGCTCATATTCTTGCTGAGCACATAGGTGCCCGCCTTAAGACTGTTCGCCTTTCCAACAAAGTCTACATACACCTTGAATGCGGCGGTGCTGGAGATCAAACCTTCTTTATCGTAGCCGCATGCGCCATAGAGAATGCGCGCGATGCTGCTCGCGGAAGAGGATGCGGGGATCGTTACCTCGATGGGTGTCGCGTCGTTTCTGTCTACGGGCTCGATATACTTTGAGAGCACGTAGTTCACCGTCACCCGCGCGAGAAAGAACACCACGACAAGGCTGATGAGCAGCACCACCATTGGGCGGACATTCAGCCAGAGCCTACGCATGCGCTTTTGTTTTCTTGTATATCTCTTTTCCGGTTTTTCACTCATTGATATAATTCCTGTTTCTTTGTTGATCTTACCGCACAGTGATTCGATCCCGATGCCGGGTTACGATTCCAGCGGGCTTAAATCGATGTCAACCGCGTCCGCAAGTATCTTGTAGACATCTCCCACCATGCGCTTGAGGCGGAATTCCGCCATCAGGTAGGCGGACGCGTCCGCGTCAAACTGCAGCAACTCGCCGACTTTTTGCAGTTTTTTGAGCGCGTCGCTGTCCTTGTCCCCTGCGATCATCGCCGCCTGCGCGTGAATCTGTAGCTTGCTGTATTCGTCGATCAGTGCGCGTGTCGTTTTGTTCTCCATCGCGCGTGCCTTAACGACGGTAAATTCGCGGTATTCCACGCTGTTTTTTAGTTCGTTTGCCAGCAATTTTGCTGTGTCGTAAACCATAGATGCCCCTTTAATTCAACGTTTTTACATATCAAAGCAAAGATCGCAATTTAAATCTCGATGATGATCGGCATAATCATCGGCGTGCGCTTCGTACGGTTTTTGAGGAACGACTTGAGTGAGTTTTTTATGCCGGACTTGATGTTTGCGTAATCGCTGCGATCCGCGCCCTCAAATTTCCTCGTCTCTTTGATGAGCAGCGCTTTCGTGTCCGCAATCAGCTCCTCGCTATCGCGCATATACACGAACCCACGGGAGACGATTTCAGGTGCTGCGACCATCCGCCCGGTCTCGCTGTCCAGCGTGAGTACCGCGACGACGAGGCCGTCCTGCGAGAGTGTTTTTCTGTCTTTTAGCACGATGTCGTCGATGTCGCCGATACCATCCACCATCACCGCACCGGAGGTGACGCTGCCCAACTTTTTCCCGAGGCGCTGGGTAAGCTCGACAACATCTCCGATTTCCGTTACAAACGTGTTTTCGGGCGGAATGCCCATCTCCTCCGCGAGCTTGCCGTGCATCACAAGATGCCGGTATTCGCCGTGCACGGGGATGAAAAACTTCGGTTTGGTCAGCTCCATCATGAGCCGGAGTTCTTCGCGGCAGGCGTGGCCGGATACATGAACGTCCGCCATGCGATTATAGATGACCTGCGCGCCTTTTTGATAGAGCTGGTTGATGACGCGGGATACGCCTACCTCGTTGCCCGGAATCGCCGACGCGGAGATGATCACCGTGTCCCCTTTACCGATGTTCAGGCGGTGCGTCGCCGTCGCCATGCGGAACAGTCCGCTCATGGGTTCACCCTGGCTTCCGGTGGTGACCACGCAGATCTGGTCGTCACGATAGCGTTTGAGCTGATCCACTTTGACGATGCTTTCCGGCGGAATCTTGAGGTATCCAAGCCGCATTGCGATCTGCACCACCTGCTCCATGCTCCTCCCCTGGAAGCAGACCACGCGGCCGTGGCTGACCGCAACGTCCACCACCTGCTGGATGCGGTATACGTTGCTTGCAAACGATGCAACAATGATACGGCCTTCCGCGACGTCAAAATAATACTCGAACGTTTTGCCGATCTCTTTCTCGCTCTGCGTATGCCCCGGGCTTTCGATGTTGGTGCTGTCGCTCATCAGCGCGAGCACGCCGCGCGCGCCGTAGTGCGCAAAGCGGATGATGTCGATCGGTTCGCCGTCGATGGGCGTAAAGTCCACCTTGAAGTCGCCGGTATGGATCACGGTGCCGATGGGTGTGTTGATCGCGAGAGCCACCGCGCCCGCGATGGAGTGTCCCGTCTTGATAAACTCCACCTTAAAGCAGCCGAGTTCGACAAAATCGTCGGGCTTGACCACGTTGAGCTTCTTGCTCGAAACGCGCGCTTCCTCCAGCTTATGCTCGATGAGCGCGATGGTGAACGCCGTACCATAGACAGGTACGTCGAATTCCTTGAGCGCATACGGCAGCGCGCCGATGTGATCCTCGTGCCCGTGCGTGATTAAGAATCCTTTGAGCTTCGCGCGGTTTTCGCGCAGATACGCCATATCGGGTATGACGATATCGATGCCCGGCATGTCGTCGTCCGGAAAACTCAGGCCGCAGTCGACCACGACGATATCGCCGTTGTATTCGATCACAGTCATGTTTTTCCCGATCTCGCCGACGCCGCCGAGCGGAATGATTTTTAGTTTGCTTGCCATGTTGTTTGTTTCCCCAATTTTCTTCGAATTTACCCCAAAACATTCCCGTTTCGGTCTTTTGTTATGTGCGGCGAAAGGAGAGTATCCCTGCCGTTAGTTCCGTTGACGCGCAAATAAACCGCTGTGCGGCCTTTGCATATAATAGAGTATAGTGTATTTTTGCCCGCGCTCCAAACTTATTTTTCAGTGGCTGGAGTGCGGGGCTGCGTTCTTTATCGTTTCCAACGGGTGAAAAACGCGATTCTTCCGGCATCAACCGTAAAAATCGTTTCCGCCGTAGGTGGCGTAATATGTACGCGAACCCCAAACCTTCTCCGTCGTCGCGCTGCGGAAGGACATCACATTCGTTGGCAGCAGGCGGTTTCCGCCGTTGAGCACGTCGTTTGCGTAGCCGATCACACTGTCGGGTATGGTCTTGGTCAAAAAGTCGCTTCTGCCGACCACCGAGAACTGGCTCTTTTGAAACACCACGTCGTAGACGGAATTCGGCCACCTGCCCGATTCGACGCGGTTGAGGATCACGCAGACCACCGCGCGGTATCCGTCCTCCGACTTGCCGGATTCGAAATATGCCACGCGAGCCGCAAGCAGCACATCTTCCCCGCTGTAGGCTCCGCTGACACTCGGCGGCGGCTGCGACGAGGTTCGTACCGGTGTTGCGATCGGTACATTGGTCGGGGTCGGCGTCGCCGTCAGTGCGGGCGTGATGACAAACGTCGTATCCGGCGCGGCGGTCTCCACGGGTTTCGGCGTTGCGGTCGGTTTCGCGGTGGGTTTCGGTGTTGCGGTTTTCGTTGCGGCCTTGGCCGTCGGCTCCGGCTCCTCGGTCGGGGTCGGGGTTGCCATCGGCGTGGGCCTCGGTGTCGGTGTAGGCGTCGGCGGAGGCGCAGTCGGCACAGGTGTCGGCGTGATAGGTATCGTCGGCGTGGGGTCAATCATGTCCAGCACGATCAGTCGTTCTCCGTCTTCGGTGAGAAACGTTCCGTCTTCCTGCATCTCACCCTTATACGGCGAGAGAATAGATATTCCAAATACAGGTTTTTCTTCCGGTACGCCTTCTTCGATCTTTACGACCAGCGGCCTTGGTGAAGGCGTTGCGAGCACAACGTCGAACCTCTGCACCGCCGCGGCTTCGCAGCCGATGATCATCGGGCAAAGTGTGGCGGTCAGAATCAGGAGAAGCGTTGTTTTCACTCGTCTCTTCTGCAAATACCTTCGTTCCTTCAGTGTTAATATGGATTCTTCGGTGAGGATTACTCCAATCCGTCTGATCAGAGGATATATTTATGGATGTCGTCCTCGTGGAACTCCTCGCCGAGGTGGTCATCCACATATTCCGCGTCGATGTTCAGATCGATCTCCGGGTGCTGCCCGTTGGCGTTGAAGGAGATATCGTCGAGCAGGTTTTCCATCACGGTATGCAGCCTGCGCGCGCCGATGTTTTCCGTGTTCTCGTTGGCGAGATAAGCAAATTTCGCGATCTCTTTCAGCGCGTCCTGCGTAAAGTTCAGTCTGACCTTGTCCGCCGATAGCAGCGCGGTATACTGCTTGGTCACCGCGTTCTCCGGCTGGGTCAGAATCTTCTCAAAGTCTTCCTGCGTCAGCGCGTCGAGCTTCACCCGGATCGGGAAGCGTCCCTGCAATTCCGGAATCAGGTCGCTGACCTTCGCCGTGTGGAACGCGCCCGCCGCGATAAAGAGCATATAGTCCGTCTTGACGGGCCCATATTTCGTGGAGACCACGCTGCCTTCAACGATCGGCAGGATATCACGCTGGACGCCCTCGCGCGAAACATCGGGGCCGCCAACGCGCTCCGCACCTGCGATCTTGTCGATTTCGTCAATGAATATGATGCCGTCCTGTTCCGCGCGCTGTAACGCCTCGCGGTGGACGTCGTCCATGTCGATTCTCTTCTCGCTCTCCTGCTGGATGATGACTCTGCGCGCTTCCTTGACGGGGAGCTTTCTGCGTTTGGTCTTCTTCGGTAAAAAATCACCGAACATCTCTCCGATATTCAGGTCGATACCCGCGGCAAACATTGCGTCGTTCTTGCCGCTCTGCTCCTCGACCTCGATCTCGACGAGTTCCTGCTCGAGTCTGCCCGCGCGCAGTTCGGCAATAACGCGCTCGCGTTCGGTATAGCGCTTGGCTTTCTCTTCCTCGGTGGGTTCGGGGTCGCTTGGCTGCGTTTGTCCCGCGCCGAGTAAAATCTGCAGCGGGTTCTGCGGCTTATGCTCGCGTTTTTTTACACCCGGAAGCAAAAGCTCCGCAAGTGTCTGCTCCGCCGCGGCTTCCGCGATGAGACGGACATCCTCCATCCGGCGGTTCATGCAGATTCGGATGGCGGCCTCCACAAGGTCGCGCACCATGCTCTCTACATCGCGCCCTACATAACCGACTTCGGTATACTTCGTGGCCTCGACTTTAACAAACGGCGCATCCACGAGCTTTGCAAGCCTTCTTGCAATCTCGGTCTTGCCGACGCCCGTGGGCCCGATCATAATGATGTTTTTGGGGGTGATCTCCTCGCGCAGCTCGTCGGAAAGGCAGCTTCTGCGATAGCGGTTTCTCAGCGCGACCGCGACCGCACGCTTGGCGCGATCCTGCCCGATGATATATTTGTCCAGTGCGTCTACAATTTCTCTCGGTGTCAGTTGCATACTCTTTATACCTCCTCCACCGTGATGTTGCCGTTGGTGAACACGCAGATATCTCCCGCGATGCGGAGCGCCTTTTCGGCGACCTCCACAGCGGAGAGCTCCGTGTTGGCTTTGAGCGCTTTTGCCGCCGCGAGGGCGAACATGCCGCCGGAGCCGATGGCGGCGATGCCGTCGTCGGGATCGATGACCTCTCCCGTACCCGAAATAATGAGCAGCTCTTCTCGATTGGCGGCGATCAAAAGTGCTTCGAGTTTATGCATGATCTTGTCGCTTCGCCAGTCCTGCGCGAGAGAAACCGCAGCGCGGGTGAGGTTTCCGCTGAACTGTTCAAGTTTCTTTTCAAACCGCTCGCAGAGCGAGAACGCATCCGCGACCGATCCCGCAAAACCCACCACGACCTGATCGTGATAGAGCCTGCGCACCTTTTTTGCTGTCGCTTTCATGATGACGGACTCGCTCATGGTCACCTGGCCATCGCCGGCGACCGCAATTTTACCGTCCTTACGGACGGCGATTATCGTCGTACCCCTGAGTTCCAATCAGGTTATCCTCCTATGTCTTCGCCAGCGGGATTCCGCAGGCAGGTAGATTCTACCTGTTTACCATACTAGCACAAAGCGGGCACATTCGCCCGCTTTCGTGTATTCGTTTTCAATTCTTTCACGATTCTTATTGTTTTATCTGAATTGTTGTCGTGATTCGTCCATCTGCGACATTTTACAGGTTCGGCTGTATCTCACGTATGATCTCCAGCGCGCGCTCGGCGACCTTTGCGTAACGGTTCGCCTTCTTGCGGATGCGCTCCGGCAGGCTCTCCATGATGCCGAAGGTGACGTTCATCGGCTGAAAATCGTCGCCCACATAGCCGGAGACATAATGCCCCAGCGAGCCGATTGCGGTCTTTGCGGTAAAGTCAATTGCGGGTTTCTCATACAGCTGCCGCGCGAGAGACACCGCCGCGACAAAGCCGCTCGACGCGCTCTCGACATAGCCCTCGACCCCCGTCATCTGCCCCGCGAAATAGAGGCCGGGCACGGTGCGCATCTGATAATCGTAATTGAGCAGATTCGGCGAACTGAGGAATGTATTGCGATGCATAACGCCATAACGCGCATACTCCGCGTGCTCCAGTCCGGGGATCAGCCCGAACACACGCCGCTGCTCGGCAAATTTCAAGTTTGTCTGGAAGCCTACGAGGTTAAACAGCCTTCCGTCCTTGTCGTCCTGCCGCAGCTGCACGACGGCATACGGCTCCACACCTTCCACCTCCAGCCCAACCGGTTTGAGCGGGCCGAAGCAGAGCGTCTGCTCGCCGCGCTTTGCCATGACTTCGACAGGCATGCAGCCTTCAAACACACGCGGCGTTTCAAACGCGTGCAGTTCGGCAGTTTCCGCCGAAATCAAAGCGCGATAGAACACCTCGTACTCTTCCTTCGTCATCGGGCAGTTGAGGTAGTCGTCGCCTCTGCCATAGCGCGAGGCACGGAACACCTTCGTCATGTCGAGAGAATCCAGCGTGACAATCGGCGCCGCCGCATCGTAAAAGTGCAGCGGTTCTCCGGTCAGCCGCGCGATGTCCTCCGCCAGCGCGTCGCTCGTGAGCGGGCCTGTGGCGATGATCGCGGGCGAATCCGGCACGCGGATGACTTCCTCGCTATGGATCGTGATATTCGGATGCGAGCGGATGATCTCGCTCACACGAGCAGAAAAGCCCTCGCGGTCAACCGCGAGCGCGCCGCCTGCGGGCACGCGCGTCTCGTCCGCAACGCGCAGCACAAGCGAACCAAGCAAGCGAAGCTCCGCTTTGAGCAGGCCGACGGCATTCTCGATCCGGTCGGAGCGCAGGGAGTTGCTGCAGACCAACTCGCAAAAGTCCCCGCTATGGTGAGCCGGGGACATTTTGTTTGGTTTCATTTCATATAGATCGACGGGGATTCCGCGCTCGGCGAGTTGATAGGCCGCCTCGCATCCGGCAAGTCCCGCACCGATGACGCTGACGCGCTGCTGGGTCATGCTGACTCTTCTTTCGTGCTGACGATTATTCGGCTTCGGCCTCTTTTTCGTCCTTGTTCTTCTTCGCGTTGCGGTGGATATAGCCGCACTCTTTGTTGAGGCAGGCGATGTAGCTGCCGTTCTGTCCGATCTTCTGCACCATCATGCCGCCGCACTGCGGACAGGGCATCTTGGTGGGCTTGTCCCAGGAGACAAAGTCGCATTCGGGATACTTTTCGCAGCCGTAGAACGCCTTGCCGCGTTTACTCTTTCTCTTAATCAGCGCCGCGCCGCACTTCGGGCAGGGCACGTCGATCTTCTCGACGATTGCCTTGGTGTTGCGGCATGTGGGGAAATTCGGGCAGGCGAGGAACTTACCGAAACGGCCGAGCTTGTAGACCATCATCGCGCCGCACTTTTCGCAGACCACGTCCGAAACCTCGTCCGGGATCTTCTCCGGCGGGGCTTTCTCCAGCGCGATTTCGACCTTTTTGTGGAACGGGCCATAGAACCTGCCGAGCACGTCCGCCCAGCCGACCTTGTCCTCTTCCACGCCGTCGAGGTCGTTTTCCATGCCGGCGGTAAACTGCACATCGACGATTTCTTCAAAGTTGTCCATCATGAAGCGGTTGACGACAAAGCCAAGCTCCGTCGGCACCAGCTGCTTCTTTTCGCGCGCAATATAGCCGCGCTCCACAATCGTGGAGATCGTCGGCGAATAGGTGCTCGGGCGACCGATTCCCTTTTCTTCCAGCGCTTTGACCAGCGTCGCTTCCGTGTAGCGGGGCGGCGGCTGGGTGAATTTCTGCTCGTGTTCGATTTTCTCCGCCTTGCAGGAATCTCCCGTTGCAAGCTCCGGCAGGATCGTTTCCTTCTCCTGCACGTCATCGCGGCCTTCCGTATAGATGGCGGTAAAGCCGTCGAAGATCGTGCGGATGCCGTTGGCGCGGAAGGTCGCGCCCGCGCAATCGAGCGTCACCTGTGTGGTGGCAAACGTAGCGTCGCTCATCTGGCTTGCGAGGAATCGCTCGTAGATGAGTTTGTAGAGCCGGAACTGTTCGCTGGTGAGATGATCTTTGATCGTAGAGGGCTCGTGATCCACGCTCGTGGGACGGATGGCTTCGTGCGCGTCCTGCGCGCCGTCGCGGCCTTTATAAAAATTCGGTTTTTCCGGCACATACACTTTGCCGAAGCGCCCGTCAATGTAAGCGCGCGCCGCCTGTTGTGCTTCGGTCGCGATGCGGACGGAGTCGGTACGGATATAGGAAATCAAACCCACCGCGCCTTTGCCGCCGATGTCGATGCCCTCGTAGAGCTGCTGCGCGATCATCATCGTGCGCTTCGTCGTAAATCCGAGCTTGCGGGACGCTTCCTGCTGAAGGCTGCTTGTCGTGAACGGCGGCGCGGGATGGCGCGTCTTGACCCCTTCCTTGACCTCGGTGATCGTGAAAATCTGATCGTGGATGCGGTCGAGCACTTCCTTGGTGTCGGCCTCGTTGCAGAGGTCGCGCTTGGTGCCGTTCTCGCCGTAATATTTTGCGTCAAACGTCTTTTTATTGGCGACGTCGCGCAGTTTCGCCGTGATGTTCCAGTATTCTTCCGGCACAAAATCGCGGATCTCGCTCTCGCGGTCGCAGATGATGCGGGTGGCGACGCTCTGCACGCGGCCTGCCGAGAGGCCTTTGCGCACCTTTCTCCAAAGGATCGGGCTGATCTCGTAGCCGACCAGACGATCCAGAATTCTGCGTGCCTGCTGTGCGTTGACGAGGCGCATATCAATGGGTCTCGCGCCCTTGATCGAATTTTTCACCGCGTTGGACGTAATCTCGTTGAACACGATGCGGCATTTGCTGTTTTCGTCGAGGTTCAGCACCTGAGCGAGATGCCAGCTGATGGCTTCGCCTTCGCGGTCAGGGTCGGTCGCGAGAAACACTTTCTCGACGGACTTCGCCTCTTTGCGGATGCGCTCCAGCACATCGCCTCTGCCGCGCAGGGTGATGTATTTCGGTTCGAAATTCTTCTCGATCTTCACGCCGAGCTGGCTTTTGGGCAGATCACGAACGTGTCCGTTCGACGCGACCACCTTGTATTTGCTTCCTAAAAATTTAGCGATCGTCTTCGCCTTTGCGGGCGACTCGACGATGACGAGTGTTTCTGACATAGCGTTCCTCCCGCCGGATGATCCCCGATAGGGTCATATACACACAATAAGCGTAACATTTCTCCGGCAACTGCTTCATTATTCCGAAATAATGTAATTCTGTCAAGACTAATCTTACGAAATAATTTTGATTCTATGGCATTTTGCGCATTTTCTCCGTTGTTATTCCTTAAAAGACGAAATGATTCCCTTCGAAAGTTGACGGGAATAGAAATCTCTTCTATTATATTATCCCTCGTGCATCCGGCGCGATCAGCAAAAAATCCCGTGCAAGCCGCGCGATTTTCTCTTGCAGCCTGCCGGAATGGGACTGGTGCCTGGTCTGGCCAGTAATACTATTTATACTATTGTTATTACTGTTTATTAAATTAGATGTCTTTCAACTTTACCTTGTCGGTGTCGATGGCGTATCGCCGCCCGGGCAGCACATGAACAATGCCGGAAAACTGCAGCTCGGTGAGGCACGCGTTCATCGTGCCGATCGGAAGCGTGAACGCGTCACAAATTTCATCAAAGCTCATCTCACCGCTCTTGAGCAGGCGGCAGATGGCGCGCTGATCCTCCGGCAATGAGGAAAGCAGCACGATGTTAGCAGGAGGCCGCGTTTCCGCCGCAACATGCAAGCAGGCATATTCCAAGAGGATCTCCTCAGGAGAAAAAACAGCCTTCGCCTCGCCGCGCGCGATCATACCGTTCGGTCCCGCGCTCATCTCGTCCCCAATGCGCCCGGGTACGGCGAACACGTCCCTGCCCTGATCGTGCGAATATCCCGCGGTAATGCTGGTTCCGCTGCGTTCCGCCGCTTCAATGACGAGCGTGCCGTGCGCAAGCCCGCTCATCACGCGGTTGCGAATCGGAAAATGATACCGCTCCACCTGCGTGCCGGGCAAAAACTCCGAAACCACAGCGCCGCGCTCGATGATCTCGTCATACAGCCGCTCGTTGGCTTTCGGGTAGACCACGTCAACCCCGCAGCCAAGCACCGCGAGCGTCGGACAGACCGTGTGCTTTGCGTCCAGCGCACCGCGTGCGGCGCAGGCGTCGATGCCTTCCGCAAGGCCCGACACTACAAGTGCGCCCGCCAAAGCAAGTTCAAAACCAAATCGTTTGGCAACCTCGATACCGTACTTCGTCGGATGGCGGGAACCCACCATCGCGATGGAGAGCTCCGGATCGGGTTCGATCTTGCCGATGTAGTACAGCACGCTCGGCGGATCGGGGATTTCGGCAAGCAGCTTTGGATAGCGCTCGTCGCCGGGATAGGTAAAACGAATCTGCTTCTTCTCCATGCGCTCAATCAGGCGTTCGACAAATCCCGCTTGATTCGCTTCCATCAGCCGCGCGCGCACGCGATCCGGCAGCGCGGCGAACACGTCCGCGTGCTCCGTCAACGCGGCTTTCGCCTCAATCAGCGAACCGTATTTGTTTACGATCCGCTGGAATAATCTGGAGTTGTACTCCGTGCCATAGTTCAGCCAGAGCCGCGCGGACGTCTCCGCCGTCATCTCCCGCGCCATGGGTTACGCTTCCCTTCCGCTCTGGTCGAGGCTGCGGTACTGGATCGCCTCGGCATAGTGCGCGAGCGCGATCTGCTCCTCGCCTTCCACGTCCGCAATCGTCCGCGCAACTTTCAGGATGCGCTGGTAGGCACGCGCGGAGAGCTTTAGCTCCGCGTATGCCCGCGCGAGCAGCTGTTCGCTCGCGGGATCGGGCGCGCAATATCGCTTGATGAGCTTGGAGTTCATCTGTGCGTTGAGCAAAATCCCATCTTCGGCAAAGCGTTTCCGTTGCGCTTCCCTTGCCGCTTCCACACGCGCGCGGATGACGGCGGAAGGCTCTCCCGCCGATTTTTCGGAGAGTTCGAGAAAGCCGACCTCCGGCATCTCGATCTGAATATCGATGCGGTCTAAAAGCGGCCCGCTGATGCGCCCGCGATAGCGCTCGATCTGGCTCTTTGCGCAGCGGCACGGATGAATCTTCGAGCCGTGGTTGCCGCAGGGGCAAGGGTTCATCGCGGCGACGAGCACGAATTCCGCAGGATAGGTCGCGGTCGCCGCAGCGCGGCTGACGGTGATGAAGCCATCCTCCAGCGGCTGGCGCAACGCCTCCAGCACATTGTGCTGAAACTCCGGCAGTTCGTCGAGAAAGAGTACGCCGTAGTGCGCGAGGCTGATTTCGCCCGGCATGGCGCGGTTGCCGCCGCCGACGAGCGCCGCGCTGGACGCCCCGTGGTGCGGCGCGCGGAACGGACGCTCCCGAATCATGCCGCGCCCTTTTGTCGCACCCGTGATGGAGTGTATCTTTGTGATCTCCAGAGATTCTTCGTATGTC
>PNNR01000058.1 GCA_013824375.1 Clostridiales bacterium
AGGAGAACCCATATGATCATCACATTCCCGGACGGGAACAAACGCGAATTTGCGGACGGCATGACAGGGCTTGAGATCGCCAATGAAATCAGCCCGGGCCTTGCGCGGGCCACGCTGTCCTGCTCCGTCGACGGCGCGCACAGCGACGCCTTTCGGCCTATCACCGGCGACCATCAGCTGACGTTCTATACGTTTAAGGACGAGAACGGCCGCTGGGCATACCGCCACACGGCCTCCCATGTGCTCGCGCAGGCGGTCAAGCGCCTCTGGCCGGAGGCGAGGCTCGCCATCGGCCCCGCGATCGAGAACGGCTTCTACTACGACTTCGACGCGCCGGAAACCTTCTCGCCGGAAGATCTCGCGAAGATTGAAGCCGAGATGTCCAAGATCGAGAAGGAAGACCAGAAGATCGAGCGCTTTGAGCTGCCGCGCGAAGAGGCCATCGCGTATATGGACAAGCTTGGCGAGCCGTACAAGGTCGAGCTCATCCGCGACCTGCCCGCAGACGCGATCATCAGCTTCTACCGTCAGGGCGACTTCGTCGATCTCTGCGCGGGCCCGCACGTCAAGAGCACGGGCGTGGTGAAGAACATCAAACTCCTCAACGTCGCCGGAGCCTACTGGCGCGGCAGCGAGAAGAACAAGATGCTCCAGCGCATCTACGGCACAGCGTTTGAGAAGAAAGCCGATCTCGACGCGTATATCACCGCGCTGGAAGAAGCCAAGAAGCGCGACCACAACAAGCTCGGCCGCGAGCTGGAGCTCTTCACGACCGTGGACATCATCGGCCAGGGCTTGCCGATCCTGCTGCCGAAAGGCGCGCGCGTCATCCAGCTGCTGCAGCGCTTCGTCGAGGACGAGGAGCAGAAGCGCGGCTATATGCTCACCAAGACGCCGTTTATGGCAAAGCGCGAGCTGTACAAAATCTCCGGTCATTGGGACCACTACCGCGACGGCATGTTCATCATGAGCGATTCGCCGGACGTCGAAGACGAAAACGCCGAGGTGTTCGCGCTTAGACCCATGACCTGTCCGTTCCAGTTTATGGCGTATCTCAACCGCGCGCGCTCCTATCGCGACCTGCCGATGCGCTACAACGAGACGAGCACGCTGTTTCGGAACGAAAGCAGCGGCGAGATGCACGGGCTAATTCGCCTTCGCCAGTTCACGATTTCGGAAGGCCATCTTGCCTGCCGTCCGGACCAGGTGGCGGACGAGTTCAAGGGCTGCCTCGATCTTGCGAAGTTCATGATCGACACCCTAGGCTTCACCGACGACGTGAGCTATCGCTTCAGTAAGTGGGACGAGAACGACACGGACAAGTACATCGGCGACAAAGAGGACTGGGAATGCACGCAGAACATGATGCGCGACATCCTCAACGACCTGCAGGTGCCGTATCACGAAGCCGACGGCGAGGCCGCCTTCTACGGACCGAAGCTGGACATCCAGATTCGCAACGTCTACGGCAAAGAGGACACGCTGGTCACGATTCAGATCGACTTCCAGCTGGCCGAGCGTTTCGGTATGCAGTATATGGACAGCGACGGGCAGAAGAAGTACCCGGTCGTCATCCATCGCACGTCGATCGGCTGCTATGAGCGCACGCTCGCGCTGCTGATCGAAAAATACGCGGGCGCGCTGCCGGTGTGGATGGCGCCTGTGCAGGTGAAGGTGCTGCCGATTACCGATCGCACGGCGGATGCTTCCGTCGAGATTCAGAAGTCGCTGGAGCAGTACGGCGTGCGCGTGGAGACCGACCTTCGCAGCGAGAAGATCGGGTTCAAAATCCGCGAGGCGCAGATGCAGAAGATTCCGTACATGCTCGTCATCGGCGACAAGGAGATCGAGCAGGGTCTGGTCGCGGTGCGCTCGCGCAAGGACGGCGACCTCGGCACGATGACCCTCGCGGACTTCCGCGCAAAGCTGCTGGAAGAGATCGCGACGAAGGCGAAGAACTAAGAACGAGAGACAGCAGAAGAGGGCGCGAAAGCGCCCTCTTTTTCAAACCAATATGAAGTATTTGACTCAATAACCTCTATTCATCATTCTCATTCTTTGGATATAGTTCTTTTCTTACATTATCATAAATCAACAATTTGACTGTGTCATAATTAGGAATGCTAGAGTGTGCATAAAAATGACACCTTGGACACTCCATAGTTCTGCCCCCCGTATAACTATGAATTAGCGGGGTATTGCAGCGTGGACATCTTGGGTGTAAATTCCAAATTCCATACTTGCCATCATACTGTTTCTCCCACTCCCATTCCCAGTTCCAGTCCTTTATTTCATCTTTTGTATACTGCAAAAATGGATGTTGGTTCGTTTCAGAATGTTTTTGCTCATCAATCTTGGCAACTACATATAAGATAAGAATTAAGCCCGCGATTGCTAATAAAACCCACCATACCCTCAACTGAAAAGTCAAGCACTGAAGGATAAATCTCCAAATGCTTTGCAGAATGGCCCAAATTGTGGTTAACACAGGTTTAGTTTTAATCAGGTCATATAATACGGTTAAGGCAAAGCCCAACACTGTAACGCCAACGCTTATACCAGCAGGCGATATTAACCATTTTTTGATGCGTCTCATAAGTATCATTATCCTTTACTATGTAATAACAAGGAGGGAATTTGAGGAATTATCTTAATCGTCTTATTTTCACATACTTGCAAAATAAGGTTTACTTTGGTGTGAACACCATTGCCGCTTCTGCACAGTTTCGTTTAGCCAATTCATAACATAAATAAATATTACTACACATTTTAATAAAAACAGTTTATCATTGAGTTGTTATGAATACCACATTATACAGTTAAATACTCTTATAAAACAAGAGGGCGCAAAAGCGCCCTCTTTTACGTGCATACAAAAAAGACTGCCCTCATCAGGCAGCCTTTTGTTTGTTATTCCTAAATTTTTACGGCACTGGCGTTCCGGTCGGAACCGCTGTGCTCGCGGTGATGTATTTCGCCGCGGCGTAGCACTTCACGCCCGTGGACACCACCTGAATGTAGTAGAAGTCGCCCGTCTTGAAGTAGATGAGCACCGCGTCGCCCTTGACGACTTCGCCGATGGGCGTGTTGCCCTCCGTGCTGGGCACGCTACGGAGAGCCAGCTTGCTCGCGCTCACGGTGCCGGGGATGGTTCCCGCGATCGCCTTGGGCGTGGGCGTTGCGTTCTCGCCGGGCACGAGCCCCGCTTTGTCGACAAACTTCGCGGCGATATAGCCCACGAGATTTTCCTTGACGATGCGGACGTAGAAATAGTCGCCGGATGCTTCATACACCTTCAGCTGTGTGCCGGAGGAGTATTTGCCGAGGATGGAATAGGTCTGCGCGGGGCCTGCGCGGAGCACGACGCCGCTGGAGTTGAGCGTGCCATCCACGGCCGCAGCAATCTGCGCCGCGGTCGGCGTCTTGACGGCGGGCTCGGGCGTGTCGTCCGGCTTGGGTGTCGCAGCCGGCGTTGAGGCGGCGGGCGGCGCAGTCGGCGCAACGGTCGCAACCGGCGCGGTGGTTGTCGCATTCACGGGCGCAAGAGACGGTGTCGGCGTCGTCGTCTGGACAGAGTTGCTGTTGAGGTTGCCCTGCGGCTGTTCGCTGCCGGCATTACGCATCGACCAGACGATGAAATAAATGCTCACCACCATCACAAGAATGATGATGGTCAGCACAATATACCCAAGTGGTGTAATGCGCACGGTTCTTCTCTTCATGATACCCTCCCAATTGCATAAGCGCGCCGTTCCCTACAGCGATCAAGACCCGATTCGATATCTATGGACAGTATATTGATTTTGGCTATCTTTTCAAGTGGTTTACATGAAAAAGATGAAAGAGTTACAACCTTTTCCAAATGATTTCACTTTTGCGGATATTTCATTATATCACATTTGCCCCATGCAACTCACACGCAGGGCATAACGCTTACCACGCCAGCGTCAACCCGACGCCGACTTCGTGCGTTTCCAGCGCGGCAAACAGCGCGCTTTTGACCGCGAGGCTCGTACAGTGCGCGGGATAAACCCGCTCTACGCCGAGTTCGCGTAGCGTCCGGACCGTCTTGTCCAATGCCTGATTTGCCTCAAACAGATGAAACCCGCCGAGTACGCCCCATACGCGCGATTTCTCCGAAACCTGCTTTGCATGAGTCACGGTGTTGCAAACGCCCGCGTGCGCGCAGCCCGTGACCACGAACACACCCTCCGGCAGCGTCAGTGCAAGAGAGGTATCGTCCGCAAGTTGATCCTCCTGCCAGCAGCAGCCGCACGCGGACTGCGTTTCGCCCACCGCTCGATCCGCCTCAAACGCGTAGACGCGTGGAATCTCGCCGAGCACCGTAATATGTTCGCTCACGGCGTGCGGTTTTGTCACAAGCCGCACATCGGCATGCTCCCGCAGCTCTTCCAGCGTCATCGGGCAGCCAACCTCCTGTCCTTCCGCACGCTTGGGCAGCAGCGCGTCGGGATGCGCAAAAAGGCGCACACGCTGCGAAAACCGCGCGAAAAACGCGGGCAGCCCGCCCGTGTGGTCGTTATGCCCGTGGGAGAGTACGATATCCGTCACGCGGCATAGGTCGATCCCCATCCGCGCGGCGTTTTCGAGGAACACGTCCGAATACCCCGTGTCGAGCAGGATCACGTGTTCCCCGTCCTCGATGAGATAGCAGACCGCGGGCTCGCCGAGGTAGTATCGGTCGATATATGTATGGTTGTCCACCAGTACCGTGAGCTTCACGCTTGCTCCTCCCAAAACTTGCGCGTACCGTCCAGCAACGCGCGGGCGAAATCATACTGATACTGCACGCCGTACAGGAGCGCGTCTTCGTCCAGCCGATAGCGCGGGTTGTGGTGCGGCGCGTCCGTCTTTTTCACCGCGTTTCTGGTGCCGAGTTCCACAAAGAAACCAGGTCGATTCTCCAGCATGTAGGAAAAGTCCTCGCCCGGCATGACCACGCCGATTTGCTGCATCTGTGCCGCTCCGAATCGAGTGGCGATGACGCGCTCAGCCTCGGAAGCCAGCTTCTCATCATTCACGACGCTGGGATAGCCGGAAAACCATTCTAGCCGCGCGACGCAGCCATGCGCTTTTGCAACGCTTTCACTGATGTTCCGCGCCTCGCGCTCGATGAGTTGGCGCGTGCTCTCGCCGAACGAGCGCACGGACGCGTTGAGCACCGCTTCGTTGGGAATGATGTTGTACGCCGTGCCTGCGTGAAATTCGCAGACGGAGACCACCGCAGGCTCGTTTGCCGGAATACGCCGCGAAACGATGCTCTGAAGCGCTATGACGATCTCGCTCGCGGCAAGCAAGGGGTCTGCGCACTGCTCCGGAAAGGCGCAATGTCCGCCGCGACCCGTGATCGTGACCGTAAAGCGGTCCACGTTGCTGGTCAGCACGCCCTCCTTGAGCGCGAATATCCCCGTCTCAAAATTGCTCGAAAGATGCAGCCCGAGCACCGCCTCTGCGCCGTCCAGTGCGCCCGCGCGCACCAGTTCGATCGCGCCGCCGGGCGGCAGCTCCTCTGCGTGCTGAAACACGAGCCGCGCTTCGCCGCAAAAGCTTTCGCGGTTCTCCTGCAGCAGCTTTGCCAGCGCGAGCAGCATGGCAGCGTGCCCATCGTGCCCGCAAGCGTGCATTGCGGTTGCATTGCGGGAACGATACGGCAGGCCGTTCTCCTCCTGCATCGGCAGCGCGTCGATATCCGCGCGGAGGGCGGCGACGGCGGATTTGCCCGCCTTCGTGCCGAAGATGTGCGCGATAAGTCCCGTCTCGGTCGGACGGTCGATGCTTTCCACGCCAATCTCACGCAACCGCGCAAGAATCCAGAGCGTCGTCTGCGTCTCTTCAAACGACACTTCCGGGTGTTCATGCAGATACCTGCGCCATGTGATCAGGTCAGGCTCGATTGCGCGCACTTCTGGGTCAAACATCGAATTACTCCTCAAGTCGGGGGTTTAGAATGAATCCTTCGGAATGGACTTGTCCACCTCGAACGGCGTGACGACCCACTTGATGCAACCGTCCTTCTGGTTGGCAAACGTGTCGTAGCCAAGCATGATGTCGTTGAGCGGCGCGCGGTGCGTGATCATCAGATTGGTGTCCAGCCTGCCCGCTTCGATGAGCCGCATGATCTCGGAGCACTTGCTTGCGTCCACGCCGCCGGTCTTGAACGTCAGGTTCTTGCCGTACATTTTGTGCAGAGGGATCGGCTGCGCCTCTTCATAGAGCGCAACGACGACCACGACCGCGTTCGGCCGCGCCGCCTGCCAAGCGAGTTCAAACGTATTCTTCGCACCCGCAACCTCGAACACGACGTCCGCACCGCGTCCATCGGTCAAGGCTCGCACGGTCTCGATCACATCGGCGTGTTTTGGGTTCACCGTCACATCGCACAAGCCCCGCTCTTTTGCGAGCGCGAGCCTGTCGTCGTTGACGTCACAGGCCACGATCACCGCGGGCCCGAATAGCCGCGCGGACATCATCGTCGTCAGTCCCGTGGGACCCGCACCGAGCACGAGCACTACATCTGCGGGTTGAATCTCACCGATACCCGCCGCCCAGTAGCCTGTCGCCAGAACGTCGCCGATGAACAGCGCCTGCTCATAGGAGATCGAATCCGGAATGCGCGTGCAGCTCATGTCCGCCGTCGGCACGCGGACGTATTCCGCCTGCCCGCCGTCGATGCGGCAGCCAAGCTCCCAGCCACCCTCGACGCAGTTGTTGACGTAGCCCCGGCGACAAAAGAAGCACTCACCGCAGAAACTCTCGACATTGACCGCAACGCGGTCGCCCACGGAGAATTTCCTCACGCCGGACCCGGTCTCGACGATCTCTCCCGCGAACTCGTGGCCGACCACCACGCCCTCTTTCGCACGGGCAACCCCGCCGTTTCGAATGTGAAGATCGCTGGAGCAAATGGAAGCACGCATGACCTTCACGATCACGTCGCGTGGCTCCTGTATGGTCGGCATAGGCTTGTCTACAAGCCGAACTGTGCCTTTTTTCTCGTAAATAACTGCTTTCATGATGTCTTTTTCCTATTCCTTAATATCAGAATGTCTTTGCGAGCGTCTCGGCGCGCGCGATAGCGCGCGATAAAATATCCTCCACCGGTTCCAGCCCCATGTCAAGGCCGTCCGCCGCGATATGATCAAACGACGGTATGCCGAAGAACTTCGCCATGTCCGCGAGATATTTTGTGCCGTTGTCCATCGGGTTTCCTTCCAGCGCGCCGCCGCGTGTGGTCAAAAACAGCATCTTCTCCGCGCGGCAGACGCCAAAGCAGCCATCCTGATCATTGCAATCAAATGTGATGCCCTGCACATTGACGTTCTCAATGTAGACCTTCAAGAGCGCGGGAAAACT
The DNA here is from genome assembly GCA_013824375.1 of Clostridiales bacterium. GTDB lineage: Bacteria > Bacillota > Clostridia > Christensenellales > CAG-138 > UBA7703. Next base: position 7,375 of record PNNR01000058.1, read on the forward strand.
TAAATCCCAGAACGGTGCGGCTATGATAATTCGATCCGCCTGCTGAAACTGATGCGCGTAGCGGAATCGCGGGTGATCCAGCCCGCCGCGTTCGATCAAACGCTCCCGCTGCCAGAAAAACCCGTTCGTGAACGGGATCAGCGGCTCGTCCATCAGCGTCAGGCGTTCGACGAAAACATCCTCCCTCGCGCCGTATGCTGAGAGAAACGCTTCCGCGAGTTTTCTCGTGCGGCTTTGTTCGCCGCGGATGCAGCAGTCGATATACAGCGCGTTCGTCATCGCCATCCACCCCACTCGCCCGGTTTGCCGAGCGTAAACTGCTCAATCGCTGCGAGGACGTCCGCGCGCATGGGCACGGAGTCCGCAGCACCCATTACGCCGACGCACATCGAAGACGCAGCCGTCGCAAGCGCGAGCGCGTCCGGCAGGCTCTTGTGATCCAGCGCCTCCGTGAGAAAATATCCGAGGAAGGTGTCCCCCGCCGCCGTCGTGTCCACGACCTTGACGGGATAGATGCCGCTCTTTGCCTGCTCTTCTCCGCGCGCGCAGACAGCGCCGCGTTTGCCGAGCGTGAGCAGCACGTTCATCTTCGGATAGAGTTTCCTAAGCTTCGGCAGAATATCCACCTCTAATTCGCACTTGGCGATGGCAGCCCCCTCGATCTCGTTGACGATGAGCCAGTCCACCAGTTCCAGCGGATATGTAAACACCTTCTCGTCCATGGGCGCTGCGTTGATCGCGACCAATAGTCCGCACGCGTGTGCTTTTTCGATGATGGTGCCGACCAGATTTGTTTCGTTCTGCACGAGCGCCAGTCCCTCGCTGCCGAATGCCGCGAGCGCGTGGTCGATATAATCCTCCGTCAGCGCCTGATTCGTGCCGCCGAAGAGCAGGATGCAGTTTTGCCCGTTGTTGTCCACCTGTATGATCGCGTGGCCGGAGACGCCAGTTGAGCGCTCCAGCAGCGTCAGATTCACCCCGTTTTCACGGAGTTTGTCATAGAGCATATCCCCATCGCAGCCAATCATTCCCGCGTGCCAGACCTCCGCGCCCGCGCGAGCAGCAGCGACGGACTGGTTCAGCCCTTTTCCGCCGCAATGCGTTTCGAGTGACAGGCTGGATTTCGTCTCGCCGGGTTGGACAAACGCGTCCACACGGTAGACCAGATCGAGGTTTAGCGAACCGAAGTTAAGGATTCTAGCCAAATTGGATGCCTCCGTTTCGTTTTTAATCGCGCTTATGCTAAAATGAGTTTACGTAAACTAACACAATTTCCGTCTAAAGGAGCGAACTCATATGCCGCAACTGCAACCGCATATCCGGCTGGATCAAAACTACGGCGCAAACTGCGCTCTTCTGCCCGGCGATCCCGCGCGGCTCAACCGTATCAAAACGTATCTCACCGATGTGCAGGAGCTTGCCTACAACCGCGAGTTCCGGAGCCTTGTCGGCAGCTTCCGGGGCGTCAAAGTGCTTGCACTTTCCACGGGCATCGGCGGGGCTTCCGCCGGCATCGCTGTGGAGGAGCTGCATAACCTCGGTGTACAGAACATGATCCGAATCGGGAGCTGCGGCGCGCTGCAGCCACAGGTAAAGATCGGCGATCTCGTGCTCGTTTCCGGTGCGGTACGCGACGACGGCACGAGCAAAACGTATATCGACCCGATTTTTCCTGCAGTGCCGGACAGCGAACTGCTCTTTGCCTGCGTGGATGCAGTAAAAGAACGAAACTATCGCTACCATACCGGCATCGCGCGCAGCCACGACAGCTTTTATACCGACCGTGAGGCGGAAATTGACGCGTACTGGTCCAAGCGCGGCGTACTCGGCGCGGATATGGAGACCGCCGCGCTCTACACGATCGGGCACCTGCGCGGCATTCGCACGATGAGCATCCTCAACAACGTCGTCGCATTTGAGACGGATACGCTGGATGCCATCGGCAGCTATGTCGACGGCGAAATCGCCGCCATGCAGGGCGAGGAACATGAAATTCTTGTTGCGCTTGAAGCATTTATCCGCATCACAAAGCAGGATTAACGGTTGTTTCTAAGTTACTATCTAAACGAACGGCCTTTGCCAGCGGCAAAGGCCGTTTTTGTGTTACTCCCCGTACTTTGCCATGATCTCAAAGACACGTTTCTTGAAGATGTCCCGATCCAGATTGGTCACCACGTAGGCGTTGTGCTCCATCTGCTTGTCGCTATAGAGGTCGGTGACGGTCTTTCCGCGCGTGAGCTTGCCCTTTGTCTCGACACGCACGCCCGCGTGCTCAGTCTGAAAATAACTCTCGTCGTCCGCATACAGTACCGTCGCAGGATCGTGAAACGCCACGCCGCCGATCTTGTAAGCGCGATAAAACTTCAGCATGCCCTGCATGACGTCCCGCGCGAACACGGCCTGCTTCGAGCCAAGCGCCGCAATTTCATCCAGCTCTTCTTCTGTGAAATACGCGCGCATGGTCACATCCAGCCCGCACATATATACGGGAGCACCGCAGGTGAACACCATGTCGGCCGCCTCCGGATCGGCATAGACGTTGAATTCCGCAGCGGGAGTGACATTGCCGCCAACCGCAGCGCCGCCCATGATGACGATGCGCTTAAGTAATTCCGGAAGTTCCTTGTATTTGGTGATCGCGAGCGCGAGGTTGGTCAGCGGTCCCACTGCGATAATCGTCAGCTCGCCTTTGTAACGCTTTGCATACTCATAAATCGCATCCCACGCGGGCATCACTTCCGGTTCCCGTTTGGGTTTCGGCAGCTCGATATCGTTGAGTCCGTTTTTTCCGTGTACATGGTGCGCGTTGTACGGTTCGCACATCAGCGGCTTGCCTGCTCCCATGTAAACGGGAACGTGGTCCATGCCCGCGAGCTCCAGCACCTGCAGCGTGTTTCGCGTGGTGTGCTCCACTTCGACATTGCCCGCGACGGTCGTCACCGCGACAAGTTCGAGATTGTTGAGATATTTCGTAAACAGGATAGCGATCGCGTCATCAACGCCTGTGTCACAATCCAGCAGCATCGGCAGTTTATTCATCCGCTTACGCCTCCTTTCCGTAGTGCGCCGCGGCTTCGGCCAATAGATCGACAAACGCCTCGCGGTCGATATCCATGATCACGCGCGCGTTGGCGGGTTGCTTGAGCACGCCAGTTTTATCCCCGATCGTAGCCCCGCGACAATAATCGCCGGTCAGTTCGACGGCGACATACATATCCACCATCGTCATAATCTCGGGTTTGAGCAGCGCCGCGACAGCGACCGCGTCGTGCACGGGCGCGCCGGGGTATCCAAGATTGCGGTGGAAGCCGTAGAAGAAATCGAGCCACTCTGCGACGACGGTCGCAACAGGGTTCTTCAGCGCACGAATGCGCTCAAAATCTTCCGGGAACACCAGCGCTTTTTCGGTGACGTCGAGCCCCGCCATCGTGATCGGAACGCCACTGCGGAACACGATATCCGCGGCTTCCGGATCGACGAGGATGTTGAACTCGGCAGCCGGCGTCCAGTTGCCGAAGTCGATGCCGCCGCCCATCAGGTAGATGTGGCGGATTTTGTTCTTCAGATGCGGATAGAGAAGCAGCAGCGCCGCGACGTTGGTCAGCGGCCCTGTGGGAATCAGCACCACCGACTCTTCGCTCTCTTCCAGAATCTGCGCCATCAGCGTCGCAGCATCGGTGTCCACGGGCTTGTCCGCGGGTTCGGGCAGTGCGGGGCCATCCAGACCGGAATTACCATGCACGGTAGGTGCGATGATCGCGTCCGCGACGAGCGGTTTTACCCGGCCCATCGCGAGCGGAACGTTGAGCCCCACCAGCGTCATAATGCGCCCCGTGTTGTAGGTTGTCTTTTGAATCGTCTGATTGCCGCAAACCGAAGTCACGGCTTTGATATCGAGCTTTGGGCTCGCTGCGGCGAGCACCCATGCGATCGCGTCGTCGTGGCCCGGATCGCCGTCCAGAATGACGGAAATACGTTTGATCATTTTTTTACCTCGGACTTCGCCGTATATCTTTTTTCACGGACAAAGTCATGCTTTCACTTCAGGATGTTCCGCGCGCGCTTTCTTTACGCGCTTGATCGTGCTTGCGGCATAGATCACGAGGCCAAGGATCGTGACCACATACGGAATCGACGAGACGAGATAGCTCGAAACGCCCTGCAGTCCGCTGACCTTGGTACGAAGCGCCTGCGCAAGGCCGAATAGTAGTGAACTGAACATCGCGCCGACTGGTTCGCCGCGTCCCATGGCCTGCGCCGCGAGCGCGATGAACCCGCGCCCCGCCACCATGCCGCTGTTCCAGCCCTGAGAATAGTACATGGACATAAACGCGCCGCCAAAACCGGCCAGAGCGCCGGAGAGCGCAAGCGCTATGTATTTGATCTTGAGCACGCTCACACCGACGCTGGAGGCCGCGTTTGCGTTCTCGCCCACCGCGCGGATATTGAGGCCCAGCGGCGTGCGGTACAGCAGAAGCCAGATCAGCCACACCAGCAGAAACGCAAGATAGGTCAATATCGCGTGGCCGGAAAGAACATCGCCGAGGATCGGGATATCCTTGATGAGCGGAATATTGACCGTCGGGATCAGGATGTTCGGGCTGACCAGCGAACCTGTGTTGCCGCGCATGCCGGTGAACATATACAGCAGGAAGATCGTTCCGCCCGTGCCCATCATGTTGACCGCTATACCGGTGAGGATGATGTCCGTCTTGAGCTTGAGCGCGAAAAATCCCATCATGAGCGCCAGCAGAATGCCGACGATCAACGCGCCCAGCACGCCGACGAGCCAGCTCTGCGTCCAGTAGCTGAACAGCACCCCGAACAGCGCGGAAATCATCATGATGCCTTCCAAGCCGATGTTGGTGACGCCCGCTTTACTTGCGACCACCGCGCCCAGCGCCGCAAAGAGGATCGGCGCCGTGATGCGGATGATGGAGAAGAGGAACTCTTCTTTAAAAATGGTAGAAAGCAGCTGCTCCCACATTATTCAGCACCCCCTTCGGCATTTGCCGCAACTTTTGCAAGGTCGGCACGGGTGTTCTTGACCACAATCTTCTGGCGGTAGCCCGCGAGGAACTGCTCCGCGGCAAAGAAGAGGAAGATCGATGCCTGAATGATGTCGATCATCTCGCTCGGCACGTCGCAATATGTCGCCATGAGCTGGCAGCCCTTGTTGAGATAGGCGATGAAGAACGCAGCCAACGGAACCAGCAGCGGGTTGTTCTTGGCGAGGATCGCGATGGTCACGCCCGTCCAGCCGTAGCCCGGCAGCTCCTTCCAGAGGAATGTGGTATAGCGCCCCAGCACCTCGACACTGCCGCCGATGCCGGCGAGCACACCGCCGATGACCTGAGAGAGTACGATGGTCCCGCCGACTTTCATGCCGGAGTATTTCGAGAACGACTCGTTGATGCCGATCATGCGGATGGCATAGCCCCAGCGGGTGCGATACATAAACAGCGCGATTATGACAACGAACACCAGCGCCGCCACAAAGCCCCAACTGAGCTTGCTTCCGCCGGGCACAATCGAGCCGATGCGCGCCGTATCCGCAAACGGGAATGTCTGCGTTGAACCCTTGCTGCGGTCGGCAAAGACGAAGTTGAGGTAGTGCAGTACGACGTACATGCAGACGTAATTGAGCATGAGGCTTGTGACCATCTCGCTGGCTCCCAGCTTAACTTTCAGCAGCGCGGGTACGAGCATGATGATGCCACCGATCGCCGCCGCAATCAGAATGCACACGACAGCGTGCCAGCCGCTGTTCATATGCAGATAGATGCCGCAGAGCGCCGCAACAAAGCCGCCCGTGAGCACAACGCCCTCTCCCGCGAGGTTGAATTGGTTGCTCGAGAACATCACGCAGACTGCGAGTCCTGTAAAGATCGTCGGAATCATCGCGGCTAAAATCGTGTAGAACCCCTGCGTGTTGAAGCTTGCGAGCCCGCCCTTGATGGAAACCAAGGGCCCGATCAAGAGATACCGCAGCGCGGTAAACGGCTCGTCGGAACTTAAGAAGATGAAGATCGTGCCCACGGCGAGCGCAAGTAGAATCGCCGCCGCTCCCCGCACGAGCTCAAATCCCAGCATTCGTTTATCTTTCATGACATACCCTCCCGATCTCCTCGTCGCTCTGTTTTTTGAGGCCGAGCATGTATTCACCCATCATCACGTCGTCCAGTTGGCTGGTGTCCTCAAAATACGCGGCGATCTTGCCGCCGTAAAGCACGATCAGGCTGTCAGAAAGCTCCATGACCTCGTTGAGGTCGGCGGAGACGAGCAGAACCGCCGTGCCAGCACGGGAGAGATCGACGAGTTTTTTGCGGATGAACTCCGTGGCTCCCACGTCGATGCCGCGCGTGGGCTGGTCCGCGATGATCAGTGTCGGATCGCTCGAAAACTCTCTGGCGACGACGACTTTTTGAATGTTGCCGCCGGAGAGCATCTTGACTTTTTGTTTGCGGGATTTGCAAAGAACCGTATAGTCCTTGATCAGCCGGTCGCTCTCGGCGCGGATGGCTTTCATGTTGAAGAGCGGTCCGCTGTTAAACCGCTTTTCATTGAAGCGGTCGGAGATGATGTTCTCCTCGATGGTGGCGGAGTCCGCGATGCCGTAGGTCATGCGGTCTTCGGGAACAAGCGAGACGCCGAGTCCGCGAATCTTCGCCTGCGACGCGTGGATCACGTCCGTGCCGTTCACGGAGGCCGAACCCGCATCCGGTTCATTGAGGTCGAAGAGCATGTCGACAAGCTCGCGCTGGCCGTTGCCCTCTACGCCCGCGACGCCGAGGATTTCGCCCTTGCGTACGTCAAACGAAACGCCGTCGAGCATCTTCTTGTTCCATTCGTTGGTGTAGTGCAGGTCTCGTACCCGCAGCACCACGTCCGTGGGAACAGCGGTGTCCTTCTGCACATCGAGAATGACATCGCGGCCTACCATCAGTCTTGAGATCTCCTGCTCGGTGGTCGAAGCCGTCTCATAGACGCCCATCGATTTGCCGCCGCGCATGATGGTCAGCCGGTCGGTGATCTGCTTGATCTCCTTGAGCTTGTGAGAGATGAAGATGATCGTGTAACCCTGTTCTTTGAGATGCACAAGTTCGCGGAACAACTCCGCTGTCTCCTGTGTGGTCAGCACGGCGGTGGGTTCGTCGAGTATGAGTATCTTCGCGCCCCGGATCAGTGCCTTGAGAATCTCCACCTTCTGCTTCATGCCGACGGGGATATCCGCAACCTTAGCGATCGGGTTCACCGCAAGGTTGAATCTCTCGGCATACTCGCGGGTCAGCTCAATGGCTTTCTTAAAGTCGATGAACATGCCGCTCTTTTTCGGTACCATGCCCAGCACGATGTTCTCCGCGACCGTGAGGCTCGGAACCAGCATAAAGTGCTGATGCACCATGCCGATGCCGTGCGCGATGGCGGCAGTCGGGGAAGCGAACGAGACCTTCGCTCCGTTTACGACGATTTCGCCTTCCGTCGGCTGCTCCAGGCCGAAGAGTATCTTCATCAGCGTGCTCTTGCCCGCGCCGTTCTCGCCCATCAGCGCGTGGATTTCACCGCGTCGAACGGAGAAATCAACCCCTTGATTGGCGGCGATTCCATTGGGATACACCTTGGTGATGCCCTTCATTTGGACAACGAGATCGTTCTGGTTTTGCTCCATAAAGCTGCCCCTTTTCATGGAATATGTATGATCAGCCGCAAACGGCGGATGTTCGAATGAATTAGCGATAGATTGAACCAAGTTGGAAACGATAACAGAATCGTCTATGTTACAGCTATCTTAATATAAAAGAAGCGTTAATTCAACGCTGTGGGCAAATGCGGCGAAATTTCGCCGAAAAAACTACATATTGCCGGATTGGGCGGAACAAACCGGGGAAGAGCTTATCGCCCTTCCCCGGTGTTGTATAAGCTGAACTTACTAATGTTATATCGTGTTTGTTTCGTTTACGGCTGCATGGAATCACGCAGCGCGACAACCGCGTTGGTGTCATCGCCGATGGCGGTCGGAACCACGATGGTGCCGTCCTTGATCGCGGCTTCCGCTGCGAGGACTTTGTCTTGCACGGCCTTGGGCGCCAAGGTGGCGAAGTTCTTGTCGGTCACGATGCCGACGCCGCCTTCGGTGAGGCCGAGGTTAACGATCTGTCCCCAGTAGGTACGGCCCGCATCCCATTCGTCAAAGATCCAGATGAGGGATGTGCCGACGTTCTTGAGGCCGGAAGAGAGCGTGATGGCCGCGAGTTCCGGTCCGAAGGTCAGTTCCTGGTCAGAGTCAACGCCGATGAACCAGGCTTTGCCGGTTTCGAGGGCTGCTTCCGCTGCGCCGTTGCCGGAAAGACCCGCAACGCCCCAAATGATGTCCGCTTTGTTGTCGTTGATCATGGACAGCGCCATTTCCTTGGCTGTCGCAGTATCAACGAAACTGCCGACATAGCGGGTGTCAACCTTGACTTCCGGATCGGTCGCTTTCGCGCCCTCGAGGAAGCCGATGAGGAAGTCGTTGATGACCGGGAAATCGCCGCCGCCGACGAAGCCGACGACCTTCTCCGCGTTCATGTTCTGGACAGAGGTTTCAGAGGTCATCGCCGCAGCATACACGCCGACAAGATAACCCATGTCGTTCTGCTTGTAGCTGATGTTGACGACGTTGGCGTTCTCGCCGACATAGGTGGTGTCGTCATAGATGAGGAACTTCTGATCCGGATACGCGGTGGCGACTTCCTTGAGATAGTCGGGCATTTGATACGTACCGACGATGATCAGATCATATTCGCCAGCTTCCGCGACTTCGTAGAGGGTTTCCAGCCACTTCGGCTGATCCTCGTCCGTGCCGCCCATTTCGATGGTCTTGTAGGTGATGCGTCCGGCATCCTGAAGGGCTTTCAGGCCTGCTTCGGCGGAATCGAAGAAGGATTTGTCGCCAAGGTTACCGTTGACGAGGCTGACAACGTTGTAAACTTTTTTGTCACCCGCCGCGGTTGCATCGGTACCGGCAGTCTTGCAGGCAAACATTGAAAACGCCACCAGCAAGGTCAGCAGGATCGCTACCAGTTTCTTCATTTTGATTCTCTCCTCTTCTAATTATTGATTGATTTGCGAATGAATACACCGAAATGCAATGTAAATCCGCATATTCACAGAGTCAGTTTAATTGGAATCCAACGAAAAGTCAACACGCCCAAATTTTTGTTATACTGCCAGTTCACTGCATTTTGACCGCTATTTCTCCTGAATCCTGCGTTTTTTTATCGTTCGAGTCACCAAATAATATACTCTTTTCCTTCACAGGAATATATCGCTTTTTGGCTGCGAAACACTGTAATTCCGGTGCTTTTGCGGGAATCCTTCGGACAAAAATCGCCGCGCGGATGTCATCCCGCACGGCGTTTCATAAGAAGGTTGAACCACAAAAAACTGCTTTTTGAATTTTTCTGAATTTTCGTGCAAGTTGTATTGCTTATTCCGCTTCCTTGGTGAGGCTGCCCTTCTTCGGGCGGATCTTAGCATAGGCAAAGAGCAGCAGCGTGCCGATCACACCACAGGCGATCGCGTTCCAGAGGCAGGCGACAGCACCCTGCGTGAAGACGAGATTGACGGGTTCTGCATAGATGACGATGTCGAGCACGGGTGCAACAACGATCCACGCGATCACGTTTGCAATGATCTGGTAGATGTTGAAGCGAAGTACGTCTTTCCAGCCGAATTCGCCTTCATCCGCACGAATCTTGGTGTGCACGAGGCCGACGAGGAACATGGAGATGCCGCTGGCGATGACCCAGCTCCACCACGGGGAGCCATACTGCAGCGCGTCCGAGAGCGCGTGGCCGATGAACGCGATGAGTCCGCCTGCGATAGGCCCAAACAGGGCAGCAAAGAACGCGCCGAGGCCGTATGCCGTCTGGATGGATGTTTCGGGGATACCGGTCGGCACCTTCACATACATGAACAGCAACGCAAACAGCGCCGCGCCGAGGCCGGTTGCAACGATAGTCTTGGTCGATACTTTGAACATTTTCTTCATCTGACAATACCTCCCTTATTCTGTTTTTATGTTGTAGCATTGAACGGAATGGACGCCTCATGAATAGAATTGTAAGAGTTCTTCTTCATATTAGGCTTATCGTATACGGTTTGTCAAGCAAGCTCAAGTCTCTCAACAAACCGTCGCGACCGAGCAAGCGCATCAGGCTTTCGTGAAGCACACGCGCCAATCCGCGCCGAATCCGAGGGCAAATTTCTGCTCAAAACTGCCACAGCTCACCGCGAGCGCGATCTTCATCAGCTCGTTGTTATAGATAATGGGTTCGCCCTGCCTGGCAAAGCCGAAGCTTTTATGGAAGAGCACGTTTTGATCGAACACAGCTTTGTCGCCGTGCAAGACCTCGACGCGAACCGTGTCCCCGTAGGCAAAGCCGCAGTCGAAGAACAGGCGTGTGGGAATATTCGTCCAGAGGTTGCCGAAGTTCGGGTCGTCGATCTCAAAGATGCCTTCCACCTTGCCCGGCTCCAACCTGGGTTCGAGGATTTCGTGCCGCACGATCTCACTCACGGGATAGGCGGGGCCTACGCCTTCAAAATCGATGATGCCGCTCGCGAGCCGCGCCGCCGTGTAGCCGAAAAGATCGCGTCCGTGGAAGATGGCGACGCCTTCGGTGTCCTTCCCGCGCAGGCGGTTGACCGTCTCGTCGATCTCGCGCACCTCTAGCACGCCCATCTCGCGGTCAATGTGCGTCAGCGCGCCGTTGTCGGGCGTGACGACATAGTAGCCGCCTGCGACCTTCGCCACGCAGGCTTTACGCGCAGTGCCGACGCCGGGATCGACCACGGAGACGTAGATCGTGCCTTCCGGCCAGAAGCGGAGGCTTTGATAGAGGCGGTAGCTCGCGCTCCAGATGTCGTATTGCGGCAGCTCGTGCGTGCCGTCGAAGATTTCCAGCTCGCGGTCGACGGACTTCACCACGCCGTACATGGAGCTGACCGCGCCCTCTTTATAGGTAAAGTCCGTTTGGAATACTAAGATGGGTTTCATGTGAGTTCTCCTCGTTGATTCGGATGATTTAAATGAATGGGTTCCAGAATTTGTCGTGATTGACAAAGAAGCTCACCGCGAGGGTGCCCAGAAACAGCACCAGCGATAATCCAAGCGCAAAGATGTCGTTGCCCTTCATGGGTTTTGCGGCGTACCAGGTGCGCTTCTTCTCCTTGCCGAACCCGCGCAAGTCCATCGTGTTTGAAATGGTCTCGATGCGATCCAGTGTGGAAAAGATCAGCGGTATCGTAATGTTGAGAATGTTCTTGAGGCGCCTGCCGAGTTTCTCTTTTTTGGAAAGATCGAGTCCCCGGCACTGTTGCGCGGCGGAGATATCCTGATAGTCGCGGATCAAATCGGGAAAATAGCGCAGCGTCAGCGAGAACGCAAACGCAGCCTTATAGCTTACACCCGCGCGGTTGATGCTCGCAGCGAGCTCGCTGGGGTTTGTTGAGAGGAAGAAGATGATACCAAGCGGCACAACGGAGGCGTATTTGAGCGTCTTGGTCACCTGATAGAGCATCTGCTCGCTCGTGATCACATACCGCCCGGCGATCGGAAAAAGTACATGCTTTGTGCCGTAGATTTCCGTGCCGTAGGTCGGGCTGAAGACGAACGTCAGCACAAAGTTAAGCAGCAGGAAGATCAGCACATAGAGCAACATCAGCTTGATCTGCCGAAACTGAATCTGCGACATCCGCAAAAACACCAACGAAAGAACCATGATCACCGCGATCGCGCGGATATCATAGGAGAACATCACCGCCGCGGTGAGCAGCAGGAAGCAAAAGAGCTTTGTCACGCCAGAAAGGTCGTAGATGACGTTGTGCCGTTCGACATAGTCAAAGAGTTTCGCTTTCATCGCGCTGTGCTCCTCTCATAGTCGATAAAGTGCTGCACAAACGCTTCGCAGTCCCAGATTCCCGCGCGCGTCGCAAGCTCATACAGTGAAGTCACCTTCAGGCTCGCCTTGTACGCGATCTCATCGCTCGTCAGCGCACGCACCGCCGTGCCGTCGTGCAGGATTTCGCCCGCGTGCAGTACGATCGCGTGCGGCGTATACTCCAGCATCAGGTGCATGTCGTGCGTGATGAGCAGTATCGTGGTGCCGCTCGCGTTGAGCGAACGTAGGAACTCCATGATCTCCGTATAGTGGCGATAGTCCTGCCCCGCCGTGGGTTCGTCGAGGATGATCAGCTCCGGCTCCAGCACCAGTACGCTTGCGATGGTCACGCGCTTTTTTTGCCCGAAGGACAGCGCGGAGATCGGCCATTTCCGAAACGGAGACAGCCCGCAAATCTTCAGCGCCTTATCCACGCGCGGTCTGATCTCTTCCTCACTCATGCCGCGCAGCTTCAGCCCCAGCGCGACCTCGTCATAGATCATGGACTTGCAGATCATCTGGTTCGGATTCTGCATGACATAGCCGATCTTACCGCTGCGCTCGTGTATCGTCCAGCTGTCCATCGGCTCTCCGTGGAAGCGAAGGTTGCCCTCCGGGTCCTTGCAGATGCCCGTGATGACCTTTGCTAGCGTGCTCTTGCCCGCGCCGTTGGTACCCACGAGGCTGACCATCTCACCTGCTTCGATTGAAAAATTAAGGTTCTTGAGGATAGGCCGCTGCTCGACATAGCGATAGCTCAGGCCCGCTGCCTCCAAAATGGATTCGTTGGCGGGTCTCTTCTCCAGCTCCGGCTGCGCGGCATCCCAGGCGCAGATGGCGTTTTGCACAGCGGCTACGTCCAGCGTATCGATGCGGCCTGCGCGCAGCGCTTCCGTCACAGGTACGCCAGCGTATTTCAGCGCGGTGACATAGAGCGGCTCGCGGATGCCGAGGGTTTTGAGGATATCCGCCGCCATCAAAACATCCGGCGAAAGGTCGGCGACGATTCTGCCTTCCGACATGACGATTACGCGGTCGATCCGGCGGTGGAGCACGTCCTCCAGCCGGTGTTCGATGATGACCACCGTCTTGTGGTAGTCCTGATAGATCTGATCGATGAGTTCGATTGCGGTCTTGCCCGTCGCGGGATCGAGGTTCGCCAGCGGTTCGTCAAACAGCAGCGCCTCCACCTCATGCACCATCACGCCCGCGAACGAGACGCGCTGTTTCTGCCCACCGGAAAGTTCAAACGGGGAAGCATTGAGAAGAGAGTCCATGTTGACCATCGCAGCGGTCTTGCGGACGATTTCCTTCATCTCGCCCTGCTTCACGCATTCGTTTTCCAGCGCAAAGGCGATATCCTCGCCCACCGAAAGCCCGATGAACTGACCGTCCGGGTCCTGCAGCACGGTGCCGACATGCTGGCTCAGCGCGAAGATGCTGGATTTCTTCGTCTCGATGCCGCAGACGGTGAGGCTGCCCTCGATCTCGCCGGGATACGAAAACGGAATCAGGCCGTTGATGCAGTTGCCAAGCGTACTTTTTCCGCTGCCGGATGGGCCGACGACGAGCACTTTCTCGCCCTCGTAGATGGTCAGGTTGATGTCATGGAGCGTCGGTTCCGCCTGCGAAAAATACTGGAACGAAAAATCCCGAAACTCGATGACAGGTTTGCGGTTAGATTCCACGATGCGGCCCCTTTCCCGCGGCCTTCTGCACCGCAATGGTCCAGGGAGCTCCGGTGCCGACGTTGTAAGCGCGCGCAAAGTCGCCCTGATTGATCGCGACCGCCATACGATCGAGACTGTTGACGTACACGAGCGGCTCTCCGACGAACGCGTCCGCAAACGAGCGTGCATAGATCAGCGAGTTTCGATACACCAGCCGGGCGCCGTTCATGATCTTGATCTCGACGAAATCACCGTGCTTGACGCCGAGTTTGAGGAAAAGTTCGCGCGGGATGCTCGTCCAGAGGCTGCCGAAGCGCACATCCAGCACGTCGATATCCCCGCGGATGCAATCTTCTTCCAGCACGGGATCGTCCATCGGGAGTTCGACTACGGAAGCGGGGTCCACCTCCGGACCCACGCCTGCAAAGTCAATGATGCCCGCGGCGAGCCTTGCGCCCGTGTAGGCGTAGATGTCCCGCCCATGGAAGGTATAGCTTTCGCCCGAACCCGGCAGGCGGTTGACGCGCTCGTCGATTTCGCGCGCTGCGACAATGCCGCTGATGTGTTTGACATGCGTGAGCGTGCCATTGTCCGGCGTGATGATGTATTGCCCCGCGCGGGTTTCCACGGCGATACTGCGGCGCGTGGAACCCACGCCCGGATCGACCACGGAGACGAACACCGTGCCCTTAGGCCAGTAGCCGACCGTCTGGATCAGGCGGTAGCTCGCCTCCCAGGCGTTGTATTGCGGAATTTCGTGGGTGAGACTGGAGATGCTGAGCTGTTCGCAGACAGAGTACGCGACGCCGTACATAGCGCTGACCGCGCCGTCCGCAAGGCCGAAGTCGGACATGATGACGAGGGGTTTCATAGTTGTCCTCCTATTTCTGTTGGATGATAAGTTCACCGCACTAGAGACGCACGGTATAGCTGATCTTGTAGTATTCCGGGCGCATATAGTGCTTGCAGCGCGCAATCGGCTGACCATCCGCGCTGTAGAGCAGGCACTCTAACAGGTGCACAGGCGCATTTTCCTCCACGCGCAGATACTCCGTCTCCGTCTCGTTGACGAAGATGAGCTTGAACGCAATGGTCTGATAGCTTGCAATGGCATAGAGTTCTTCATTGAGAAAACGATTCATCGCGACCGCAGAGGAAACATCCACCTGCATGCGGGAAAGCAGTTTTACCGGCACCTGCACAAATGAGTATCCCACGACGGTGTCGCCGCTGTGGTATACCAAATAGCTCGCCAGCAGGATATCGCTCTTGCCGAGGTCGAGCTTGCTCTGCGCGATGTCCGTTGGCGCCGTGAAGTTATAGGAGATATCCGTCTTGTCGATGACGACGCTTGGAAACGCGGTCAGCGGGTTGGATGACGCCGCGTTTTTCGGCTCGTCCTTTTTCTCCACCACCATGGTGCCCTTGCCGCGCGCGCGAACCAAAAGACCATCCTCGCAGAGGATGGCCATGGCTTGCCGCAGGGTGTTGCGGCTGACGTTATATTTTTGCGCAAGCGCGATTTCGCCGGGCAGGCATTCGCCCTGCGGATAGACCCCGTTGACGATGTCCGAGAACAGGGAGTTGTAGATTTCTACATAGGCCGGTACGCTGGTTGCTTGCAAATGAATATTCATACCCTGCGCCTTTCATGTTTTCAACGCAATTGTATGACATGTTCAACATTTCGTCAAGCAGATTAATATTGTTTATCGCTGATAAAACCGATGAAATAACTATGATTTACTAGAAACGTCCAAGTTGTTCACCAATCCTGCTTCTGCTACCGGTTCCAATAGGTCTCCCCCGGCACAATCTCCGTACCGGAGCAGTTTAATAGCTCCCAAACCGTGACGAGCTGATAACCTTCCTCAATGAGTCTCGGGACAATGATCTCAACCGCCTCAACCATGTATTTCTTCGTATCGTGCAGAAGGATCACATCGCCGGGCTGCAATTCTTTTCCATTTACGATCTGCTTTTCAACGTTCTGTGCGATTTTTTGCGGGTCGGTCTCATGCACGTTCCCGCTCTGCGACCAGAGCACGA
>PNNR01000053.1 GCA_013824375.1 Clostridiales bacterium
TTCAAAGGATCAAGGTAGAAAATGAAACGATTTTTCGCATTTCTCATCGCAACATTGATGCTGAGCACAGCGTTCTTGAGCACGGCCTGCTCGATCGTGACGCGCGGCAGCGATTACTGCTACCGTTTTTTGGATTATATCTGCGAAGGCTCGTTTGATAAAGCCTACGAGATGCTGGCAGACAGCATAAAAGCGCCGGAGACTGAAGAAGAGCGCGAAGACCGCCTCAAGGAAGAAGAGAAAGAAAAGGAAGAGAACCGCGCGATCTGGCGGCAGGTATTCGGCCTCGACAAAGCGGAGACACCGGAGCCGGAAGGCACACCCGCGCCGGAAGTTTCCGGTACACCGGATCCGAACGCAACAACAACCCCAAACATCACGCCCGCAGTCAGCGTTACGCCGGAGGCAAGCGTCACGCCCGAGGCTTCCGTCACGCCGGAAGCTGGTGCAACAGTCGACCCGAATACGATTGACGAGAACAATATCCCCGCCGATCAGCGCGACACGGACATGACGCCCGCGCCGGGCACAACGCCCGCGCCCACGGCCGCCCCAACGCCCGACCCGAATGCTTCGCCGACGCCGACCCCAGGTCCGACACCAACGCCCGACCCGAACGCGACGCCCACGCCCGCGCCAACCGATAAAAACGGCGACGGCATCGTTGATGAAGCGGACGAGGTCGAAACCACGATCACAAAAGTAGAGTTCATCGAGCGCTACCAGAGCATATTCGACGAGCTGGAGCTCACGGGCATCGACTATACCGCGACGGACGTCGTGGACGGCGAAATCATCGCGCGGGTGAACTATACGCTCACCTACCACAGCGCACGCGCCGGCGAAGACCTCACCTACGATTTTTCCATCGAAGCCAACCGCATCGAGCACCGCTGGACAATCAACTGGTCGCCGAGCCTCATCTTCCCCGAAATGCAGTGGGGTGACAGCCTCCGCGTCGGTGTATTGCAGGCAAACCGCGGCGAGATTCTCGCCTACGGCGAACCGTACGCGCAGAACGTCAGCGCCGTCACCGTGTTCTGCGTGCCGAGCACGATCCCGAACGTGGATGAATTCATCCGCGCGGTGGCGAATGTGCCGGAAATGGAGATGAAGGAAGAAGACGTGCGCGAGGCGCTCAAGAAAGTGCGTAACGACTTCGTCAAACTTAAAACATTCTATCCCGACGAGGCGACGCTGGACTTGAAACAGCGATTGCTTGCCATCACCGGCCTAGCCATCGACACCGCGAACTACGGCACGCTGCGCTTTTATCCCAACGGCAAATCGCTCTGCCACATCGTGGGTTACGCGGGAATCATCTCCAAAAAGGAGAAGATCAACTACGAGACCTACGGCGACATCCGCTATGACGCGGCAAACGACCGCTATGTGACAAAGCCCACGCGATACAACGGCGACAGTTATATCGGCAAATACGGCCTTGAGCAGCTCTATGAAGACCAGCTTTTAGGTACCAACGGCCGCTTTACCTACATCCAGACCAAGGAAGGCGGCAGCCGCGGCATGCTCTATTCCACCAAGGCGGTGGATGGCAACGACCTGCACCTGACCATCATTCCTGAACTGCAGGAGCGGCTGGAGGACGTCATCGATACGGTCGTCTACGACCAACGCATCCACGGCAGCGTCATCATACTCAACCCCAAGACAGGTGCGATTCAGGCCATGACCTCCTGGCCGGGCTTCGACCTCAATGACCTCAGCCGAGGCCTTCCGATCGAGGAGTGGACCGCCCTGCAGACCGACCCGACGATCCCGCTGTACAACCGCTCAACCCAGGGTTTGTATACGCCCGGCTCGGTGTTTAAGCTTATGACCAGCGCGGCGCTGCTGGAAACCAACAGCATGACGGTCAACGACACGTTCCCCGGCGCAGAGGAGATCAACACCGACACATGGTATCCATCGGAGACGTTCCTCGCGAATCTTGCCGACCGCACGAGCCCGCTCACCTGGAAAGAGCAGAGCAACGACCGTGCGCTGGTTCGTACCCGCGCGGACAGCAGAAAATCACCGATGAACATGACGAACTCCATCATCTCGTCGGATAATCTTTTCTTCTCCTATGCCGCAATGCGCATGGGCTGGAAGAAATTAACAACGTATATGGAGTCGATCGGTTGGACAACGACCATCACACTGGAGACGGACGGAACCGAGCCGCGCATCTACTGGAAGGTCAACGAGAGCGATCAGGAAAAGGTCGCGTGGTTGAATCTCGCCGAAGGCGGTATCCCCATCTGGGAACAGGACGCGGCAGGAAACTACGTTCAGGTACCCAAAGTCAACCTCGTGCTCGATAAGCAGCTTTACGGTTTGGATGTGAGCAAACCCCAGCTTTTCAATGAACGTCCGAAGACGAAGCCGCTGAACGAATACGACCTCGCGGTCACGGGCTACGGTCAGGGCGAGATATTGATGTCGCCGTTGCAGATGGCCTGCTACGCCTCCGCCTACGCCAATGACGGCACAATCATGCAGCCGTATGTCGTGGACAGCATCTGGCACGCCGACGACACAGAATACGCCCTTGTCGAGCAGAAACAACCGAAGATCTACCGCACGATCCTCCAAAAAGGTACGGTGGACACCATTTACCCCGCGCTGCTGCAGGTCGTCACCGACGGCACGGCACGCAGCATGGTCAAGAGCTTCATTACAAAGGCTCCGCTTGATCTCGGTTACACGCTTGCCGGCAAGACGGGCACCGCCGAGCTCACCGATAACGACACGCAGGAACTCGCGTGGTTCATCTGCTGGCGCGATAGCAAAGACGGCGTGAAGGTGACCGCGGATAACGCGCGCCTTGTCTGCATCATGCTGGAGATCGACCTAACCAACCTCGCGCTCGAGTGGAACCAGATGAAGTTTGACATCGCACGCGCGCTCCTCAAAGACGACGTGCTGAACGAGACGGAAGGCTGATGCCAATCAACTAGGTATGGACAATCTCGCACGATTGTCATACACTGAAACACAGATAACGAACATCAACACACGATCGGTTCGCGCCGGTCGTGTGCTTTATTCGGGGGAAAAAGCAATTATGGCAGAGAACAACACCGGAGCAAAACGCATCATCTTCACCGGCGGCGGCACCGCGGGGCATGTGACCCCGAATATCGCGCTCATCGAGCCGCTGCTGAAAGAAGGATGGACCGTACACTATATCGGCTCCGAGAGCGGCATGGAGAAAGGGCTCATCGCAAGCATCGCGAATGTGACCTACCACGGTATCTCGACCGGAAAGCTCCGGCGTTATTTCTCCTGGCAGAACTTTATCGATCCGTTCCGGGTCATCAAGGGATATTTTCAAGCTCGGAAGCTGATCCGTACGATTCAGCCGGAAGTGATTTTCAGCAAGGGCGGGTTTGTTTCCGTTCCCGTTGTACTAGCCGCAGGTAAAGTGCCTGTGGTCGCGCATGAGTCGGACTATTCCCCGGGATTGAGCAACCGCATTGCGATGCGGTTTACCGATCAGGTCTGCCTGAGCTTTGAGGACACGCTTTCGCACATCCCCTCCGGCAAGGGTATTTTTACCGGCACGCCTATCCGTCCAGCGCTTTATGAAGGCAGCCGCGAAAAAGCGCTTGCCTTTACCGGATTCTCCGGCGAAAAACCCGTACTGCTCGTCATGGGCGGCAGCCTCGGCGCACAGAAACTCAACGAGCTCGTCCGCGCGGCGCTTCCGATTCTTAACGAAATATATGATGTGATACACCTCTGCGGGCGCGGAAAAAACAACTGCTCCTGCGATTGCTGTGGTTATAACCAGTATGAATATATCACCGAGGAACTGCCAGACTTGTTCGCGCTCTCGGATGTGGTGCTCTCCCGCGCGGGCGCAAACAGCGTGTTTGAGCTGCTCGCGCTCAACAAGCCCAGTGTTCTCGTGCCGCTGACCTCCGCCAGTACACGAGGTGACCAGCTGCTCAACGCACGGTATATGGAGAGAAAGGGCTACGCAAGGGTCGTAGATCAGAACTCAGCGACGCCGGAATCCTTGGTTGCGGTGATCGACGAGGTATACAGCCAGCGTGCGGAATATGCGGAGCGGATGTGTGAAGACACGCGCTCGGACGGAACAGAAGCAATACTAGCGATTATAAAGAAGGCGGCAATGAATGGATAATTCGACAACCAAGAAACCCGGCGGGTCCTCCGGCTCCGCGCCACGCGGAAACGCGGGCGGCAAGCCGTATGCAGGCCGAAAGCCAGCTCCGCACGGAGCAAAGCCTTCCTCCAAGCCATATGGCGAAAAGCGCACCTACGCGCCCGGCGACAAGCCCGCGCCCAGACCTTACGGCGACAAGCCCGCACCCAGATCTTATGGCGATAAGCCCGCACCAAGACCTTACGGCGACAAGCCCGCACCCAGATCTTACGGCGATAAGCCCGCACCAAGACCTTACGGTGACAAGCCCGCACCGAAGCCTTACGGTGAGAAGCGCGCATATCCGGATAATAGGTCACATTCCGATAAAAACCCGTATCCACAGAGCAAACCATACGCGGAGCGAAAACCGTTCTCCGGCCCGAAGTATCCGCCGAAAGCGCCCGTTTCTCCCCGCGAAGAAGAGGCGGCCGTGACCGAGCAGCAGTTGCAGATTCTGGTCTCCACGATCGCGACCGAACCCGTCACCTCACTCTCCGCACTCGCCGCGCATGCGAAAAAACGCGCCGCGCGAGAGATTCTGGAGCGCATCTTTGCCGATCGCGCGGTTCTTTACGCCGCGCTTGCAGCGCCCGAACCCAAGGCACGCAAGAACGCCGCGCGCGTGCTCGGCGCGTTTGCCAACGAGCGGGATACCGAGGCACTGGTGACCGCGCTGCAAACGGAAGAGATGCGCTATGTCGTGCCCTCCATCCTGCTCGCGCTCGGCGCCATCGCAAACCCCCGCGCGGGCGAGGCGATCAACGCCTATGTCCCGCCCGAAGCCGCGGACGAGACCGAGGAAAAGCACGTTTCCGACATTCTCGAAGCGCACGAAAAAGCGAAAGCCGCTCTCTCGCGGGATATCCCGCTGCCGCAGCGCACGCGCCTGAAAGAACCACGCGAAGTTCTGCTCGTGCCGCCGGCAGGATTCGGCGAGATTCTCCTCAAAGAGACCACCTCACGCGGATTTGTAGCAACGCTGCATACGGACGGCGTGCGCGTCACCACCGACCAGATCAAGACCCTGCAGGAGCTGCGGTGCGCACAAGAGCTGCTGCTGCCGCTCGCTTCGTCGATCGTGACCGACGCCGAACAGATTGCGCAGCTTGCCGATTCCGTATTGACCCGCCCGTACCGCATTGAACTAAGAAACTATTCCGGCGACCGCGCGGCGTTCATCCGCGCCGTTTCGACCGCGCTCGGCGGCGGGGATAACCCCTCGCGTTACGCGGACGAACTTCGTATCGTCTGCAACAACGATAAGTGCGATGTGTTCATCCGTCCAAAGGATGTCCCCGATACGCGCTTTGCCTACCGCCTGCGGTCGCTGCCCGCGTCGATTCATCCGGTGCAGGCGGCCTGCCTTGCCAGATACGCGCTTTCGTTCGTCTCCTCCGCGCGCCCGCGCACGCTCGATCCCTTCTGCGGCAGCGGCACGCTGCTGTTTGAGCTGGAGCGCGCCGTGCCCACCGCGCTGATCGGCGTGGATCACTCCGAACGCGCGCTCGATGCCGCGCGAGAAAATGCAGCCGCCGCGCACAGCAGCGCGCGCTTTGTGCATAAGGATATCCTGAAGTTTGAACCGCGCGATCCATTCGATCTTATCCTCACGAACATGCCGTTTGGCAACCGCGTGGGGACGCACAGCCTCAACGAAATGCTCTATCGTGATTTTGTCCGCGTTTTGCCGCGTCTTCTCATCTCCGGCGGCATCGCGGTTCTGTATACCATGGAACATAAGCTGCTTTCCGCATGCCTGAAAGAGGAACCAAGCCTCTCTCTTGCCGCAGAAATGACGACCGAAGCTGGCGGGCTGAACCCGCGCGTCACCGTGCTTAGGAATCGCTGAGTAAAAGTCGTTTGCCAAGCCGCTTTCTCTTTCTTGCGTGCAATCAAACGGTTACTAACGCATGTTCAACATGTTTCGCTGTTGACACGCGTTTATTATGGTATACTGATGATTCACAGCCACGCCGCGTTTATCGAATCCGCCAGCAGGTAGGGACTCATGAAACGAACGAAAAACGCCTTTCGTAACACAGCCGTGTCAATGGGAGGATATCTTCTTATCTTCCTGTTCGGCGTTGCCATTCGCAGGCTCTTTCTCGACAATATCACCTTCGAAAACCTTGGCTACGAGGGGCTCTTCAACACGATTCTGCTCGTGATCAACACGCTGGATTTCGGCGCGGGTTCTGTACTGCTCTATCGGCTCTATCGTGAGCTCTCGTCCGGTTCGGAAACGCAGGCAAGGCGGAATCTTCTGGTGTTTGCGCGGGCGTACCGTTATATCGCGGTGATGATCCTGCTCGCGGGCCTCGCGATCATGCCGTTTCTGCGGTTTCTGATTCGCGAAACGGTCACGGACTGGGGTCTGGTCTACACGATCTATCTCATCCAGCTGCTGGGCAACGTCGGCGTTATCTATCTGACGTATTACCGCCTCGTGCTGCAGGCGAGCCAGCGCTTGTCTGACGCGGTTTCGATCGAAACCGCTCTGCGTATCGGATTCCAGATCGTCAAAGCCATCGTCATCCTCAAAACGAGAAGCTTCATTCTCTATACGCTGGCCACGGTACTAAGCAACCTGTTCGCGGCGATCCTGATCGCCATACGCAGCAGGTCGCGTTTCCCGGAGCTGTTCCTCAAGGAGGAAGTCCCCAACTGGTTCCAGGAGCCGCACTTCCGAAAGGAGATCCTGAGCGCCTCCGTGCTGCGCTTTACGCAGACCGCGTCATACCTGACAGACACGGTGCTCATCTCCGCTGTGCTCGGCATCCGTTCCGTTGCGCTCTATTCCAACTATACGCTCATCGGCAGCAGCGTGATCTATGGATTCGTCTCCGTTTTAAATCCCGTCAGCGGCAGCGCGGGCAATTTCGCGAATACGGAGCAGCCGGAAGCCTGCTACGGCATGTTCCGCATGATCGACCTGATCGCGTTTATGATCGCGAGCTTTGTTCTGACTTCCCTGTGCACACTGTTTCAGCCTGCCATCTCGCTGCTCTTCGGCGTACAGTACCTTCTGCCGTATTCGTTTGTCGTGGCATACGGCCTTCGCTGCTATCTGGCGCTGAAGGACAGCTCCATCACGATCTTCCGCGAGACGGTCGGAAAGTATTCCGAGCAGCGCGCCTGGGCGCTGAGCGCAGCCGCCGTCAACGTCGCGGTTTCGCTGATCGGCATTTCGCTCTGGGGCATCACGGGCGTTCTGGTGGGAACGGTTGCCTCCGCTCTGATCTCCGAGGTCGGGGACTACACTATCGCCTGCCGGCATCGCTTCTTCCAGCCGCTCGGCAAAAACCTGATACGCTCCTATGCGTTTCTGCTGCTGGCATCCGCCGAGATGGCGGTGACCGTGCTTCTTTGCAGAGGACTGCCCGTCTCAATCGGCGGCGTCGCAATCCGCTGCCTGATTTGCCTCGCGCTACCCAACGCGATCAACCTGGTCGTTTTTCGTAAGACGGATGCGTTCGTGCGGATGATGGCTTATCTGCGAAAGATCATCAACCTCGTGCTCCGGCGCAAAGACCCCGACGCACTGGCCGAATAAAACACTTTCACAGTCTTATGCGTCTTAATCATGCCGCCCGCACCCGCGGACGGTTTTTTTACGCGGCGCGTCCGCATAAGAGAATGTGAAATTTCAGCCGTATCCCGGTAGGCGTATCCGCTGTTTTCCCCGTAAATCCTTGGGTTGTAGGCTTGTTTGCGGAAGCCGTTCCAGACGGTTTACGCGCGCTGTACTTGTCTCATGCGTCAAAAAAGCGTATAATAAATAAGTTACTGTACATAGCATCGCGAAAACGACAAGGAAATATCATTCATGATTCAATACTTCAAAAACCTCTGGCGCAGCCGGTACATCATCGTCAGTCTGGCCTTGCAGGATATTCGAAACCGATACCGGCGCAGTATCTTCGGGATTCTGTGGTCCGTTTTGATGCCGCTCGGGCTCGCCCTGATCATAGCCTCCGTCTATACCATCATCTGGAAGACCGACATCAAGACATTCCTCCCGTTCCTGCTCTCCGGCCTCACGCCCTGGAGCTTTATCTCCGGCTGCTCCACCAACGGCGCAATGGCATATCTCTCCGCCGAGGGCTATATCAAGCAACTTCCGGTTAAGCTCGAACTGTTTCCCGTGCGCGTCATGCTCGGTGCGCTGATCGAGCTGTTGTTTGGATTGATCGCGTTTTTTGTGATCGTACTGCTCTTCAACCCCGCGCTGATCACGTTCAATCTGTTTCTGATACCCGTGGCGCTCATCATCTACATGATCGCGGGAACCGCGATGGCGACCATTGCCGCAACGCTGCAGACGTTTATACGGGACTATGCCCCGCTGCAAACGCTGCTGCTGCAGGCGTTCTTTTACGTTACACCAATCATCTTCACCACGGAGATCCTCGCGCAGCGGGGCGCGAATTTCGAGCTGATCTACAAGTTCAATCCATTCTACTACTTCCTGCAGATTATGCGCGACGCGCTGCTCGGCAACCGGCCGGATCTCGTGACCTGGCTTGTCGCCGTAGGGCTGTCGCTTGGCTTGCTTTTCGTCGCGATTTTGCTGGTGCAAAAGACGCGCAAGCAAATCGTATTCAAATTGTGAGGTCCATATGTCAAAGATACTGATCGAAAACGTAGATCTGGAGTTCGTCTTTCGCCCGGCAGGGTCCATCAAGGACGCGCTGGTCGGCAAACGTATCCATGAAGGGGAAATTAAGAAAGTACACGCCCTGAAAAATATTCATCTGGAGCTCAGTGACGGCGACCGGCTTGGTGTCATCGGACATAACGGCGCGGGCAAAAGCACCCTGCTCAAGACGATCGCGGGCATCTACACGCCGACGAGCGGTACTGTCCGGCTGGAGGGTGTGCCAACCTGCCTTTTTGAGCTAGCAACCGGCTTTGAGATGGAGGCAAGCGGATATCAAAACATCAAGCTGCGCGCCCTCATGCTCGGGCTGACGCCCAGGGAAGCGGATGCAAAGACCGCGGAGATTGCGGAATTTTCCGGTCTCGGCGAGCACCTGAAACGCCCGCTGAAATATTATTCCAGCGGCATGTTCCTGCGCCTTGCGTTTTCGATCTCAACTGCTATCTCACCGGAGATCCTGTTGCTCGATGAAGTCGTCGCGGCAGGCGACGCCGGCTTTATCGACAAGGCAAACCAGCGCATGCGGGAGATGGTCGATCAGGTTGACATTCTTGTGTTTGTTTCCCACTCGATGGATCAGATCAAGGCGTTTTGCAATCGCTGCATCTGGATGTCCGGCGGGCGGATTGTCCTGCAAGGCGAAGTGGATACGGTGATTGACGCCTATCAAACCGCCATGCATCTTAACCCTGGAAACCCCGAACTCGCGTTGAATCTGGAATAAATCTTTTTAAAAAGAGGTTCCCTTTGAAAGTCAAAGACATCATCAACAACAGCTCGATATGGATACCCGGCAGTTTATACGGGCTTGACAACCCGAAGGTTTCCGTACTGCTTCCCACCTTTCGGCGCGCTGCGAGCGGCCTGTTTGAAAACGCCGTGCTTTCGGTGCTCAACCAGAGTTTTCGGGATCTGGAGTTGATCATTGTCGACGACTGCTCCTATGACGGCACGTTTGATCTGATCAAGCATTATATGGAGCTGGACGGAAGAGTCAGTTGCATCCGGCACAGCTACAACATCGGCCTGCCCGCCGTCAGCGAATATGAAGCGTATTTGCGCGCGCGGGGCACGTATATCGCGTTTCTGTTCGATGACAACGAGTGGGAACCCGGTGCGATCGAACAAACCTATGAGCGCATGTTCCGGGAGAACATCAAGGCTTCTTACGGCGTAATCGAGCTCGTTCTGCCAAACGCATCGACCGGGCATATGCTCGGAACATCCGATATTGATACAATCAGGCTGAACAATACCGTCGCCAACGGTTCTGTAGTTCTTCATAGGGATGTTATCGAAGATATCGGTCTTTACGATCCGCATCTTTCGATCATGCGGGTTTGCGATTGGGATCTTTGGAATCGAATTGTCCGCAAGCATGATTTTGTCCGAACCGATATTTTCTTTGGCAAAGAATACGGCCCGCTTCAAAGCGACAGCCTTGGCAACACGGCGCTGCTCGAAGCATGGTTTTCCGCAGAGCATATGGCGCAGCCGCGCAACGAGCTGCTCAAACCCGCGCAGTTCTCGGAATACAGCATCGTAGAATCCTTCGGCGCGCGCAGCAGCTATTACGTCTTCTGCATAAAAGAATTTTGCCAACGCATGCAGCAGAAACCCTGGTATCAGCCGCTTACCATCCCGCAGGTTAATCCGAATCACCGCCATATCCTCGTGCTCATCGATGCTCCTTCCGCCAGCTTGGTCTCGTTTGACAGAGCGGCAAGTCGTGATTTAACGGTGCGGTTTGCTTCGCTTTTTCATCTGTATGAAGCGGATCTTACGTTTGCGGACGCTGTGATTATCCCCAGAGATAACATAAACGGGCAGCGCCATCTGGAATTGATCAAGGGGTTAAACATTCCTGTCTACTATTATACCGACGACAACTTTCTTGCGCTTGCAGTACAGGATCCTCATAATGTATCAGTGCGGGAGCTGGCTGAAGCCAACAAGCATGACAAGCTGGAGCGCTATAACGGCGTGATTGTTTCCAGCGAACAGATGCTGCTTGATTTTCGCGAAAGAAACCTGCACGACCATCTGATTCTTTTGGAGCCGGTGATCAACGCAAAATTGTTGCCCGACCACTCTGCAGTGCAGAAGCCTTATTTTTCGGTCGCGTTTCTGGGCGGCAGCTTCCGCTCGGATGTGTTGCAGCACTGTGTATTGCCCGCGCTCACGCGCCTTTCAGACGAGATCCCCGTGCGGCTATATTGCCCGAACGATTTTGATCTCAGCGTATATTCGACTGAGCGGTTTGAGACCGTTTCTGTTCCCCGCACGAACAATTTGGATCTTATTCTGACGAAATTTTGCGATTTCGCGCCGGACGTGCAGGTGCACTGCGGCAAAGCTCTGCCAAACAACCGGTTCAAGACCGAGAACGCGCTCATCAACGCGACCATCATCGGCGCCGTGCTGCTCTCCTCAGAGATCGAGCCGTATATATCCGGGGCAAACCAAAACTGCTATATGCTGGCCGCGAATACCGTCGACTGCTGGTATCAAAAGCTGAAACAGCTGGCGGAAGACAGCGGGCTCCGAAAACAGATTTATCAAAACGCGAAGGCATATTGCTTGTCGCGCTATGATAGCAACCGCGTCTGGGCCGCATTGGAAAAAGAACTGGTTTCGTATCCGGAGCTTTCGACCTATACCGCCTATAAGCGACTGGAAAAAATCATCTTTCATCTGCGCTATCGGCATACCCCTCCGATCCCACAGCCTGCGCAAGCAACCAACTGGGAGATCTTCAGGCTGTTCTGGAAGAAATACGGCGTGCTCACGCTGTTTATCGCAGTCTGGAAGGTTGTAAAGAAATCAACCCTCTGGCTCTTCTCAAAATTCAAGCGCAACTAAACAAAAAGTCCGGAAAAACCGGACTTTTTTTGTTTCGCTGATTGGCAATGAGCTTATTTTTTCGCAGTTTTGTTTAACCAATCCTCGGATATGCCAGATCCTTCTCGCTGAGCAAATATGGGACGGGCAGTTCCGGCCAGTCGATCGCGAACACCGGATCGTCGTACAGAAATCCCACCTCATCCTCGGGATGATAGAAGTCGTCGCACTTATAGCAAAACTCCGCCGTCTCGCTTAGGGTCAGAAACCCGTGCGCAAACCCTTTCGGAATAAAAAACTGTAGCTTGTTTTCCGCCGAGAGATGGACACCGACCCAATTGCCGTATGTTTCGCTGCCTGAGCGGCAGTCTACGGCTACGTCAAACACTTCGCCCGAGATCACACGAACCAGTTTTGCCTGCGGAAACTTCCGCTGATAATGCAGCCCGCGCAGCACACCCATCCTGGATTTGGATTGATTGTCCTGCACAAACGCGCAGCAGATACCGGCCTTCATAAAGTCTGTGGCATTGTAGGTTTCCATAAAATACCCGCGCTCGTCGCCGAACACTTTCGGTTCGACGATCATCACCCCAGGCAGTTGGGTGTCTTGAAACGAAAATTGCCCCATGTTACCTGCTCCCGTACATCTGCTGATAATAAGTCTGGTACTCGCCGTTGACGATGTTCCGCCACCAATCCTGATGGGTCAGATACCAGTCGATCGTGCGCTGGATGCCGTCTGCAAACATCACTTCCGGTGACCAGCCGAGCTCGCGGTTGATCTTAGTTGGGTCGATCGCATAGCGCATGTCGTGGCCTTTGCGGTCGGTGACATATGTGATGAGATCCTCGCTCTTGCCCAGTGTTTTGACGATGAGGCGGACGATGTCGATATTCCGCATCTCATTGTGGCCGCCGATGTTATAGACCTCTCCGACGCGCCCGCTTTGCAGGATCAAGTCGATCGCGCGGCAATGGTCGGTGACATACAGCCAGTCGCGGACGTTTTCGCCCTTTCCGTAGACGGGAAGCGGCTTATCGTGCAGCGCGTTGATGATCATCAGCGGAATCAGCTTTTCCGGAAAATGGTAAGGCCCGTAGTTGTTGGAGCAGCGCGAGATCGTCGCAGGAACCTGAAACGTCCGGTGATACGCCTGCACCAGAAGGTCCGCCGCGGCCTTGCTCGCGGAATACGGGCTGCTGGTGTGGATGGGTGTCTCTTCGGTGAACATCAAGTCCGGGCGGTCCAGCGGAAGATCTCCGTAGACTTCGTCCGTCGATACCTGATGAAAGCGTTTGACGCCGGAGTGACGGCATGCGTCCAGCAGGGTCTGTGTACCGATGATGTTTGTCTGCAGAAACACGCCGGGCGACTCGATGGAGCGGTCCACATGGCTCTCCGCCGCGAAGTTCACGACGTAATCCGGGCGTTCCTCATCAAACAGGCGAAACACCGCCTCGCGGTCGGTGATGGACGCCTTGACAAAGCGGAAATGCGAATCCCGCATGACACTATCGAGCGTCTCTAGGTTGCCGGCATAGGTCAGGCTGTCCAGGCAGATAATCCGATCCTCCGGATGCTGCTGCCGCATGTGAAATATGAAATTGCTGCCGATGAAACCGGCACCGCCCGTCACGACGTATGTTGCCATACCTTTCCCTCGTGTTTCTATAATTTATTGCAAGGCTGTGCCCCGCTTTGGATAATATTCCTCTTTCGTATCCCATCAAAATTCGTCCGTCTATCTGCGCGGTTTCCATTCCTGCTTCAGAATACTCATCATGCAAACATCCACATATCCATCCTGATTCCTGAAGTCCTGCCGCAGCACGCCCTCGCGCCGGAAGCCAACCTTCTCATAACTGCGGATGGCGGCGGGATTGCTCATAAACACGCTTAGGTAAATCCGGTTGAGCGACAGCACGGAAAACCCGTATTCCAGAATCTTTGCCGCTGCCGCGCTGCCGTATCCTTTGCCGCGCGATTCGCAGCTGCCGAGGAATATGCCGAACTCCGCCTTCTGCAGATCACGGTCGATGTTCTTGAGAAACACAGTTCCGATGGGGCCTGTTTCACATTCGATGATGAACTGCGCGCACTGTCCGGTTACGACGCGGGTATGGTACCACTGCTCGTGCATCTCGGCCGTCAGGTCTGTCTGGATGTAGAGGTTCTTCCGCACATCCTCCTGATTCCGCCACCGCACGATCAGCGGCGTATCCCTCAATTCGATCGGCCGGAGCGTCACGCCCGCCGTCTCGGTTCTTTTCATATGATACCCTCTTTCGTCCCTTCCGCGCAAACGTCTGTTTTCGCCGCGCGCAGTAAGAACCGTCGCATAATCAAACGCCGATATTATTTCTCAAAGAACTCGATGACCTTGCGGATCACGAGCTGCACGTCCTCGAAGCTCAAGCGCATGTGCATCGGAAGCGAGACCACATGGTCGCTCACATACGCAGCCTTTGGGCAGGTATTCGCCGCGTAGGAATACATGCGATACTGTGTGTTGTCCACATAGTGCACGCCGGGGTAGATCTCGTTTTCGTTTAGGAACACCATCAGATCGTCGCGCCGGTCTACGATGATCTGGAACAGGTGGCGGGAGGATTCGCAGTTTTCCGGAACGTGTACGAGGCGGATCTTGTCGCTGTGGGCCGCAAATCCTTCCGTGTACCAGCGCGCCATCTGCCTGCGGTAAGCGTTGTCGTGATCCAGATGCTTGAGCTGCGCGATGCCGATTGCCGCCATGATGGAGTTGCCGTGATCCTTGTATCCGACGTACTCGACATCATATCTCCACTTATATGTGCCGCCGCCGCCGGAACGGGCATAGGTGTCCTTGTTGATGCCCAGCCAGGCTTTTTTGCGGACGATTTCGTCCAGCTCGCCGTCGGCAAAGCAGATCATGCCGCTGTCCGCCGTCGGCAGGTTTTTGACCGCCTGATAGGAGAAAACTGTGACTTCCGCGAGCTTGCCGGGGTTTTCTCCGTTGAGCCGCGTGCCGCTCATGTGCGCGGCATCCAGAATCAGCGAAAGCCCGCGGGCTTTACAAAGCATCGCTACTTCTTCCAGCCTGCCGGTGTTTCCACCGAGGCCGACGTAAAGGACGGCGCGCGTTCTGTCCGTGATCTTGCTCTCGATGCTCTTTGGATCGAGGCAGAGCGTATCGTCGATATCCGCAAAAACCGCATTCAACTTCGCGAGCAGGATCGCGTGGTTCGAGGAGACAAACGTTATCGGCGTGGTGATGACTTCGTCGCCGTCCGCCCAGCCGTGCTTTTCCTTCAAGGTTTCAAATGCGAGGTTTAAACCGACCGTCGCGGAATTTAAAAAGTGCGCGTGGGGAAGGCCGGTATATTTCTTCCATGCTTCCTCAAACTCGACGGTTTTAAATCCGAGGCCAGTCCAGCCCTTCTCAAGGCATTCCCGAATACCGTCCAGGCATGCTTCAACGTCAAACGTTGGTACAAATAATTGAATTCCCAAGTGAACCTCTTTTCCTTGCATACTCCCGTATGCCGCTTCTTTCTTTTTCCTGTTATATGATGGCGCGGGCGGCACGCGTTTGTCAACCCGTTGCCCGCGATGCATCGCTTTCATGATGGATTACCCGCGCGTTAGAATATCTGATGCTCCGCTACGCGCACAAGATGCTGTCCGTAGGGGGATTTTCCATAACGCTCTGCCGATTCCAGCAGTGTGGCTTTGTCGATCCATCCCTGCCGGAACGCGATCTCTTCCGGTGCGGAGATCTTGATTCCCTGCCGCTTTTCGATCATTTGGACAAAGTTCGCGGCATCCGTAAGGCTGTCAATCGTTCCTGTATCAAGCCAGGCAAATCCGCGTCCGAGCACTTCTCCCTTGAGTTTGCCTTCCTTGAGGTAGAGGTCGTTCAACGTCGTGATCTCCAGCTCGCCGCGCGCGGAGGGCTTGACGAGCTTTGCGCTCTCCGCCACTCGCGGCCCGTAAAAATACAGTCCGGTGATGCAATAGTTGCTCTTGGGGTTCTCCGGCTTTTCTTCAACCGACAGGATGGTTCCGTTTTCATCCAACTCCATGATGCCGAACCGCTCGGGATCGTTGACATAGTATCCGAATATCGTTGCATATCCCTTCTCCGCGTTCTCAACCGCAGAAAGGAGTTTTTTAATAAAGCCGCCGCCGTAGAAGATATTGTCGCCTAAAATCATCGCGCAGCTGTCCTCACCGATGAACGACTCCCCAATGATGAACGCCTGCGCGAGTCCGTCCGGAGACGGCTGCTCGGCATAGGTCAGGTTCACGCCCAGCTGCTTTCCGTCGCCCAGCAGCCGCTCGAAATTCGGCAGGTCCGTCGGGGTGGAGATGATCAGCACATCCCGGATTCCCGCCAGCATCAGCGTGGAAAGCGGATAATAGATCATCGGTTTATCGTAGACCGGAAGCAGTTGTTTGCTGGTGATCATGGTCAGAGGATACAGCCTTGTACCTGCCCCGCCCGCTAAGATAATGCCCTTCATGAAAACCCCCTAAATTTGTTTTTCACTTTCTCTCGCATGGCTGCGCATCCACGCATGCCGAACGATGCGTTTTGCTGTTTCGGATACCCCCGCTTGTTTGACGCGCAACAGCGCGTAGAACGCGTAGTCCCCGATGCGGAAAAATATATGCCCGATCTTCAACCATAAGAGCGAAAGCGTTTTATCTTTCGGAGCGGTAAATTCCCCGAGTTCGGAAACTGCCGACAGCAGCCGCTCGATTACGCCGCCCGCAGAGAATCGCTTCCGAATGGTCTCCCTCGCACCTGTGCAGAGCTTTTCGCGAAGCGTCGGCTCCTCTATCATCCGCTCGATGGCGCTAAGCCAGCTTTCCGGCGTGTTTTCACAAAGCAGGCCGTTGATTCCGTCCTCGACGACCAGCGTATACGGCGCGCAGTTGGAGTAGATGCCCGGAATGCCCGCAAGAGCATACTCCAAAAATTTATTGAAGTATTTATACTGGAAAAATCCGCCTTCGGTCAAAGGCGCAATTCCGAAATCAAACCTCTGTCGGCGTATGAACGCGCGGAACTCCTTGAGAGGGATATGTTCGACATACTCAACCTGCAGAGAATCATGAATATCCGACATATCCGGATGTACGCCGACAAACGTGATCGAAAGCCTGCCGCCAAAGCGCTCGCAAAGCACAGGCAGTACCGGGCGTATGATACCGTCGAAGAACATCGAGTGCCCGATTCCTGCGGCATATACCATCCGAACTGCATCGGACTCAGCAGCCGTGGTTGGTTCGTCCTCGTCCGTATCCGGCAGTTTGACAATCGTATCAAACACAGCCATTCGTTTCCCGCCGGCAATTGCGGACAGTTTCTCCGCAAGCAGCGGGTTTGGGCTGACAATCGCATCCGACAGCGTCAGAATCTGCCGGAACGCCTTTTCGCGCACTGGAGAGAGCACAAGCCCAGGCAGCAGGTCGGAGTAATCGTCGTCCCAGTAGGCAATGCAGAAACGATTGATCCGCTTAGCCTTCTTCATCAGCTTCGCGGTCAGCCAGTGTTGCCCGCGTATGGTGAACACAATGTCCGACCAGAGGAGGTCTTTCGCGGTGATGTCGGAATTTCTCAGAGCCTTTATCTGACAAATGCCGCGTAGCTGCGCCTCTTTCAGCGCACCGATGACAATTTCTTCCGTTGGATTGAATTGCTCATAGATAATCAGAAGATTTGTCACTCGGCTCCCCTCCCTCGCGGTCATTTGCTTGCTGTTTTCGCTGCCGCAACGATGCTATAAAATATTCGATCGTATACTGCTCCCATACCTCGAAAGCCAATGGCGTAAACGGCGTACTTAAAAACGAAGGCAGCTCCTCAAGCGGCCGTTTTCCAAGCGAAAAAACGTTATCGGTGCTATAGATATCATATTGCTCGATCTCAGGGTTGTTCGTGACGAGCTTCACCCCGTAGCACATGCATTCCAATGTGCGCAGGCTGATTCCGCTCTGCCCCTGTTGGAGGTAGTCCAGCTGCGCTCTGCTCTTGAGCATCTGCTCCCGGATGCAGGAAAAAGGCACATATGGCTGATAAAACGGCTTCTTGAACCGTTCTACCTTCGTATCCGGCATGATCTGGAACAACGGTTTTAGCCCCAGCGCACGCATGCGCTCACCAAGCGCCAGAATCTCCTCCGCCCGCCCTTTGTCCTTGCCGAAAAAGCATACGTCGAAGGTGGGTGTTTCGCTCTTTTCGCCGTCTTCCGTGATATATAGCCCTTTTACAAAGTTCAGACCGAATTTTTCCGCGTCCGCCGGGTCGAATGTCCAGGCTTCATAGCCGCACGCGGGGATCTGGTCCGGCTTGATGACATACCGCAGAATCGGGTCTTCGTAGATCAGCACCAGATGCGCCTGCGGATGGCAGCGGCGCACCCATTGCAGATATCGCTTTGTCGTCAGATAGCCGGCTACGAGAAGGATCAGTCTTGCGTCGCTCTCTTTCACGCGCGGATTGTAGAAAGCGGACTGCAGCGGCAGATTCCCACGCAGGAACACCGCGCGAAGGATTTTTCCGAAGACTGAGTGGAATCTGCAAGGCGTTTCCACCGAGCAGCCCTTGCTCTTGAGCGGCTGATACAAGGGCGAGTTGCACGACATGACCCAAAGAATCGTGTCTCCGTAGAGCTGCTCCAGAACATCCGGCGTTCGCTGCTGCTTTGCCGCGGGGTTCTTTCGCTGTATTCTGTTGCTCCGCGCGCCGCGCTTTTTTTCCAAGATATCGTCCAACTCCTTCTGGATTTTATTCGCAAGCAGGTTGGCTGTACGATTAAAATCTGTCCATCACACATGCGACCATGGTATTTTACCTCATGTGAAATGTGTTTTCAAGTTAAATGACGTAAAATGTGCTTTTTTTGTCATGTAATAATGCGGGTCAAGCAAGCGCGTTTTTTTACGTGAAACAATCATCTTTTATTCAGCGTTGTAAATGATCCGGTAACTTTCAGCGTCCCGCAAACGGGCCGATTAAAAGTCACATCTATTATATAGAAAAGCTGATGCGTGGATACGTCTAATATGTAACGAAAATGTAAACTAGATGGGGCGCGCGGCATTATGCGAGTCCGCACATTCCAAAATGCCCTCTCCGGGCATCAAAAATAAAAACGCAAATTTTTCACGAACTAATGCTTGCGTGTTGCAACTATTTCGTGTTACACTTCTTGCAATGAGAGGTGATTCTATGATGCCAAACGAAGAAATCAAGCAGTTGCGGGAGTCGATCCGCATTCTGGAGCGAAAGCTCGGTATATTGGAAGAGAGCGGGATGTCCTGCTGCGGGCTGACGCTCGCGCAGTGCCACGCGTTGGTCGAGATCGGGCGCGCTGAGAGCATCTCCCTCGTTGATCTTTCAAACACGATCGGCCTCGACACCAGCACGATGAGCCGGACGGTGAACAATCTTGTCACCAAAGAGATGGCGAAGCGCGAACTCGATCCCGATGACCGAAGGTATGTCACCATTCAGCTTACACCCGAGGGATGCCGGTATTTCCGCGAGATTGAAACGGGCATGGAAGCATATTTTATGAAGGTCTACGAAGCGATTGCCGAACCGGACCGCAAGGGCGTGCTGGACAGCCTCGCGATCTTGCTACAAGCGATACAAGACAACGACTGCTGCTGAATCATTCGGCAGTTGAAAGGAGCAACCCAATATGCCATCCACATGCTGCGGCGGATCAACCCCCGTGAAACGCCGCACAAAACAAACAAGCTGCTGCGGAAACGAATCGACACAGTCAAAGCAATCCTCCTGCTGTTCACAGGAACAGACGGCGAATCGCACAGACTACGCCGCGCCCGAGACCGCCGCGTTTGAACAACCATGGGTCGTCGGCAAAATTGCAACGCCCGCGGGCGAAGTGCCGCAGGTCGCGGCCAAACTTTCGTTTCGGGATACGATCGGCGCCTGGAAATGCCGCTGGTCGATCGGTCGAATGAATTACAGGGTCGATCCCGGGCTTTATGCCGTGGGTCAGCCGGACGCAAGCTCTCCCGTGCTGGTCACCTCCAACTATAAGATGACGTTTGACCGCCTGCGCGAGCGGTTGGGCGGATTGAGCCTCTGGATCGTCGTGCTGGATACGGACGGCGTCAACGTCTGGTGCGCCGCGGGCAAGGGCACGTTCGGTACGGACGAGCTTGTGCGCCGCGTGTCGGCAGTGCGGCTTTCGGAGGTCGTCTCCCATCGCACGCTGATCCTGCCGCAACTCGGCGCGGTCGGTGTATACGCGCACGAGGTGACAAAGCAGACCAAATTCCGCGTCGTCTACGGGCCGGTGCGTGCAAAGGATGTTCCGGCTTTTCTCGCAAACGGCATGCAGACGACGGAAGAAATGCGCACCGTCCGCTTCACCTTCCGCGACCGAATTGTGCTCACGCCGATGGAGCTTGTGGGAGCACTGACGCCGGTGCTGATCATGTTCGGCATACTCTTCATCCTCAACGCAGTGGGATTCGGACACTATGGCAGCACGGACTTTTTCGGCATCATGGGCTCGATTTTCACCGGCGCGGTGCTCACGCCGATACTGCTGCCGTGGGTTCCCGGGCGTGCGTTCTCGCTCAAGGGCGCGATTCTGGGCCTCGTTTGGGCGGTCGGGTTTCTGTTGCTCAGCGGGTTCCCGTCTCCAGTGTTCGGCTGGCTCAAGGCTGCGGCATACGTTCTGTTGCTGCCCGCGCTCTCAAGCTTCTTGACGATGAACTTTACAGGAAGCTCGACTTATACTTCGCTTTCCGGCGTAGACCGCGAGATGAAGTTTGCGGTGCCCGCGCAGCTGGCGGCAGCGGTCAGCGCGATTCTGCTGCTGCTCGTCAGCGACGCAATCCTCACGTTCGGAGGGAAACTCATATGAAGTATCTGAAAAATGTCGTCACGCTCCAACACGATATCGACAAATGCACCGGCTGCGGCAGGTGCCTCGAGGTCTGCCCGCACCGCGTGTTTCAGCCAGAGGGGAAGAAGGTTATGATTGCGGATCGCGACGCGTGCATGGAATGCGGCGCCTGCGCCAGAAACTGCCCGTTTGACGCCATCGAGGTGCAGCAGGGCGTCGGCTGCGCGGCGGCCGTGATCATCGGATTCTTCACGGGAACCGAGCCTACCTGCGGATAAAAAAAAGAACAAGCATGCAGGAGCCACCCAAGGGTGGCTTTTTTGCGCGCCTGTTTTCGCAATCATATTTCAACCACATTTTTCTACTACCTTAAAAGTACAGAAACCATTCACGACAAGGAGGTGAACCTCGTGAGAAAAGCATTACTGATTATCGCAATTGTGATCCTCGTGCTGACTCCCGTTGCGGCTTATGCGATTATGACATATTCGCCCGCACGCAACGATGTCGGTTTACCCGGCTACCGCCGGGAACTGACGCAGCAGCAGGAGGCGGATTTGCAGGAGTCCTTCCAGCAGATGATCGACCTTAAAAAAGAGACGATCAACAAGATGGTACAGGACGGACTGCTCACCGAGGAACAGGGACAACAGGCGCTGGAGCAGCTCGATGACATGGCAGCATACCATGCGGAAAACGGATATGCAGCAGGATTTGGCATGATGGGCTACGGATGCGCCAGATTTGACGCGGACGGCGATCTTAATGGCCGCGGCAGTTATGGCCCCGGCATGACGCGCGGCTACAACTCGGATTACGGCTACTACGGCGGCGGTATGATGCGCGGCTACGACTGGAACTGACAAGGAAAGGCGGAAAGCAATATGATGTTTCTATGGATCATTCTCATCGGCATCGTCGCCTATTTGCTGTTTGCAAAATCACGCAAGCCGCTGGGCGAATGGATGAAGTCCGGTGAAACCCCCGAAGATGCGCTGACAAAGCGCTTCGTCAACGGGGAAATCACCGAAGAAGAATACAAAAAAATGCAGAAAATCATCCGTGATTAAGGAGGTATGGTACAATGATGTTTACAAGAGGATTCGGTAGTTTTGGTACGTTTTGCAGAGGGCTCGGCGCGGCAAACCCCGGTGTCTGGATTGCGCTCGGGACGCTCTTTGTAGCGGCTCTGGTCGTAGTCATCGTGCTCTCCGTGAAGAAGTCTCACAAGGGCGCGAACAGCGCCGCGGCGGAGGCACTCAAGCTCCGCTTTATCAAGGGCGAGCTGACGGAAGAAGAATACCTGAAGATGAAAGATGTGCTCGGGAAATAAGAAATTCCCAGGCAAGCAACAAAATAACGAGGTGGTACGGTGCGATATCAGATATTGGTAGTCGAAGATCAGCCGGAAATCAGAACCATCGTTGAAAAGTATCTTTTGAAAGAAGGATACGCGGTGCTGACCGCCAACGACGGACTGGAAGCGCTGGCACTCTTCAACAGCAACACCGTCCACCTCGTTTTATTGGATGTCATGATGCCCGGCATCGACGGGTTTGAAGTGCTCAAAGAGATTCGCACCGTCTCCGAAGTGCCCGTGATCATGCTGACCGCGCGGCACGGCGAGATCGACCGCGTGCGCGGCTTCCGCGGCGGCGTGGACGACTATGTGGTCAAGCCCTTCAGCGCAAAGGAGCTGATGCTGCGCGTCCAGCGGCTGCTGCTGCGTGTGTATCACGAGGCGGACGAGATCGTCTATCAGTGTGACGATCTGAGCCTGCATGCGGGCAGCATGAAGCTCTATCGCGGCAGTATGGAGATTCCCATTACGACAGCGGAGTATCAACTACTGTCCGCCTTTTTTCGCAACCAGGGTCGCGTGATGTCCCGCGAGCAGCTCATCGAGCAGGCATACGGGAGCGATTATGACGGATACGACCGCAACATCGACAGCTATATCAAAAAGATCCGCCAGAAAATCGAGGCGGACCCGCGTCATCCGCGGCTGCTGCTGACGAAGTACGGAGCCGGCTATCAGTTTGGAGGGAGTAAGGTATGACAATCCGTAAACAATGGATGCTCGCGCTGGTCGTTTCTGCCGCGCTTTCGGTCGTCGTTAACTCCCTTGTGCTGAACGTCCGCATCAACCGATACTTCATCGACTACTCCACCGAAAACTACAACACGCACATCTCGCAGGTCGTGCAGTTTTCGACCGAGGCATTGTCCACGGACGGCTATACGCCCGATCAGCTGGCTATGCAGCTGACCTCGCACCTGAACGATCCCATTACGCGGATCCGCTTGTATCGCGCGGACGGTCAGCTTCTTTCGGACGTCAGCGCCAGCCG
>PNNR01000054.1 GCA_013824375.1 Clostridiales bacterium
GGCAGCTCCTGTTTTGTCAGCCGCGCGTCCTTCTCCCGCTTGCGAAATCGCACGAGATACAGGATACCGATGCCGATACCCGCACCGAGATATAATAGCGCCGCCATCATCGTCGGCGAGACAAATTGAAGCAGCGTCTTTGACAGCGGCACATTCAGCGCATAGAGCGCAGCCGCGAGAAATGCATATCCGGTTGCAATGGTTCCTGTCCGTTTCATGTTCCACGTTCCTTGTTTTTGCTGTGACTCAGTCTATCATGTTGGCCTGCCGGATTCAATGATCCATCTTGCGAACAAATTTGGATGAAAGCTCTATAATTGGTATCGGAATTCTTATATAAACATCTACATAAAATCTTCACACAACTTCAATATGATGTTCCCGAAGAATATACCGTTTGGTATAGCTCAATATTCGGTTCCAGTGTATCATTTTGAGTAGATGAAAGGAATTTCTATATGGATAAAAAACGAGTGTTTCATGTTTCGGGCATGACCTGCGGGCATTGCGAGATGCGCGTTTCCAAGGCCGCGAAGAGCGTTCCCGGCGTGTCGAGCGCGATCGCGTCGTTTTCGCGCAACCGCCTGGAGGTAACATACGATACGGAGGTCATCGATGAAGACACGCTTGTCTCCGCCGTGACGAAGGCCGTCTCTGCGGCAGGTTACCGCGTGCAGAACAAAGGCACCAACGCGCAGCCTGTCTCGAAGGTGATCCCCATCGCGCTCATCATCCTCGCGCTGTATTTGGTGTTGCGCTACACCATCGGCTTTGATTTCTTCGGTTATATCCCGAAGATCGACAGTACGATTTCGCTGACGGCGCTGTTTGTGACGGGTTTGTTCACCAGCGTGCACTGCATCGCAATGTGCGGCGGCATCAACCTCTCCCAGAGCGTCGGAGCAAAAGGTACGGGCAAGGCAAGTCTTCGCAATCCTCTTTTATATAACCTCGGCCGCGTGATCAGCTACACCATCATCGGCGGCGTGGTCGGCGGCATCGGTTCCGTGCTGTTCCTCAGCGAGACGCTCAAAGCAGTCCTGCTTGCGCTTGCCGCAGTCGGCATGCTGCTGATGGGGCTGAGCATGCTCGGTTGGCTGCCGTCCTGGCTCACGCCGCGTATGCCGCGCTTCCTCGCCGCGAAAATCGGCAAAAAGGGCGCCGGCAAAGGTCCTCTTGTGATCGGGCTGCTCAACGGGTTCATGCCCTGTGGTCCGCTGCAGGCGATGCAGCTCTACGCTCTCGCGACCGGCTCTATACTGACCGGCGCGCTATCCATGTTCCTCTTCTCGCTCGGCACGGTTCCGCTGATGCTCGGCGCAGGCGCGCTCTTCTCCGTGCTCAAAGGCAAGTTTGCCTATGTGATTCAGCGGGTCAGCGCAGTTCTCGTCGTGTTCTTCGCCGTCGTGATGGCGACCAACGCCTTCTCGCTGCTTGGCCTCGGTTCCTCTGCCACGCTGGATGCGGCACCCGCCGCAACCGCCGCCGTGCAGGAAAAAGAGGCGGGCTCGGATTCCCTGCTCCAGCAGGCGCTGGACAAAGGCTATCTGCCCGCAACGCTTGATGGCGACGTGCAGAAGATTCAGGCGAATCTGAATCCCTCCGTCTATCCGTTCATCATCGTGCAGAAGGGCATCCCGGTGGAGTTGACCATCACCGCGGACGAGAGTTCGATCACCGGCTGTAATCAAACCGTCGTGTTCCCCGCGTTCGATGTGAAAAAGGCACTGACACCCGGCGACAATGTGATAACATTTACTCCGGATGAAACCGGCCTAATCCCTTACACCTGCTGGATGGGCATGCTGGATGGAAGAATCCTCGTAGTGGATGACCTGTTCGCACAACCCGAAGCCGCGGCAATACCCGCCGCAACCGCAACTCCCTCAATCGATTCAACCGCACCGAATCTCGACGCTACGACGCTCGAATCCTGCTGCGGTTAAGGAGGAAACCCCATGAAAGAACAATCTTTTAAAGTCACAGGCATGACGTGCTCGGCCTGCTCGGCTGCCGTACAGCGTACGGTATCCAAGATGGAAGGTGTGAGCCAAGCGGAGGTCAACCTCGCGACCGAAACCCTGCGCGTGTCCTTTGACGAGAACAACGTCGATTTTAACAAGCTGCAAGCCGCCGTGGAGCACGCGGGTTACGGACTTGTGGAGCCGCAAGCGCTCAAGCGCGCGGAGCTCGGCGTGGACGGCATGACCTGCGCAAGCTGCTCTTCCGCAGTCGAACGCGCGCTGAAGAAGCTCGACGGTGTCAGCGAAGCCTCCGTCAACCTCGCAACCAACCGCGCCGCGTTCTCCTATGATCCCACCAAGGTGAAGCTCACCCAAGTGAGAGAAGCGATCACCAAAGCGGGCTATACCCCGATGGATCTTGCGACCGAGGACACCCGCGACGCAGAGCAGGAAAAACGCGAGAAGGCGCTTCGCCTAATGCGCTTCCGGTTGATCACGGCGATCTTCTTCTCTGCACCGATTCTGTACATCGCCATGGCGCACATGTTCCCCAAGCTCGGCGTGCCGCTGCCCGCGTTCATGAACCCGCACACCTTCCCGCTTGTGTTCGCGCTCGTGCAGCTGCTGCTGACCATTCCCGTGATGATCGCGGGCGGGCGATTCTTCCGCGTCGGTTTCAAGACGCTGATCAAGGGATCGCCGAACATGG
This sequence comes from Clostridiales bacterium, assembly GCA_013824375.1. GTDB lineage: Bacteria > Bacillota > Clostridia > Christensenellales > CAG-138 > UBA7703. The sequence goes on from PNNR01000054.1 coordinate 2,674, forward strand.
ACACGCTGGTCGCAATCGGCACCGGCAGCGCGTTTCTCTATGGCGTATACGCAACCGTACTGATCTTCCTCGGCGATTTCGGCTTTTCGCAGCATCTCTATTTTGAGTCCGCGGCGGTGGTCATTACGCTCGTGATGCTCGGCAAATACCTCGAAGCAGTCAGCAAGAGCAAGACCTCCGAAGCGATCAAGAAACTCATGAATCTTCGTCCGCAGACGGCAGTCATCGTCAAAGACGGTATTGAGATGACGGTCGCATTGGACGAAGTCTCGGTGGGCGATGTCGTGCTCGTGCGTCCCGGCGCTGCGATACCTGTCGATGGAACCGTACTCGACGGCGCATCCAGCGTGGACGAGAGCATGCTCACGGGCGAATCGCTGCCCGTGGAAAAACAGCCCGGGTCCCCCGTCACCGGCGGCAGCATCAACGGCGAAGGCCTGCTGCATTTCACCGTCACCCGTGTGGGTGAAGACACCGCGCTCTCCAAGATCATTCATCTGGTCGAAGAAGCGCAGGGCCGGAAGGCTCCGATCGCGAAGCTTGCGGACATCATCTCCGGCTACTTTGTCCCCGCCGTATTGGGTATCGCGGTGCTTGCCGCGGTCATCTGGGCGCTGGTCGGAAAAGACTTCAACTTCGTGCTCAACATCTTCGTCACCGTGCTCGTCATCGCCTGCCCCTGTGCGCTGGGTCTCGCGACCCCGACCGCCATCATGGTCGGCACCGGCAAAGGCGCGGAACTCGGCGTTCTGATCAAAGGCGGCGAAGCGCTCGAGACCACGCACAGCATCAACGCTGTCGTGCTCGACAAAACCGGCACCATTACGCAGGGCAAGCCGGAACTCACCGACATCGTCCGCTACACGGCGGAAGAGGAAGCAAGCGTGCTGACGCTGACCGCATCCGCCGAGCGCGGCTCGGAACACCCCATCGCACGGGCGATTGTCAACGCGGCGCAGGCGCGAAACCTCTCGCTGTTGGAGCCGGAACAGTTCCGAGCGATTCCGGGACGCGGCATCGAAGCCGTGGTCAGCGGACATCGCGTGCTCGCAGGCAGCGCAAAACTGCTCGTCGAGAACAACGTGGACATCTCCGGTTCGACCGCAGATGCACTCAAGCTCTCCGGCGCGGGCAAGACGCTGATGTACATTGCCATCGACAACGCGCTCTATTCCCTGATGGCGGCTGCGGACGCGGTGAAACCCACAAGCCGGGCGGCTGTCCAGCAGCTCAAGTCGCTGGGGCTTGAGGTCTATATGCTCACTGGTGACAACGCCGCGACCGCGAAAGCCGTCGCAGAGACCGTCGGCATCGACCATGTGCTCTCGGATGTGCTGCCGGACGGCAAGTCTCTCGAGGTGCAAAAGCTCCAGTCGCAGGGCAAGCGCGTTGCCATGGTTGGCGACGGCATCAACGACGCACCCGCACTCGTGCAGGCGGATGTCGGTATGGCGATCGGCACCGGTACCGACGTCGCGGTCGAGTCCGCGGACGTGGTGCTCATGCGCGGAGACCTCTCCGCCGTCAGCGCGGCAGTCGCGCTCTCCCGTGCCACCATCCGCAACATCCGGCAAAACCTCTTCTGGGCGTTTGCGTACAACGTCATCGGCATCCCGTTTGCAGCAGGCGTATTCTTCGCCTTCGGCGGTCCGTTGCTCACTCCCGTGTTTGCGGGAGCCGCTATGGCACTCAGCTCCGTCTCGGTCGTGACCAATGCGCTGCGGCTGAAACGGTTCCACTTAAAAGACAAAAAATAGAAAGGACATACTCCCTATGAAGAAAGCATTCTCTATCGCGCTTGCACTCGCGCTTGTTGCGATCCTGCTCACCGGCTGCGCAACAGCCGACGTCATCCTTAAGTACAGCCCCTCGTCGCTGGACAAAATTGTGGAGAAATTCCCGACCCTCGTGACGGACAACACCGAAACCGACCACTACTTCTATCTCTCCGTGGACGGAGAAACCACGCTGAAGGTCAGCCATGAGTTCGACATGACCGGCGCGGAAGACGTCGTCATCCAGACCCCGCTCCAGCCCTTTGTGGACGCAGGCCTTGACCCCGCAACCCTCGGCGCAGGCTACCGCACCGATGACACCTCGCTCTTCCTCGTCGCCGACTTTGGCGCAGGCTCGGGTGAAATGAAGACCATCACCACCTCTCTGTTTGAGAGCGCAAAGGCAGATCGCAGCGTGCTGACCTATCACGCAGATCTCGATCACTATGGTATCGCGCTGCCCGCCGGCAAGTTTGAATGGGCGAAGGACGACACCACCAACGACAAGGACATCGTGTTCGTAATCGCAGCGAAACCGCTTGCGGACCTCGGCGTCGATGTGCAGAACATCGAAGGCTGGATCTTCAAGACCATGCAGGACGACGCGGGCAAGGACTTTGACGTTCTGCTCAAGCCCTACTCCCTCGAATCATAATTGTCAAATGCGTGATTTGGGCGTATGCTGATAAAAAGGCAACGCCCAAATCATGTTTATCAGGAGCAATATGGCAGGGAAAGAAACGATACTCGTCGTAGAGGACGAGGAAAAGATCGCTGAGGTGCTGAAATCGTATCTCGGGCGCGAAGGGTTCTCTGTAGCCACGGCGACGGACGGCGAGGAGGCGCTGCGCCTCCATGCGTCGCTATCCCCTGTTCTTGTGCTGCTGGATCTGATGCTCCCGAAAATCTCCGGCGAGGAAGTCTGCCGCAAAATCCGCGCGCGCGGCAACACCCCCGTCATCATGCTCACGGCGAAAACCGAGGAGGCATCGATTCTCGGCGGGCTCGCCATCGGCGCGGACGATTATGTGGTGAAGCCCTTCAGCCCGCGACAGGTCGTTGCGCGCGTGCATGCGCTGTTGCGCCGCGCGGGAACCGCTCAACACGACGAGCTGCGGTTTGACGGCGATTGGCTCGTGATCGACACCACCGCGCGCACAGTTTTTCGCGAAGGCGCAGCGGTGACGCTCACGCCGAGCGAATACAGCCTGCTCGTCGCGCTTGCAACGCATCCGGGGCGCACCTTCACGCGGGACGAACTGATCCAGCTTGCGCTCAAAGATGATTTTGAAGGATACGACCGCGTGATCGACACGCACATGAAGAATCTCCGGCAGAAAGTTGAGCCAGATGCCAAGCAGCCGCGCTATCTCATCACCGTGCACGGCGTGGGCTACCGCTTCGGCGGAGGAAAGAAATGAAACCGATCTCGTTACGTAAAAAACTGACGATAACCTTCCTGATGATCGCGCTGCTGTCGCTCGCGTTCGTGGGCTTATTTGCCAATGTTTCCTTCGGCAAACAGTTTGAAGATTACGCCCTGTCCCGCCTGAACCAAACAATCGATAAGACCGTCAATCAGGTGACTGATCTGTATGTGCGCGACGGCGAGCAATGGGATGTCTCTAGCCTCGACGAAACCGGCATGGCGCTGCTCATCGACGGCATCATTCTGCGCGTGACGGACAATAGCGGCCTTGTGCTTTGGGACGCACAAGTTCATAACAACGGCATGTGTATTCGCATCCTCGAAAACATGGCGCAAAACATGCAGTCCTATCAGGCAAATTTTCAGGGCGGGTATGAGGAGCAGAGCTTTCCCGCCGTCGTCAACGGAAAAGAGGTCGGCGCCATCACCGTCGGCTACTATGGCCCATACTATTTCAACGAAGCCGATCTGCAGTTTTTAAGCGCGCTTAACCGCATCCTGCTGATCGCAGGCGCAGTATCTCTTACCGCTTGCATGCTGCTCGGCGCATATCTTGCGCGCAGGCTCAGTAAGCCCATCACAGACGTCATCGCCGCGACGGGCAAGATCGCGGAAGGCAACTACAGCGACCGCCTGACCCACGCGGAAAACACGGCGGAACTCGTCGCTCTCTCGCATTCGGTCAACAGCCTCGCCGCCTCGCTGGAATCGCAGGAGAGCCTGCGCAAGCGGCTCACCGCAGACGTGGCGCACGAGCTTCGCACACCGCTGACGACGCTCCAGAGCACGGTGGAAGCCATGCTGGACGGCGTCTGGGCGGCGGATGAGCCGCACCTCGCCAGCTGCCGTGAAGAAATCCTGCGCCTCAACAAGCTCGTGGACGAACTCAGCACGCTCTCCAGGTATGAATCCGAGTCTCTGCGGCTGGACACGGTCGTGTTTGACCTGCAGGAGCTCTGCGCGCAGACCGTACACAACTTTGAAGTTACCGCGCGGCAAAAGGGCGTGTCGCTGACCTGTTCCGGGGAAGCTGCTGTCGTTTCCGCCGACCGGGACAAGATCGGACAGATCATCATCAATCTACTGCACAACGCGCTGAAGTTCACGCCTGCGGGCGGCAGCATCGTGCTCGAAACCCGCTGCGAGGCGGATCGCGCCATCTTCCGCATTCGGGACACCGGCTACGGCATCGCGCCGGAGCACCTGCCGTTCATCTTTGAGCGGTTCTACCGCGCCGATCCCTCCCGCACGCGCGAAACGGGCGGCAGCGGCATCGGCCTTGCCATCGCGATGGCGATTGCAAAGGCGCACGGCGGCGAAATCCGCGTCAACAGCACGGTGGGTCAGGGCAGCGAATTTGAACTATCACTGCCAAATGCTGTTTCCAGCACCAGCGGTTCTTCATTTAAATGTTATTAATAATCTTCGGAATACAATGCAATAAGCCCCGCATGATGCGAAAGGCGCAAAGAATGCGCCTTTTTTCATGGATTCACCGATAACAACCGGTTATGCAATATCCTGTTTCAACAAAACATGAATATGTTTATATGAAATCAACAATTGACGGCATACCTATTCAGAAATAAAATGAATTATCCAATGTTTTTTACTATTCGCAACGTTTCAATCAGATTATGACGATTCCGCGCATAACTTCCGTCTTTATAACGCTTTTCCGTATACGAGCATCGGATTTTCCGGGAATTTCAACATAAGGGAGCAGACTATCATGGTTAACACTCGCACAAGGATTCTGATCCCGCTTGTATCGATTCTGCTGTGCGCCTTTCTCTTGTATGCCTGCGGCAGTGCGCCTGCTCCCACATCTCTCTCCATATCACCGACTGCAGAGATAAACGCTGCCGTATCGCCTGAACCAACCGCAACGCCCTTGCCAACGGCGAGCTATCTCGGTCCGGTTTCGAGAGTTGACGGCAAGACGTTTCTGGTGCGCGGCGCTGATGGGACGTTCTTACCGTTCTTCGTCAAAGGCGTCGATATCGGTGCGGCAAAACCCGGCTACTGGCCGGGCGAATTCGGCATCACCGAAGAAGACTACCTTCGCTGGTTTCATCTAATCGGTGAGCTTAACGCGAACAGCATCCGCGTATATGTGCCTCAAATGCCGGGGTTTTACAACGCACTGCTTGCCTACAACCTGCAGACGGATAAACCGTTGTATCTGTTTCAGGGTGTCTATATGAACGAAGAGCTGATCGAAACGCATCGCAACGCGTTTTATCAGGATCTGACGGACATCTTCTATCGCGATCTCTCCAATACCATCGATATCATTCACGGAAACGCGACGGTCGAGAAGCTGCCCGGTAACGCAGGCGGCGTGTATACATCGGATGTGTCCGAATACGTGATCGGCTATCTGCCCGGCATCGAATTCACGGCTGACTTCGTTCTGGGTACCAACGAGCAGAATCCGGACAAGACATCATTTTCCGGTACCTATGTGAAGACGGAAAATGCGTCTCCGTTTGAAGTTTTTCTGGCTGCAGCGCAGGAATACATGATCGATTATGAACAAAGCCGATACAACGTGCAACGCCCAATCGCGATTACAAACTGGGTGACTACCGATCCGTTGACACATCCAAACGAACCATATCAGGACACAGAGGACGCAGTCAGCATCGACGTCGAGCACATCCAGGCGACGGCAGCCTATACCGCGGGGTTCTTCGCTTCCTATCACGTTTACCCGTATTATCCCGATTTTATGAGCTATGATTCGGACTATATCACCGAGGAAAATCCGAATTCATACAGAGCATATTTGACGCAGCTCAATGCTTACTACTCTATGCCAGTTTTGATTTCGGAGTTTGGCATCCCGACTTCTCGCGGAAAGACGCACGAAAATGTTGTGACCGGTTTCAATCAGGGGCACATTGAGGAGAAGACGCAGGGTGAAATGCTTGTCTCCATGATGAGTGATATTCACGAAACCGGATGCATGGGCGGGCTGATTTTCTCTTGGCAGGACGAGTGGTTCAAGCGCACCTGGAACACGAAGGATCAGGAGGAGGCGGAACGCCGTCCTTACTGGTACAGTGTGGAGAGTCCGGAAAAATCGTTTGGCTTGCTTGCATTTAATCCCGGGGAAACGACAACCGTACTGATCGACGGGAAAACCGTTGACTGGAGCGATGCAGACGTAGTCAGCGAATCGGACGGGCTAAGGCTCAGCGTGAAGAGCGACGAGGCATATCTTTATTTCCGCGTAGATACCGGCGCACTCGAATTTGGCAAAAATGTGCTGTATATCGCTGCGGATACCATTCCGGAGCAGGGGAATCTTTCCCATGGCGGGCTGAAATTTGCTAACGCCGCAGACTTTTTGATCGTCTTGAACGGGCAGGATCAGAGCGCAATACTCAACGACGTATATTATGATGTGTTTCAATATCAATATTCAGTGCAAAGCAAATTGTTGCCTGTGCTCGAACACCAATCAGAGACAAACTCCGGCGTTTTTTCCGAAATCTATATGGTGATGAGCCGCGGTTTCGTGCTGCCGAAGACAAAAGAGGCCATCCCGTTTTCGAAGTTCGACGCGGGCAAGCTCACCTACGGCATCTCCGATCCGGACAGCCCCTTGTTCAACTCGCTGGCGGACTTCTACGCAAAAGACGGCGTGATCGAACTGCGTATCCCTTGGCTGCTGTTCAACGTACGCGATCCGGGTACAAAGAACATCATCGCGGACTGGAACAAGACCGGCGACGTCACGGGACAGACCATCGAATCGTTTGCGTTCGCCGTCTGTTCCGACCAAACCACGGCAGAGGTTCCGTTCAAAACGTATACTTGGGACACTTGGGATCTGCCCACCTACCATGAGCGGTTAAAGAAAAGCTATCCGATCGTGCAAGCTCAGTTTTCAGATATTCCGTGAGTTGAAGGCTGTATTTTTGTTCGAATCACTTCCTCATTCTGTATCAAGAAGGATGTGAAACACTTGACTCTGATTCAGACTGTGATCAATCTGCTCATTTCGATTATGGGTTCCGTACTTGTCCTGTTTACGGTACTCTTGTTGGTGTTGCATCTGACAAACTCCTTCAAGAGCAAACGTATTCAGGCTATGCGCGAACAGTTGATCTGCCTGATCTCCGGGGAAGCAGCCGCTAACCGTTTGAGAAACAAGCTGTTGGCGATCATCCGTCAGGAAGAAGGCTGTGTGCGATCGATTTCTGAGATCCGCGGCATCCGCTCTCTGCGCGGGCTGTTGGTTATCTCCGAAACGGCGGACGAGCTGAAGGCCGATGATCTTTCGGTTTTGCGCCGCGAGATCAGCGGAGCGTGGTATTCCAAATATCTCTCCGCACAGTTCAACTATGGAAGCGTAGACTCTGTGATACTCGTTATCAAGCTAGCGGGTACGCTTGGGCTCAGGCATTATCTGCCGGATATCATACAGCAGATCTATGTGCATCGTACAAACCCGCATATGCAGAACATAGGGATGTTGTCGCTCTGTCTGCTCGGCGCGGAAGCGGAGCTCGTTTCCATTTGCCGTGATAGTTCCATCGCCTCGCTTCTATCATTCCGCACGCTGGAAGAGCTGTTCACGGTATACCGCGGTGATCGCGAAAAGCTTTGCAAGCGATTAATCGATACTGCAGCGGATCCCTACATTCGCCGAACTTGCGTAAAAGCGATCGGACAGAACTGTTATTCCTCTCTAGCCGAGATGGTGCTCCCGCTTCTCTACAGTCCGCAATTGAATATGCAGATTGACGCCACAAGAACGCTCGGTCAGCTCGCCTATGAGCCCGCCTACGAGCGGATTCTTGCGATGGCAAAGCACGAACGCTGGGAGCTGCGCGCGATCGTTGCAACGGCGCTCGTCAACTTTGGCGCGGATCAAAACGAAGACACGCTGCTCGATCTGGTCTGTGATCGTGAATGGTGGGTGCGTTTCCGTGCGGCGGAGTCGCTCGCGCAGTGTTCCGATGTCTTCGCTGTTTTAGGCCGTGTTACAGCGCGCAATGATAAATATGCGCTGGAGATGTTCCGCTTCACGCTGGATAAAATTGCGCTCCGCGCGCGCAAGGGGGTGGCATGATGCCCATACGCGAAGTTCTCTACCGGATTGTGCTTGCAATCAATTATTTTTCGCTATTCTATGTCATCACCGTCAGTACAATCTATTTGATTCAGCTGATCTCCGCTTCCATCGGGTTAAGGCGTTATGTCCGCTCACTTCGCTATATCGACTACCGCCGCTTTCTCGATTCGGAGCATATGGTACCGATCTCTCTTCTGGTACCCGCATACAACGAATCGGCGACGATCGTCGATTCCGTGCGTAATCTCATCTCTCTCGATTTTCCGGAGTATGAGGTCATCGTGATCAACGACGGCTCAAAAGATGAAACGCTCCAGTTACTGATCGACGCCTTCGATCTTTTGCCGTTCCATCAGCCATACAAGAAATCACTGCAAACCGAAGAGATTGTCGAGATATACCGTTCCGCCGTGGACGAAAAACTAATCGTTGTCAATAAAAAGAACGGCGGCAAAGCGGATGCGCTGAATGCGGGTATCAATCTCGCCTCCTACCCCGTCATTGTCACCATCGACGCTGACTCGATTCTCGAAAAGAACTCGCTCATCAAGATCATCTACTCGTTTGTCAGCGATCCTACCTGTATCGCAGTCGGCGGCATCGTCCGCATCGGCAGCGGTTGCGAAATCGTAGAGGGTCAGATGAAGGAAGTCGGCCTTTCGAAGAACCCCATCGTCGCGCTTCAGACCACGGAATACCTCAGGGCGTTTCTCACCGGACGTATCGGTTTTGACGTGATGGGTATGCTGCTGATCATTTCAGGCGCGTTTGGTGCATTCAACAAAGCCGCCATCATTGAAGCGGGCGGGTACACGCGTCATTGCGTCGGTGAAGACATGGAGCTTGTTGTGAAACTGCACCAGCTGATGCACGATAAAAAGCGCAAATACAGCGTGCGCTTCCTGCCGGACCCGATTTGCTGGACACAGCCGCCGGAGCATATGCGTGATTTGAAAAAGCAACGCAAGCGTTGGCATATCGGTCTCATCGATACGTTGCTCAAACATAAAAAGATGCTCTTTAACCCCAAATATGGTCGCATCGGTATGATTTGTCTGCCGTATTATTGGATTTTCGAGCTGGCTGGCCCGTTGATCGAAACATTCGGTTACATCTTCATCCCGATTTCGTTCTTGCTAGGCGTGGTCAATATTTGGTTCATGCTCTCGTTCTTCCTCGTGGCTGTCCTCTACGGAACAATCCTCTCTGTCGGCGCGCTGTTGCTGGAGGAAAATACATTTAAAAAGTACCCTGATATCAAGCAGCTGCTGCAATTGTTCTTCTATTCGTTCGTCGATAACTTCGGCTACCGTCAGTTGAACACGATTTATAAAGTCGAAGCGACGTTTGGCTTCAAGAAAAATAAACACCGTTGGGGTGAACTCAAACGAAAGGGATTTTCCAAATAGTACGCGCAATCAAAGGAAAACGTTACCTGTGAAACTATAATGACATCCATTTCCAGCATTATCATCATAACGCTGCCGGATCGGTCCAAACGGAAGATCCGGCAGCATTCTTTATCTGCCCTTGTTCCGTTTTTATACCGAATACACAAACCCATTCAGTTTGATTACGATATGATATAAACACAGTAAGTAATGCGCGATTAATCGACTATTTATCTTATTTTACGCTATTTTCTCTATGTCATCGTATCGGTTGTTGGTTGTCACATCAACAGACGGAAAACCCGTACTACATGATTGGAGAAAACATTCCATGAAAAGACGACTCATCGCAGCAATCCTTCTCATCGTAATCCTTGCCATAACGGGCAGCACATTCGCGCTTGCACCGGATCCGGTCGCAAACATCGATATCTCGCCGATGTCTGTACTCGCGGTCGATTGCGGCCTTACGAGCAACGGCGGAAGCTCCTACACTGCCTGGGGAAGCGCTTCATCCACCGTAAGCGAGACCATCACAGTCACCGTAAAGCTCTATCGTGTCGTGGGAACCTCTACGACGCTGATCACCTCCGGCAGCAACACCGTCACAGGCACCTACGCCTATGTCAGCAAGAGCGCAACGCTTTCCGCGGGCAGCTATCGCGTCGTCGCAACCGCAAGCGGCAGCATCTCCTCCTCCGCCAGCAGAACGCGCAACTACACCATTGGCTAATTAAACTTCCTGCAACAAAAAAAGCGGCGCCGTTTGTGCGCCGCTCTATTTTTGTAACATTAGGTCACGAGAGTAATTCCCAGATCAGATCAAGGTCAACCCCCTCATCGGCATAGATCCCAAGGATGGAGTTCTCCAGCAATACGAAGCCGTCAAACGAGCCGTTTGCCGTGTCTATCGCATACTGCATAATTCTGCCGTCGAGAACCGTTCTTTCTATAATATCGCCTCTAAAGAAGACTGATTGCCCGTCTCCTTCGTACCATTGCTCGACTACATTGACTTTCAAATTATCAGCTGTGAGATAATGTGAGCGCAGCGTTTTGCCCGTGACGATGTGATTGTATTCATACACCTCCGCACACCTGAGCTGATCGCTGACGAGTTCGAATGCCTCCAGACTGTACACAGACTCAAAATCCGCAACGGAATTGTAGTAAACAGGCTCTGTCATTATCACGAGATTGCCGTCCTCATCATGCCCGTATTCTTCCAGTTTCACTTCCGGGATCCCCTCCGGCACATCGTAACCGCGCGCGTCATAACGCGCTTTCTCTTCCGCCTGATCGATCTCGAGCTGCTTATCGAACACGGTGATCACGTAGTTGAAGATGCGCTCCGCAATCGCACGTCCGGCGGGAACCAGCGTGAAGAACGCCAGTGCCAGCGCGAGGAACAAGCCGCCAAGCGCAAGTTTTCCATGTCTGCGGAACGAGCGCAGCAGATCGTTGAGCTTCTCTCGCCAGTTGCCCGCGGCGCGTCTGTCCGCGGCGTCCAGCGCGAAGTAAAACCCACTCCAGTTTTCCGCGGGCAAGGACGAGCTTGCCTCTGCCCGCATGATGAGCGCGCGCGTGGAAACGCGGCATTGCGCGGCGAGTGCTTTCGCTTCCTCTTCAGATCGCACAAACAACCCGTCGATCTGATGGAGCCGCTTGCGGATATATTCTCTTGATTTCTTTTGATTCAAACCAAATCACCTCGGTTTTAACAGGAACAATACCAACAGCGCGAAGAAGAGGGATTGATCCGAGGCCTTCTTCACAAGCTTACTGCGGATGCGTACAAATCGCTGACTCAAGGTATTCTTGTTGATGTTGAGCTTTTTTGCCACTTCGTCCAGCGAATAGCCGTCGAAGAAATAGAGGTAGAATGCCTCTCTCATCTCCAAGGGGTAGCTTTCCAGCTCCCTCTTGAGCCATGCCATCGCCGCACTGCCGACTACGTCGCTCTCCACAGAATCTGTGCCTGGTATCTGGGAGAACACTTCCGGCTCTGAGGGAACCTCTCGTTGCGACTTCTTGAGCGAATTGATCCGCGCGTTTCGAAGGCAAGTGCGGAAAAACGCCATCGGGTGCTCGATGCTGCTGGACGGGCGGTCGTTTCGCGCGATCGTCTCTGCCAAATCCTGCATTAAATCCAATGCGTCCTCTTCGTTCCGCGTCAGTTGAAACGCGACGCCAAGGAGCGCCTGATATTGCTCAACGAACACTTCTGAAAGCTTCTTCTGCATGGATCGTTTCCGCCTTGTGAAAGATGTGTATCGATGCTGGTGGTCTGTTATAAAACACCGATCAGTAGCATCATACCATTTTTCATTGGCAGAAACATAGAGTCTTTCCGTATAACAACGCTCGTCATACCACTCATTGCTGCGTAAAAACACACGATAAGCGTTCTTGGCGATGGCATCCCAGTCATACGGAAGCGTTTCAATCCAATTGCTGGCGTTCTCATCATACCGCCAAACACCGATTGAATAGTGAAAAACATAGTTCTGCGCCAGTTGAAAAGAGCAGAGCACCTGCGCAACCCAAACATCGGACGGTTGTTCGATCGACAGTATCAGGTGCCGATAACCACACAAAACCAACGACCGGAAAAAACGCAAAACCTGTTGTTTCTGCGCAGAATCGTGCCTACTCCAGTGAACGATGTCGTTTGCAATCACCGGATGAAAATCAATCTGAATCCTGCAAGCCGTTCGTTTCACTGCGCAACGCTCTCCTCCGTTATACACATATAAGACAATCTAACAATTGATTCGGTGACAGGTTTTGACAAAAATTATCTGTTATTCAGCAGCTTTAAGTCCATTATTACTAGAATTCGACGTGTATATACAAAAATCGACAAAACAGACAAAACCCCGGCCGTAAGCCGGGGTATGTAATCGATTTCGTTTTCCGCTTCGCTATTTAGAAAGCAGGTATTGCCCAACTTCCTGCGCCGCGCGCACCGCGTCCGCGCTTGCGCGGACGACGAGGCTTTGGCCCGTCCGCATATCTCCCGCGGCGAATACGCCGGGGCGTGAGGTTGCGTAGGCGGACTTGTCGATCGTGATGTTCATAGCTCCCGGCAGATACGTCTCCGCGCCGACGAAGCCCATCGCGATGAGCACGTCTGTCGCTGCCTGTTTACGGATGCTGGATTCGATCTGCTTGGGCACGCGCCCGCGCTCGGTCGTCACCCACTCTACCTGTGCGGTCTCGATGCCGGTGACGCCGCTGGTTTCATTGCCGATGATAGACACGGCCGTAATCTCAAATGTGCGCGGGTCTCTGCCGTAGAGCCAGATGGCCTCCTGCTGGCCGTAATCCGTCTTGTGCACGGTAGGCCAGCGCGGCCAGGGATTGTCCAGCGCGCGCGTCTCCGGCGCGGGCGGCATGATCTCGAGCTGGATGACCGAATTCGCGCCCATGCGGATGCTGGTTGCGACGCAATCGTTGCCCGTGTCGCCGCCGCCGATGACGACGACTTTTCTGCCCGCAAGCGGCTTTTCGTCCGTCTCGCCGCGCAGAACACTTCGCGTTGCTTCCGCGAGGAAAGGCACCGCGAATCGCACCCCAGGTAAATTGCGGCCGGAAACCGAAAGATCGCGCGGCTGCCCCGCGCCGCCGCAGAGCAGCACCGCGTCAAACCTGTCCAACTCGGTAACGGGCATATCCTTGCCCACGTCGGTGTTGCACACAAACGTGATGCCTTCCTGCTGCAGGATATCGATGCGCTGGCGGACGCGCTCCTTGGGCAGCTTCATGTTCGGGATGCCGAACATCAATAGCCCGCCGGGCTCTTCCGATTTTTCAAACACTGTCACAAGGAACCCGCGCTGATTGAGGATATGCGCCGCGGTGAGCCCGGCAGGGCCGGAACCGATTACGGCGACGTTCTTGTCGATTCGCTCTTTGGGTGCGCGCGGCACGACCCAGCCATTTTCCCAGGCCATATCGCTCAAAAACCGCTCGACCTCGCGGATCGAGACGGGTTCGCCGTTCATACCGCAGGTGCACGCACCTTCGCAAAGCGCGGGGCACACGCGGGAGGTGCATTCGTGCAACAGGTTGGTCTTCTCCAGCCTGCGGTATGCCTCCTCAAAGTGTCCCTTGAACACGAGGTGGTTCCATTCGGGGATGAGGTTTCCTAGCGAGCAGCCGGAGCCGACACCGCGCCAGCTCACGCCCGCGTGACAGAACGGCACACCGCAGTTCATGCATCTTGCAGCCTGCTGAGAAATCTCCTCCTCCGTTTGCGCGGGATGAAACGCGTCCCAATTCTGGATGCGCTCCTGCGCGCCGAGCTCTTCCGCCGTCTTGCGGTCATATTCCAAAAAACCTGTCAGTTTTCCCATATCAATCTACTCCTTTAGCCCGGTTCATCGGTTCTTTCGTGTCCTGATCCCGCTATAGTTTCAGGTCGGTGAGTTCCGGTTTGCCTTGCAGGGCTTCCTTGGCAGCCTCCAGCCCTTTGGTGGTCTTGAGCAGGAACGCGCGTTCCAGCATTTCGTCGCCTTCCATCCCTTCGCGCTCGGCGACATCCATCGCGTCCAGCATCTCGCGGTAATCGTGCGGCAGGACTTTAACAAATTTCGCGTGCATGATAGGCCATTTTTCGAGGATGCGCGCTGCTATCTTCGAGTCGGTATGCTTCGCATGGTTGGTCAGGTGCTTGTGCAGCATCACGAGATCGAGCGCGTCCAACTTATAGAGCGACACCAGCTTTCGATTGACCATGCGCTCGAGATTGCCGTCGTCGAGCACATACGCAATGCCGCCGCTCATGCCGCTGGCAAAGTTTCTGCCGACGGGGCCTAAGATCACCGCGGTGCCGCCCGTCATGTATTCGCAGCCGTGGTCTCCGACGCCTTCGCAAACCGCCAGCGCGCCGCTGTTGCGCACGCAGAAGCGTTCTCCCGCGCGTCCGCCCAGATACAGTTCACCGTCCGTCGCGCCAAAGAGCGCCACGTTTCCGGTCAGCAGGTTGTCTTTTGCCGGCCAGCCTGCGTCCGCCGGCGCTTTGACGATGATGCGCGCGCCGCAGAGTCCTTTGCCGAGATAGTCGTTCGTGTCGCCTTCGATGGTCAGCTCGATGCCGGCTGTCGCAAACGCGCCGAAGCTCTGCCCCGCCGTGCCGTTGAATTGCAAGCGCACGCGCCCGTCAGGCAGTCTGCCGTATTCCTTGCTGATGAAGGCGGAAACGCGCGTCGCGACCGCGCGCTCGGTGTTGCGGATGGGCCGTTTGACCAGCGCGTCGCCCTGTTCGACCAGCGAACGCACCATGTCGTGGAAGAGGCGGTTGTGGTCGTCTGTCGCGGGTTTGAGGTCGCGCCACGGCAGCGGCTGATCGTCGGGGATTAGCCCGCTGAGATCGACGCCCGCCGTCTTGGGCGAGTGCTTGACCTGCGCCAAGTGTCCGGACATACCAACCATCTTGTCCACCGTATGGAACCCAAGCTCCGCCATCATCTCGCGGAGGTTCTGCGCGAGGAAGCGCATCAGGTTGATCACGTATTCCGGCTTACCGGTGAAGCGCTCGCGAAGCGCGGGGTTCTGCGTCGCAACGCCGACCGGGCAGGTGTCGAGATTACAAACGCGCATCATTACGCAGCCGATGGAGACTAGCGGCAGTGTCGCAAAGCCAAATTCCTCCGCGCCGAGCAGCGCCGCAATGGCGATGTCGCGTCCGGTCATGAGTTTGCCGTCCGTCTCCACGCGGACTCTGCCGCGAAGTCCGTTGGCAATCAGCGTCTGGTGCGTTTCCGCGAGCCCCAGCTCCCACGGAAGCCCCGCATGCTGGATGCTCGTGCGGGGGCTTGCTCCCGTGCCGCCGTCATAGCCGGAGATGAGGATGACGTCCGCGCCGCCTTTGGCAACACCCGCCGCGATGGTGCCGACGCCTGCTTCCGAAACGAGCTTGACATTGATGCGCGCGTCGGGATTCGCGTTTTTCAGGTCAAAGATCAGCTGCGCCAGGTCTTCGATCGAGTAGATATCATGGTGCGGAGGCGGCGAAATGAGACCCACGCCGGGTGTCGAGTGGCGCGTGCGCGCGACGCTTGGATACACCTTTCCCGCGGGAAGCTGTCCGCCTTCGCCGGGTTTTGCGCCCTGCGCCATCTTGATTTGAATCTCTTTCGCGGAGGCAAGATATGGCCCCGTGACGCCGAATCGACCGGACGCGATCTGTTTGATCGCGCTGTTGCTGTCTGTGCCGAATCGCTCCTGCGCCTCGCCGCCCTCTCCGGAGTTGCTCTTGCCGCCGAGCCGGTTCATCGCCATCGCGATGCACTCGTGCGCTTCCTTGCTGATGGAACCATAGCTCATCGCCCCCGTCTTGAAACGGCGGACGATCTTCTCGACCGGCTCGACTTCTTCCACGGGAATCGGCTGGCACTTGGTGAATCCGAGCAGGTTGCGCAGCGAAACAGGCGCGTCGCCTTCCATCTTCTTGACGTATTCTTTAAAGAGCGCATAGTCGCCCGTGCGCACGGCGGTCTGCAGCAGGTGGATCGTTTCGGGGTTGTAGAGGTGGTGTTCACCGTCTTTTTTATATTGAAACCGTCCGCCGGAGGGCAGCTCGTTGACCGGAGACTCCAGCGCCTCTTTGTGTCGGCGCAGGATTTCCCGCTCCAGGTCTTCCAGCGACATTCCGCCGACGCGCGTGACCGTGCCCGTAAAGAAGCGGTCTACAAGCTCTTCGGAAAGTCCCAGGGCTTCGAAGATCTGCGCGTTATGGTAGCCGTCCACGCAGGAGATGCCCATCTTACTCATCACCTTAAGGATGCCGTGGTCATAGCCGTGGTAGATATGCTCCATGGCTTCTTCGAGCGTCACGCCTTCCAGATGCCCTTCGTCATAGAGCGCTTCCACCGCCTCGTTGACGCCGCGCAGGTGGATTCCCTTCGCGCCGTAGCCCACGAGGCAGGCGACGTGGTGCACTTCTCTGGGTTCATAGCTGTCCACGATCAGCGAGCAGCCGCCGCGCAGGCCCTTGCGGATCAGGTGGTGGTGTAGGCCCGCGGTCGCGAGCAGCGAGGGAATCGGTACCAGCGTTTCGCTTGCGAGCCGGTCGGTGAGCACGAGGATCGAATCCCCACGTTTTATCGCCTGTTCCGCCACACAAAAGAGCGCGTCCAAGCCTGCTTCCAATCCCAGCTTCGGATCGAACACCATGTCGAGCTGCGCGGCACCGAAGCCGGGAATGCCGGAGAGCAGCCGCTCGAGGTTTGCCGTCTGGAGAATCGGAGACGCCAGATGAATCTTTCTGCAGTTGTCCGGTTGATCCAGCGTGGGATCGCCGTTCGGGCCAAGGAACACGTCCATGCCGACTACGCACTCTTCCTGAATCGCGTCGATCGGCGGGTTCGTGACCTGCGCGAAGAGCTGCTTGAAATAATGAAACAGCGGCTGCGGGCGTTCGGACAGCACCGCAATCGGCGCGTCGTAGCCCATTGAGCCGACAGGATCAAGCCCGGTCTGTGCGATCGGGAGCACGGTCAGCATGCGGTCTTCATACGTCCAACCGAAAATGGTCTGCAGCTTTGTCGGATTCGCGCCCGGCGTGCTCTTGCGAACGAAACGCGCTTCCGTCAGCTCGATGACCTGCTGCTTGAGCCATTGCTTCCACGGGCCGTCGAGGTATGTATCCTTGATCTGCTGATCTTCCATCAGTGTGCCTGTCTCGGTGTCGAGCAGCAGCATTTGGTTCGGGCCGAGTCTTCCGCGGCGTACGACGTCCGCAGGCTGTATATCCACCACGCCGCTTTCGGACGCGAGCACGAGAAGGTTCGAGCGCGTGAGCACCCAGCGCGCGGGACGAAGGCCGTTGCGGTCCAGCACAGCACCGACCTGTCGGCCATCGGTGAAGCACATCGCTGCGGGGCCATCCCACGGCGTCGTGAGGCACGCGGCATAGCGGAAAAACTCACGCTGGTTTTCATCCATGGTTGGATCTTTCGACCACGGGCCGGGCATCATCATAAACAACGCCTGCGGAAGCGACCTGCCCGCGACGACGAGAAATCCAAAAGGTTGTCAAACTTGGTGGAGTCGCTTCCGTCCATGTCCAGAATCGGCAGAATATCTGCAAAGCGCTTCTTGAGCCTGCCGCCGTCCATGGCGGCAGCGGCGGCGAGCACCGCGTGTTCGCAGCCCTTGAGCGTGTTGATTTCGCCGTTGTGACCGACCATGCGGAACGGCTGCGCGCGCTCCCAGTTCGGGAAGGTGTTGGTCGAATAACGAGAGTGCACGAGCGCAATCGCGGAGATAAACTCCTCGTTCAACAGGTCGGGATAAAAGTCCGACACCTGCCACGCCTGCATCATGCCTTTGTAGACGATGGTCTTAGAAGACAGGCTGGGAATATATACCTCGAACCCCTGCTCCTTCATCGCCTTCTCGATGCGCTTACGAAGCACATACAGGCGCACGTCCACCGGCATGTCGTTTTCCTTCCATGAAAGAAACATCTGCTTGACGCCGGGCACGCTCGCCCACGCGCCATAGCCGCAGGCGTGCAGATTCGTGGGCACCGTGCGCCAGCCGATCAGCGAAAACGCCTCTTCCTTAACGATGGCTTCAATGCCGATCTGCGCAAGACGGCAGACCTCTTCTTCCAGAGGTAAGAAAAACATACCGACGGCATATTCGCCCTCGCGAGGGAGATGCACTCCCGCGTGCTTGCGGAAAAACTTGTCCGGCAGCTGCAAAAGCACACCCGCGCCATCTCCGGTGTCAGGGTCAGACCCTGTTCCGCCGCGATGCGCCAGGCGAACCAGAATTTCCAATGCGTCTTTGATAACCGCGTGCGAGCGCTGTCCGTTCATATGCGCGATAAAGCCTGTACCACAGGCATCATGCTCAAATTCCGGGCGCCAGAGCGTGGCTTTCTTCATCGCCCCTGCATATTGCCCCACACGCTTGGTATTCGGCGCGACCGCCGATTCTGGATTCTCATTGCCTTGCTGTCGGGTTTGTTCCTGATTGTATCGCTGCTGTCTCATGTGTCACCCTTCCGGATTTTTCGGCTCTGTCGACCGTTCCCCTATCCGTCTCTCTCCAGATTTTTTCCGCCTGATCGGCGATATCACGCTCTGTCCTGCTTTACTGCAACATCCTGCATTTTTCTTGCATACTATGTGGATATGCAATAATTCCTGCATTTTGTACTTCTACACATTTTTTATACCAAAAAAGCGCCCGGATTCCCCGCGCCAATCGATCCGATACGTGGCAGCGGGCTCCGGAACGCCATTGTTCCTGTCGAAAAGTGCAAGATGCTTTGATCCATCTTGCAAAGTTTTATATATTATATCATCTGATTTTGGATATGCAACCTAAATATAGATTTTCGCACCAAAAATATTTACTGACCGACCTGTTGCAATTGCATCGAACAGATCGGCCAGTATTTTCTGTTTTTTACCGTGTCAGAAGCGCGTAGCACTCCGGCCTGCGATCGCGGAATACGTTCCAGTTTCGCCGCTCCAACCGAAGCCTTTCAAAGTCATACCGGCTCGTCAGCACGCATTCACTCTCGCGATCCGCGCCCGATACGATCTCGCCCGTCTCGTCGGTTAGAAACGAGGAGCCGTAGAATACGAGTGCGCTCTTCTGCCCGCCGTTTTCCGCGCTGGGATTCGCCCGCTCTTCCCCGACGCGGTTTGCGGCGGCGACGGGGATGACGTTTGCAGCGGAATGCCCCTGCATCGTCCTGCGCCAGTGCGGCATGCTGTCGGTCAAAAGAATCGGCTCGGAACCGATCGCCGTCGGGTACAGCAGGATGTCCGCGCCTAGCAGCGCCATCGCACGCGCGGCTTCCGGGAACCACTGGTCCCAGCAGATGCCGACGCCAACGTTGCCATAGCGCGTCTCAAACACGCGAAAACCCGTGTTGCCGGGCGTAAAATAGAATTTCTCCTGATAGTAATGATCGTCGGGGATGTGCGTTTTGCGATAGACGCCGAGCAGGCTGCCGTCCGCGTCGATCATCGCGACGGAATTGTACTGGCTGTTGCCGTCCCGCTCGTAAAAGCTCACGGGAATCACAACCGACAGCTCGCGGGCGACCACCATCATCCGCGCAACCGCCGGGTTTTCCGAAACAGGCTGCGCGTAGTCGAGATAGTCATACCTGCG
>PNNR01000016.1 GCA_013824375.1 Clostridiales bacterium
TTAGATGCGCGCCACTCCGCTCTTTCTCGCTGCCTCGGCAACCGCAGCGGCTACCGCCTTGCCCACGCGCGGATCGAACGCTTTGGGGATGATATAGTCCGGCGTTCTCTCCTCGTCCGAGATCAAGCCAGCGAGCGCGTAGGCCGCCGCGATCTTCATCTCGTCGTTGATGTCGCTCGCGCGGACGTCAAACGTGCCGCGGAAGATGCCCGGGAACGCGAGCACGTTGTTGATCTGGTTGGGAAAGTCGCTTCTGCCGGTTGCGATGACGGCGGCGCCGCCCTCTTTCGCTTCGTCCGGGAAGATCTCCGGCGTGGGGTTGGCGCAGGCAAAGACGATCGCGTCTTTCGCCATACTCTTAACCATGTCCACGCTGACCATCTTGGGCGCTGAGACGCCGATGAATACATCTGCGCCCTTCATCGCGTCCGCGAGAGAACCCTGACGCTTTTCGCGGTTTGTGATTTGCGCCATCTCCTCTTTGATCCAATTCATGCCCTCTTTGCGGCCCTCGTAGATGATGCCCGCGCGGTCGCACAGCGTCACGTCGGTAAAGCCGTCCGAAAGCAGGAGTTTGGTCACGCTGATGGCGGCCGCGCCCGCGCCGTTGATGACGATCTTGACGTCTTCCTTCTTCTTGCCGACCACGCGCAGCGCGTTGATGAGGCCCGCGAGCGTGACCACGGCGGTACCGTGCTGGTCGTCGTGGAAGATCGGGATGTCGCACTTTTCCTTGAGTTTGCGCTCGATTTCAAAGCAGCGGGGAGCGGAGATATCCTCAAGGTTGATGCCGCCGAAGCTGCCGCTGATGAGATAGACCACGTTGACGATGTCGTCCACCTCTTTGCTCTTGACGCAGAGCGGGAAGGCGTCCACGTCGCCAAAGGATTTGAAGAGCACGCACTTGCCCTCCATAACCGGCATACCAGCCTCCGGGCCGATGTCGCCCAAACCAAGCACAGCAGTGCCGTCGGTGACGACCGCGCAGAGATTCCAACGGCGGGTGTATTCGTAGCTGAGGTTGACGTCTTTTTCAATCTCGAGGCACGGCTGCGCCACGCCCGGCGTATACGCCAGCGAGAGGTCTTCGCGCGTGGCGACGGGTACGGTCGCTTTGACTTCGATCTTGCCCTTCCATTCGCCGTGGAGGCGGAGGGACTCTTTTGCGTAATCCATGGTTGATTTCTCCTTTTCTCCTGATCGCTGGCCTATTGTTCAAACGGGAATCTGTAGGAAAGGTTCTTCTTGTCGCGGATGGAGATAAACTCCTTCTGCACCGCTTCGCCGACGGGTACTCCCTTATCCTTGCGGTCGAGCCACACGTCGTGCTCTTTTTCGCCCGCGGTGTAGATGCGGCTCGCGCCCGGCGCTTTTTCCGAGGCGCGCAGCTCGCGCAGGATCTCGCCGGCGATCTTCTTGAACGTCTCAAGGCCGCAGAACGCTTCGGGGTCGATGACGATGAAGAAGTGTCCGAGATGATAGGGCTTTCTGTTGCCGTTCTCGTCGCGGTCGACGCACATCTTGAGAAAGCTGCCCGCCTGCAATGCCGCGGAAAGAATCTCGACGACGGTTGCATAACCATAACCTTTGTAACCCGCGAGCTCTTCGCCGATGCCGCCCAGAGGAGCCAGCGCCGCGCTGCCGTCCGTGAGGCCCTTGAGGATCGCGTTGCTGTCCGTCATGGCGGTGCCGTCGCGTCCGATGACCATACCCGCGGGTGTATCCTTGCCGGAACGCGCGTAGTATTCAATCTTGCCGCGCTGGCTGATGCTCGTCGCGCAGTCCAGCGTAAAGGGGAAATCCTCGTCCGTCGGCAAGCCGAAGGTGAGCGGGTTGGTGCCGAGCATGTTCTCCACGCCGAATGTCGGCGCGATACTCGGCCGCGCGTTGGTGCCGGTGATGCCGATCATGCCTTCATCCACCGCCATGCTCGTCCAGTAGCCTGCGATGCCGTAGTGCGAGCTGTTGCGGATGGCCGCCATCGCCATGCCGTTCTTCTTCGCCTTTTCGATGATGGTCTTCATTGCTTTGTAGCTTGCGACCATGCCCATGCCGTCGTGCGCGTCCACCACCAATGTGGTCGGCGTTTCGCGGACGACTTCGTATTCCGTCGTCGGCATCAGAATGCCCTGATCGATACGGTCGAGATAGATGGGTTTGAAGCGGTTGCAGCCGTGGCTTTCGATGCCGCGGCGGTCGCTCTCCAGCAGCACGTCGGTGCAGATTTTCGCGTCCTCAAGCGGCACGCCGTATGCCACAAACGTGTCGATCATGAATCCTTCCAGCATGTCCCAAGGGATATACGGTCTGGTTTCTGCCATAAGTCAATTCCTCCTGTAAGCATTCTTTGAAAGTTGTAAAGATGAAAAACGACTGTACCGCGCCGGTGTCTGCAAAGCCCTTTTTCTCGTCTGGACATGAAAAAAGGAGCATACGCAAAACAAGACGTGCGCCGCTCCGAACTCCAAATCTCAAGTGGAACTTTTGTACAAAATTATCATATCGTGAATCGACGTGCCTGTCAAACCCGTTTTTTGATATTTGCGCGGAAATCAGAGGTATTTCATCCAATTTTCGTACGGGTTTTCTTGCGCTTTTCACGCGTTTCCCATATGCTTATAACAAATCTTATCAATACGAGGTATTCCTTGGAAAATGCCGCACAACTGCTGGAGCAGATACAGATCAACCCCGTCATCGCCGCCGTCTGCAACGAGGAGGAGCTGTCCCTCGCGCTCAACTCAGACTGCCGCGTGGTGTTTCTTTTGATGGGCAACGTGCTCGACATCGGAGAGCTTACCCGCCGCGTGCACGAGAGCGGCAAGCTCTGCGTCATTCATCTTGACCTCATCGAAGGATTTTCGAGCAAAGAGATCGCCGTGGACGCGATTCAGAAAGCGACAGGCGCCGAGGGTATCATCAGCACGCGCGGCGCGCTCATCAAACGCGCAAAGCAGCTAGGTCTTGCCGCGGTACAGCGCGGGTTTATGCTCGACTCGCGCTCGCTCAACAGCTTTGAGCAGCAGATTGCACAGAGCAAGCCCGACTTTGTGGAGATTCTTCCGGGGCTGTTGCCGAAAGTGATCGCGCAGCTGAAGGATCGTATCTCTGCGCCCATCATTGCGGGAGGGTTCATCCACGAAAAAGAGGACGTCATCGCGGCGCTCCAGGCGGGCGCGCTCGCCGTCTCCGCCTCCAGCCCGAAGATCTGGTCGGTGTAAGCGAAAGAAACAAAGGCAGCCCTCCGGCAATACCGGAGGGCTGTTTATATGCGTTCCCGAACGAAACTTTCGTGACCGCTACGCTCGATACCCGATTTTCTCGGCCAGCGCGCGGTCGATGATCACCGTGGCGTCGGGATGCGTCTTGACCAGCGTCGCGGGGTTTTGCACGTCCAGCTCCTCGTTGAGCAATAGCCCGCGCATGGCGGCGGCCTTGCTCTCTCCGGTTGCGAGTAGGATCAGTTTCTTTGCGCGGAGGATATCGCCCATACCCATCGAGATGGCTCTGGTCGGCACCTCGTCGCGCGTGGAGAAAAAGCGCGCATTCGCGTCGATGGTGCTCTCCTCCAGCTCTTCCACATGCGCACCGTCGTAGAGCACCTCCCCCGGCTCGTTGAAGCCCACGTGCCCGTCCACGCCGATGCCCAGCAGCTGCACGTCGATCGGCTTTGCCGCCAGCGCTTCGCGGAACGATTTCACGTTTGCATCGATGTCCCCTGTGCCCCGAGCTACGACCGTGTTCGCCTTGTCGATGTTGATGTGGTTAAAGAGATTCTCGTCCATAAACCGTCGGTAGCTCTGCGGATGATCCGGCGCCAAGCCGACATACTCGTCGAGATTGATCGTGTTCACGCGCGAAAAGTCCAACTCTCCCGCGCGGTATGCCGCGACGATATAGGGATAGACACCCTGCGCGGTTCCGCCCGTGGCGAGGCCCAGTCGCGCGTCGGGCTTGCTGCGGACGATGTGAGCTATCTGCTCCGCCGCGATCCGGCACGACTCCTCAAAATTGTCGGTTACGATGACCTTCATGTTGTTCCTTATCCCATCAAATCTTGTTTTCTGATTCAGCCGTGATGATCAAATCCCCGAAGAGGTGCGGCACGTGGAAATCCACCCGCTCCACCGGCGACCAGCTGCCCCAATGCGGCTGCTCCGTTTGGTCGCCGCACTTGTAGAAGTTGCCGCGCATACGGTGCCCTGCGGGAAAGTCGCAGCTGCGCCGGTACAACGCCTCCAGAAGCGATTTTTTTAGCAGGCACGTTACCCGCCACCAAGCCGCGCCGTCCCGCGTGAATCGCTCCACGCTTACTTCGGGATGCGGCAGCCCGAGATCGAGCACATACCGCCTGTTGCGGCGTTCGGTGCCGAAGGAGCAATGCGCCGCACCGTTTGCGTTCATCTCCACCCCGATGTAGCCATACTCCGGCAGATCCGGAAAACAGTCGATAAATGCTTCCAAACAGGAGTCCGTGTGTACCGGCTCGTTGGGATGATGATAGACCGCGCGGGGATGCGCCTCGCGGCACCAGAGAGAGACTTCCAACCCTTCTCCCGGCAGATAGACGATCTGCCCGTGCGTCTCCGGGGATGGCGCGCCCTCGGGACGATCATGCGAGACGGTGAACGCCTCGCCCGTGTGCGGGTTGCCCTGCAAGATGGTTTTGATGTGGTACAACGCCCGCTGCTCCATCGTCTAGTTCTCCGAAATCGCGCTGCCCGCGAGATAGACGCGCTTGAGCGAGAAGTCGCTGTTGAGCACGAGGAAATCCGCGTGCTTGCCGTTCGCAATCGAACCGACTTCGCCGCTTGCTCCGATCACGCGGGCGGGGTTGAAACTCGCCATGCGCACCGCGGCCTCTGCGGGAATGCCGAAACTGATCGCCCTGCAGAACAGCTCGAAGAGATTGCTCGCGGAACCCGCAAGCGTGTCGGGAGCCTCGACGAGGCGCGCGACCGGACCATCGATGAATATTCTCTGCCCGCCGAGCATGTACTCGCCCGAAGGCATGCCGCTGCAGGAGAGCGCATCGCTCACAAGGCAGAGCCGCTCGGGCCCAAACATCGAGAATGCCGCGCGCACGACGCTTTCATGCACGTGTACGCCATCGCAAATCAACTCTGCCGAGACATTTTGGGTTTCCGCCGCTGCGCCGATCACGCCCGGCGCACGGTGCAGCATCTGCGGCATGGCGTTGAACAAGTGTGTGATATGCGTTGCCCCCGCTGCAATCGCGGCTTTCGCGATGTCATAGTTCGCGTCGGTATGCGCGATCGAAACCGTACAGATTTGTCTCACACGCTCAATGTAATCCATCGCACCCGGCAACTCCGGTGCAACATCCGCAATCTTGATCAACCCGCGCGCAGCCTCGGAGAGGCGCATAAACATATCAAAGTCAGGCGACTGCAGATATGCGCCGTTTTGCGCGCCTTTTTTCTTCTCCGAAAAGAACGGGCCTTCCATGTGTATGCCGCGCAACGCGGCGCAGCCCGCAGGCGTGTTTTCCGCGAAATCGGCGGCGGTTTTATAGGCAGTGTCCAGCTGCGTCTCCGGCAGTGTCACCGACGCGGGCGCAAAGGAAGTGATTCCGTTTTTTGCGAGATGCCGCGCGATGGCGGTCAAGCCTTCTAAATCCCCGTCCGAAAAATCATGGCCGGAATTGCCGTGCAGATGAATGTCGATGAATCCCGGTACGACGTACGCCCCGCAGAGATCTATTCCGCCGTTTTCTTCAGAAAGCACACTCGCAAAGCGATCGTCTTCCACCGAAAATCCGCCGGCATGAAACTGAAAATCAGAGCCGTATACCACTGCGTTTTGATATCGCATCGCTAGTTTCCTCCGCATTACTTGTTTTCATCGGTATTCTCATAAATCAATCGAGTTAAAATCTAATTCACGCGTCAATATTGCCGGACATTTTCGCCAATGGCGAGAAATCCAGTTTGAATTGTTACGGACATATTATATACCTGTCTGAATGCTTGCACAAGCACACGCGCACAAAACGCCGCTATGAGCAAGAAATTTCAATCGCGCAGCCATTTTCGGCGTTCGTTTTTGCCGTTGCGAGAAAAAACGGCCTGCATGCTGCAAGCCGTTCTTGTTTCGTTTTGATCAACCCTCACCGCGATGATAGATCGGGTCGTCCTCGCCCGGAACCGAGTCCGAATAGCCCCATACAAGTCCGTCCGGAATCCTGCGCTGATAGGTGTCCTCAATCGTGCCGACGCGCTTGTTGCCGTGGCGGTTGAGCTGCTCACCCATAAAGAGCATGCAGGCGGAGACGCCACCGTCGAGATTATACGCCTCCACGCAGCCTTCCTTGACAAACAGTTCGCCAAACGCGGAGAGACGCATGCCATAGCTATAGTCCTTTTGGCGTCCGTCCACGACAATTGCCACAAAGTGGCCGGGTTCAACCATTCCAAGGCCCGTGCGCGGGTTTGTTTCATTGCCGATGCGCGCAGTGTGGTCGACGTCCTCCGTGGTGAATGCTCCGCCGCGGATAAACGTCGGCGCAAACGAGAACGCCTCGCGCACGCCGTCCATCAGCAATTCAGAGGCGTTGACCTCACCCGGCGAGAATATCCTCATCGTCATATCGGGGTACATCGCCATGATGTCGCATTTCGCGCTGTCGAGGAAAACGTTTCCGTCGCGGATGAGGATGCTTTTATATTGCGTATCGCTCTCGGTCAGGTTGTCTCCCGTGATCATCAACACCGCCTTGTTGCGCCGAGCGAGAATCCAGGGTTTGATCGCACCCGCGCCATTGCGGTTATCCGCGGACTGGACGGTGCGGAAGGAGTTGATCTCCCGCATTCGGATATGCGCCACAAAGTAGACCAGCGGATACGTCTTGCCGCCGTAGTTGGTGTATTCCGTATTCATGCGGTCGATGAAAATCGATAGTGTGTCCGAGCGGTACTCCCAGTGGCCTTTCTCCTCGTCCACGACGACGACTTCCGCCGGATCGCTATCCTTTCGATAGAACTCGTCGCTGGCGGAGGCGGCAGCATCCCGCGCCTCGGTTTCCGGTTCTGTCTGCGCTTCCGGCTCGGTGGTTGATTCCGGCGTGCTCGTCGCTTCCGGCGTAGCGGCTGCGGTTGGCGCGGGCGTCTGAGCCGCCACCGCCGCAAGCTCTTGCTTACTGAGGTAAAACAGAACGCCGGACGCGAGTACGCCCAAAACCAGCGGCAGCAGAGAGATGACGACCGCACTTGCACGCACCTTTCGCGCCTTGCCGCGGCCTTTGCTGCGGCGCTTGAGCCCGTAGGTGCCAAGTAGTATCAGCGTGATCAAAAAGCCCGCGCCCGCGACGCCAAACAGCACAGCCGTGGAAGAACCGAGCGTTGCGATGATTGAAACGCTCTGCGTTGATGCGCTTTGTTCCGGAACAGCCGCCGTTTCTTCCGACGTCTGCTCTTCCGGCTCCGCAGTGGGTTCCGGCGTGGGTTCTGGTGTGGGCTGCGGCGTCGGAGTCGGGTCGGCATAGCCCGACAACGCCGCGGTGTCGATGTTTTCAAACAGGTTGTTCAGCGAGACATCCTCGCCGACCGCGCTTTCTTCCAGAAGAAACACAGAGGCAGGAGCCAGTGCGGACTCATATGAATGGCGCGAGGCGCAAAACGCGAACACATCCGCGGATAGCTCCGTTACGCTCTTGCCAAAGCAGCCGTTGAGCGCAGCAGCGTAGTCCAGCGTTGTGCCGCCGGCCGCAGAGGCAAGATAGATCTTCTGAACGCCCGCGTCTTCCGCTGCGCGGAGGGTGTATTCCGCCGTGAACTGGGCGGCACCGGTCGGCGCGGTTTCGTCGTCCATATGGGTTACGAGCACCTTCGGTTGAAGCTGTGTGATCAGGTTGGTGACAAACGAGAGCGTGGGTTTTCTGCCCCAGCCGTTCTTCGCAAATCCGTAGATTTCATCGTTAACGCATTCAAACTCGCCAAAGAACGGATACTGGTCATAGCCCGCATACCAGAGCGCGCTCAGCAGCTCCTGCTGCGCGCTTCGCGTGTTCGGAGACATGACCGCCAGCGCGGTCGGGATGTCGTGGTTGCAGGCGTAGGTCGCTATCACGCCGAAGAACTCGTCCAGCGCTGTTCTGCTGCTGGAGGCGACGACCAATAGGTCCGCGGTCGTCGGCGTGTTCCAGCGCTGGATCGTGGCAGGCAGTTCTCCCGCGCCGTAAGCGGCGAACGTGGAAAGCGCGCCGTTTCCCGTGAAAGCTATCGTGACGTGTTTCGTTTCTTCGTTCAACGCGTAGTATGCGTTTAAATACGGGGACGCCGCGTCCTCAGAAAGCGTAGCCCCGCTTGCATCCAGTTGCTTGACCGAATACTTGCTCGTTGGTGCATACCACTCAAGATAAATGCCCTGCACGCCGTCCGGCAGATCCACTTCAAGCGTCTGACCGGAAGAGAAGCTTTGATAGCTCTCCACCAACCCGTCGGTGATGCGGTATTCCCTGCCCACAAGCGCTTCCGGCAGGGTAAATGTGCAGTCCGCAGTCACGGTTCCAACTTGTCCGGTCTGAATCTCGGCCGTTTCCGCCCGCGCACTGGAGAAGGGGACAATCCCCGAAACAAGCAGCAGCAGAACGGTTGCAGCGGATGCCATCCGGTTCAAAATCTTCGTTTTGTTCATAAGCGTATACATGCGCTAAGTATACACAACGAAGACGTGAAAAGTCAAAGCGATTGTATCCGCTGCGTGAAATCCGTGTTACAATTGATCGACATTGTTTCCTGTTCCTTGTCGTGGCGACATACGGGCTGATATGATTTGCTTATCGCCGCGTCAAAGACCCCGAGCCGAACAAGTTATGGCATCCGGATGATTCGAAGAAGCGCTCTTTTCTGCGCGGCGGCATCACCCGCAAATAGCCGGGCTGATTGTATTCGCTCGTTATTTCCACTATAATTTCAATAGATTCTATGTTTACCCCGGCGCGTGCGCATTTGTGTGCCACACAGATAGAAGCATAGAAACGCTTTATTCCCTTTTGCGACCGACGACAGGAGAAATCATGAAACATCGCTTCATCTTTGGACTGCTTGCGCTCTTGATGAGCCTTTCCGTGCTCACAGGCTGCGACCCCGCGCCCCAGGTGCCGGTGGCGGAAGCCCCGGCTGCCGCGCCGGCCGCGACAGAAACGCCCGCGCCGTCGGAAGCGCCTACGCCCAAACCAACGCCCACTCCTGAACCCACACCCACGGTGATCACCATCGGCGCCATCGGGGACATCATGATGATGTCGGCACAGGTCAACGGCGCATACAATCCCGAATCTGACTCCTATGATTTCTCGCGTAGCTTTCAGGGCGTCGCCAATCAATTCCGCTCCGTCGACCTGATGTGCGGCAACTTCGAGAGCACGCTCGCGGGCAAAGACGCGGGTTATTCGATCAAAAAGCGCGACAACGAGCCAGCGGACACCTTCAACGCGCCGGATACGGTCATCGACAACCTCAAGGACATCGGCTTTGACTTTCTGAGCACCGGCAACAACCACTGTCTCGACCGCGAGATGCCGGGTCTTCTGCGCACGCTCGACGTGCTGGACGAAAAGGGCATCTACCACACCGGCACCGCGCGTTCTAACGCAGAGCGCGACACTCCGCTGATCATTGATGTCAAGGGCGTCAAGATCGGCTTCATCGCGCCGACGGAGATCATCAATAAGCGCGACCGCTACATGAACGACGAAGAGACGCAGTATGCCGTCACACGCCTGTATCTGCAGCAGGAAAGGCTTGTCTCCGAAATCAAGGCGCTGCGTGCGGCGGGCGCGGACTTCATCGTTGCCTATCCGCATTGGGACAAGGAGCATAAAAAGGCAGCCAACTCCCGCACGCGGGAGGCGGCAAAGCTGCTGTTTGAGTCTGGCGTGGACGTCATCCTTGGCTCCCATCCGCATGTTGTGCAGAGCATCGAATACATGACCGTCGAACGCGACGGGCAGCCGTATACCGGCCTTGTCGTGTACTCGATGGGCAACTTCATCTCCAACATGTCCAATAAAAAGGATGTCGACCCGCTGAAGTATGGTCTGTACGTACAGCTCACCATCGAAAAAGCGCTCGACGGCAAGACCACACTCAAGAGTGCGGAATTCATGCCGCTGATGTGCTTCTACCGCTCGATGGGCGAAACCTACCTGCATCAGGTCGTGCCTGCGCTTTCGGATACGTCCCTGATCCGCTCATTCTCGGAGCTGACGGATACGGAACGCGCGCGCGCGCAGACCGCGCGGGACTACGTCATCAACATCTGCACAACCGACGCCATTCCTGTGATGGACGACGCGGACTGGATGAAGTAATTTTTCTCCGCAGCGCAACACAAAAGCCCGCGGCGATTGCCGCGGGCTTTTTCACGCGCTATATGTCTTTTTCTCAGCACGTCAGGAATCCTTCACTTCTTGCAGCTCAGGCTCCTTTTTGCTGAGGCGCAGGACGAAGCCAGCGGAGATCATGAGCCAAACCCAGAGGATATTGAGCGACGTGCTCAGGAACATGTTGTCCTCCATCATCCCCTCCGCCAATACAAGAATCATCACGGCGGGCAGCAACTTCACCATCAGCGGCTGATCGGACGCTCTACCCAGCGAAAGGCGGATTGCCGCAAGCGCCGTCATCGCGAGAAACACAAGCAGCAGGAAAAGCCCCGGAATGCCGAGTGCGACCAGCACGTCGAGAAACGAATTGTGGAACGGTCCGACGGGATTGATCGACGGAAAATAGGGCAACATCGCGTTGTTAGCCATAGTCGGCCCCGTTCCGATGAGAAAAATCTTCGGGTTCTGAAGCAACCCATTCCAAATGCCGCGCCAGATATCCGTTCTGCCGTTGAAACTGTCTGCATCCGAAAAATCACGCGTGATGACCAAATCTTCCGCGGGCGACGGTGCGGTCACATCCGCTGCCGACTCAACGGCAGGCATGCTGTCCGCCGCCGGTTCGACGGGAATCTGCGTCTGCTGCGGCATCGTCTGCACGGCTTCCATGCGGACAAGCAGTGTATTGCACCCCTGCTGCGTCAGCGCGGACGCGAAATAAAACCCGACGGTTATAACAACCGCAACAAATAGAGAGATGCAGACGCGCAGAACCGAATGAATCTTCCCGCGGAGCACCTGCCGCAGCGTGAGTGCCGCCTCGAACGCGACGGCAAAACCCGCGCCGAGAATCGCGGTGCGGCTACCGGTCAGCGCGAGCGTAACAAAGCAGATGACGGCGCCGAGTACGATCAAAATGCGCTGCCAGCCTTTTTTGACCCCTGCAAGAAGTACACCCGCAAGAACAACGCCGAGCGCAGGAGAAGGCGCACTCCGGTTGGGATGGTCGTCAATGCTCAACCGTCCTTGTCCGATGAAGATGTCTTCAAAAATCGACGGCGCTTTTGCCGCAACTTCCTTTGCAAACACCGCAATCAGACTCGCAACGCATAAAAGCACCGCTGCGAAGAACGTAACCGCGGCAAGCAGCAGCAGAACGCGCCTTGCGCCTTCTTTTTCAAACGCATAGGGAAGCGTAAAACCTAAAAAGATCACGGTGCTGATGCTCGCAAACCACAAGTAGGAGTTCACCAACTGCGCACGGCCATAATTCAGCACGACCGTTACGCATCCCCAAACAAAGAACGCCAGCAGCAGCTTGATTTCAAAATATCGCGTGATCCGCTGGTTAAAATACATCTGGGATGCCAGCAACAGCGATACAGGAAAGAACCAGTAGAGAATTGGCGTATCGTAATCGATTGGCAGCAGATTGAGGAGCACTTCAACAGCAAGACAGCCCATCAGGGTCAACGCCGCGATGAATCGCCACGAAAACGCATGGTTCTCGCGGATCGGCAGGATTGGTTGTTCGTTGGTATGCGTTTTCTGCAATTGCTTCTGCATATGGCTGCCTTTCAGGCACGCGTGCCAAAACACACTCCGTGCCATCTTGCTGCATTTTACACCAACACGGCGAAAACGTCCATCCCTTGTTTTCGAGCGTGGGTTTACGAAATGCAACAAATCCACCGTGTGAACTGCCTGATGCAACAAAAAAGTCGCCCTTCCAAATCCGTTTTATGGTCTGGAAGAGCGATGAATTATTTTTCGTTCTTTTGCCGCTCTAAAATCGTCTCCGCGATTCTCTGGATCACCGAAGCGTCCGCCGCCTCGTCAAACTTCCGAGCGAAGAGCATACCGCTCTGCTTTAGCATGTCGTAGTCCGCGCTCGTCAGCGTGCGCGGAGACGCGCCGTTCACGTTCCAGTCCACATAACGCATGGTGGCGGCAAGCTCATCGTCAAACCCCATGAATGCGCGGCGTTCCATAAAGGGCGAGTTGGCGACCAGCGTTTGCAGCCAGATCTCGTCCGCGCAGGAAGAATGGCGGTAGTACGCGCGGTAACGCGGCATATTCTCCACCACATAGCGCGCGAGCGCATGTGTGATGGAAAACCACACTCCGCCTTTTTGAAACGTAACAGACGATTTTTTGATGCGGTTGACGCCGAGAAGCCGTTGCAGCCGCACGGAAAGGGGGCTGAGTCTTCGATCCAGCTTTCTCAAAAACGGATGCACAGGCTTTTGCCAATGGTAGCGGGCGATTCTGCCCTCAACGACATATGGCTTTGCTGTCTCGCGTTCGAAGGAAATGAACTCCTCACCTGCGTGCGCATCAAAAAACGTGTGAATCTCGCGCTGCGTTTTCAGCGGCAGATCGACGCCGGACAATAGATGGTAGAATGCGTGTTCCTCGCGGCTCGCAAGTTCGATCAGCGAGAGGATTGCGTCGATGAACACCTCGCTGCCCCAGCGCGCATCCAGCCGCGGCACGAACGCCACGCGGCAATCGGTGGCAGCTTCACGCATCTCCTCTTCGGAAAACCCCTGCGCCTTTTTGTCGATATGGATGTAGATGTCGTTTCCCGGATCGTTGAGCAGATACAGCAGGTTGAGAAGCTGCTCTTTTTTATTGTGTGCCGTGATCAGGTATGCATGCCGAAGACTTGTTTTTTTCTCCATATACCGCGTCCTTTCGTCACGATTGCTGGTTACACTCTGCGGTCAGTCGCCCTTGCGCCAATCTTGCGGCACAAGACCTTGCAGCAGATACGGATCGTTTTCGCCCGGCACCAGCTCCGAATAGCCCCACAGCAGCTGATCCGGCACGGAGCGGTAGTGATTCTCCGCGCGTTTGTTGATATATTCGCCCATGAAGACCAGCGTCGCGGATGCGCCGCCGTCGAGGTTATACGCCATCACGCAGCCTTCGCCGAGGAAGAGTTTTGCGAAATCACTCAACATCATGCCGTGACTGTAGTGCGGCAACCGACCGTCGGCAACGATCGCGACGTAATGCCCCGGCTCGACGAGGCCGAGGCCCGCGCGCGGGTTGATGCGGCCCACTCGATCCTGATCGACATTTTCGCAGAGCACGCCTTCCATGATCAGCGGTGGTCCGAAAGCAAAGGTATCCTGCGTGCCCTCCTCAATCTCGTTGAGCATCGCCTCGTCGTTCCTGTTGTAGATGCGCATGGAGAGATCCTCCGTCAGCGCCATCAGAGATACTTGCGTCTGGGCGCGGAAGATACGCCCGTCGCGCATCATCATGCCGCGGTTGTAGTCCGAATGCAACAGGTTATCGCCCGTCATGCCCAGCACGGCGCGATATTGGCGCGCCATCACGCAGGCATCCTCGGTGTCTCTGCCGTTGATGCGGACGGAACCGAAACCGGAGCGGTAAGAGTCGAACTCGCGCATGTAAATATGCGCGATATAGTAGGCAAGCGGCGGGTCGGTACGTTCTATTCTGCGAATTTCGATGGCAAGCGTATCGTTGCGGTATTCGTAGATGCCGTTTGTTTCATCAAACACCACGACCTCCGCCGGATCGCCTTCTTTGCGGAAATGCGAAGCAAATTCGCTCTCGTCGACCGGTTCCGGCACGCCTAGCTCGGCGGTCGGCGTCGGTCGGGGCTGCTGCTCTGCCGTGGACGCGGGAGTCGTCGCCGCGGGCATGGGAGTCGTCTGTACGGCAGGCTTACCGATCAGCTCACGATACAATAATCCCGCGCCGCCGAGCAGCAGCAGGATGCCGAACACCGTTCCGGCGACGGCGAGTCCGCGCTTCGCGTTCTCCGCTTTGCGCCTGCCGCCCGCGAGGCTCACAATCACGACGATCACGCCCAGCAGGGCAAGCACGCCGCCCAGATAGAGCAAGTGATTCATCGAAACCGGCGCGGTAACCGCCACCGGATTATCTTCTGTCTGGGCTTGTTCCTCTGTTGGCTGCACCGTTTCCTCCGGCGCGGGTGTTTCACTCGGCGCGGGCGTCGCCGCGGTGTCTGGCATAGCCGCAGGGCCTTGCAGCGAGCAGAGCAGTGCAAACAGATCGCTCGTGCTCTGCTGTTGCGACTGTTCACCCGCAGGATACGTCTGCACGAAATACGGCGCGTCGGTAACAGTATAGTGCGTCACACGCAGGGAAGAATAGTTTTCATAAGCCGCCTGCGCAAGCGAAAAAGCGCTTTCGCCGCCGAATGCCGCCAAAGGAGACCGGGTGTCGTACAGCGGGGTTACGCCGGATTCCACATGCTGGTAGACCGCGCGCACCTGCCAGACGCCATAGGCGCGCTCGCTGACGTATTCCTTGCTCTCGTTCGCCGCTTGATTAACCGCGATGAGCACATGCGCGCTTGTGAGCTGGTGCATACCGATGCTGCCCTCGGCCACCGCCGCGTGGGTGATCAGCGTATCCGGCTGATAGCGGCGGATCACTTGAATGAGCCAATTTGTGGCATCGCCCTTATCAATATACGAGTACAGGCGTTTTTGATCGATCGCGCTGGGATAATACGGGAAGCTGCCGAAGATCGGCTGCGTGCGTGAGCCAAGCGCATATCTGGCGCGAATCGC
Source organism: Clostridiales bacterium (assembly GCA_013824375.1). Classification (GTDB taxonomy): domain Bacteria; phylum Bacillota; class Clostridia; order Christensenellales; family CAG-138; genus UBA7703. The sequence goes on from PNNR01000016.1 coordinate 14,926, forward strand.
CTCCTGCTGCGCCTGCCTGCTTTCACAGGAGAAGAACACCAGTGCGGCCTCGTCACCCGATAGATACGGCAGCAGGCTGCCGAAATAGAACGACTCATCGGATGTCATAGCCGCGATCAGCATCACCTTCGGCTGCGCAGCCTGCGCGTACATCACGCAGAGCGCGTCCGGCGGGGTTTGGGCATCATACACGCCCAATTCGGAGATTGCGAACGCCTTCTCACCGGAGATGCGCGCTTTCGCGCATCCGTCCGGCAGGACGAAATATTCGTTCAAAAGATCCGCGCTTGCGGTCACGCCGGAGAGAACGACGCCTGCAGAGTCCAAAAATTCCACGCTCGCCGCTTCAGGCGCCATGTGCCAGGCTACATAGAGCCCCTTTGCGCCGTCGGCAAGCGTTACTTCGAGCGTTTCATCCGGCTGGAAGGAGATGCGGGAGTTATAGCGTGCGTCTGTCAACCTGTGCTCAAATGAAGCGGAACGTTCCGGCAGCGTGAACCTGCATTCGCCCGTCAGGTTGATTGGCTCCGCGTCCTCCGCGCGTGCGGCATGCACGGGCAGGAGCCATGCGCACAATAGAAAAAAAGCGGCTGCGCTCCTGAGAAGTTTCGAACCGTAGACGCTGTGTAAAGCCATGTGCCGTACTCCTTGATGTTTGCTAAATCGATGAAGGCAGAATGTCGTGCTCGTGTTTGAAAAATGGAAAAACAATGCCAAACAGGCCGGCTTCTCGCTTATTGTGCCGGCTGTGAAACCGCGGGCGTCGCCTGCGGAATCGGCCGTCCGCCCGTTTCCAGCAGATTGATCGTGATCACGATCGACAGAGTCAGAAACAGAACGTTTAGTATCAGCAATTTTCTCAGATAATCCGGTTTTCTTTTCATGCGTTTTACCCTCTGTATAATGATAGTGACAAGCAGAAAAAAAGTCAAATCCGAGCATTTCTCCCGCTCATTGATCGCACGATCTACAAATGCGCCTGTCTGTGTTTCGTTTACCGCACGGAAAGTGTAATTTTCCGTGAACTGTTTCCACCGATAGTATCGCGGTATGCTATTCTATAGTATGATACGAAAGAATCGGATTCCATTTGTCCGTCTATCATCAAACGCATGAGGAAATCGATCATCATGATAAAAGCACTCTCCTTGTTGATGGCAGCGCTGACGCTTCTGCCCGCATCTGTAACAATCAGCAACGACCCGCCGGACGTGGAGCTTGTCGCGCCTTACTATATCGTTGTGGACGCGGACGATCCTTCTATCGTGTTCTATGAGCGCGATCCGGACGAGAGATGTATCCCTGCGAGCACGATGAAAATTATGACCTGTATTCTGACCCTCGAAACCGTTAAGGACTACAACGAACTTGTCGAAGTCACCAAACAGGCCGCAAACCTCAAGGACTCCAACTCGCTGATGCACGTATTTGCGCGCGAAAAGCTGACGGTTGACCAGTTGCTGCACGGATTGATGATGGTCTCCGGAAATGACGCGGCGCTGCTGCTCGCGAACCATATCGCAGGCAGCGTGGAGACGTATGCCGAACTCGCCAACGCGAAAGCCGCAGAGCTTGGCATGGTCAATACGCATTTTCTCAACGCGAGCGGAGCCTATCGCGGCGGGCAATATTCCACCGCACGCGACATGGCGATTCTGACCGCATACGCGCTGAAGAACGAAAAATTCCGCGAACTTATCGCCACAAAAGAATACACGATCGAGCCAAATGACGTCCGCAAACGTCCGGATACGCTCGTCAACTCCAACCGCCTGATCTCGGACGATCCCGCAACCAGCGAAGTCTATACTGACCTTTGCATCGGCGGCAAAACGGGCAGCACCGTCAACGGCGGCAAGTGCCTCGTCGCGGCAGGCGAACTCGACGGTGCGCGCATCATTGTGGTGCAGATTGGCGCGGAGGATTTGCAGAGCTACGACGTTCACCGCCGCATGCCCAAGGTTTTCGGGAATGCGAAGTTCCTTCTGGAATACACGCTGAACAACGATTATCTGCCGGTCTCTCCTACCTCGCTGGGCTTTGACTATCACGAGGATGTGACGCCAACAGGACTGACCACATCCTTCCCCGTCTCGGCACAGTTTGACGAGAGCGCGGTACACCGCCTGCCCAAGGCGATGGCGGAAGCGCTGGACAAGGACCCCTCCAAGATGGAGATCACGACCGAATTGGAGAAAGGTCTTGCCGACGCAAAAGAGGGAGACATGGTCGGCACCATTTCCTGCTCCTATGAAGGACGCGCTCTCTTTACCGGCAACCTCGTTGCGGATACGGACGCGGTTCCCGCTCCAACGCCGACCGCCGAACCTGTGATCATCACACCGGAGCCCGTCTCCGAAGAAGATTTCGGCAGCCTTTTGGCGAACGCCGACATCGGCGTCTATATCTTCGGCGGGCTTAGCGTATTGCTCGCCATCAGCCTGATCTGCCTGATCGTGCTGATCCTCAAAAAACGCAGATGATTTACTCAACCGCGTTTATCCCATGCGAAAGGCCGTTCATCCATTCGCAAGCGATGAAAAAACAGTCCCGTAAAGCTGGGAAAAAAGAAGGAACGTAATGAAAGAAAACTGGCTTGCGATGCCAGTTTTTCTGCTTTTCGTTTCTTATAACAGCGCCGGAATATCGCAGAGGCTGTCGACCAGCGTCGCACCAAGCAAGGCGAGATGCTCCCGCGTCTGATGCCCGTTGGTGATCAGCGCGCATCCGCAGCCGATCGACGAGGCGATTTCAAAATCGTGATCCGTGTCCCCGACAAACAGCGTCCGCGCGGGATGGACGCCGCTTTCGCGCAGGAACGCCCGCGCATAGTCCGCCTTGCCGTTGGCAAGGTTGTTGTTGCCGCCGATCACGCGCTCAAAATAGTCGTTCAGGCCGAAATGCAGCACCTGCTCGTCGAGCTTCTCCTGTCCGGTCGCGGAGAGGAGCACCTGCCGCGCTCTCGACTCCAGCACGGCGGCGAGCGCTTCTTTGGCGCACTGTTGCAGCGCGCAATCGGGAAACCGCTCGGCATACATTGCGACAAACTGGCGCGAGATATTTTCAAACGGTTCGGTTTCAAACGTATAGCCCATACGGCGGTAATAGTCCACCACGGGGAAGGTAAAGTACGTGCGGTATTCCTCGATGCCCTGCATGAGCGACATGCCGCGCTCCAGCCGCATCTCGTTTGCGATGGAATAGCACAGCTCGGTATCGTCCAGGAGCGTGCCGTTCCAGTCCCAGATCACCAGATCATAGTTTCGGGTAAAATTCATTCGTGTATCACCTGTTTTCCGCCCGCGTGTGTTGCGGGCTAACATCGTTTACCATTTATTATGCACCTTTTCAGCAAAGCACAGAAAGTGACGAAGTTCCAGTTTGCCGCCGTCGTCCAGCGCGATCGTGCCATCCATATAGCCGAACACCTGATGCTGGTCGGAGAGCAAGGGACCGACCGACGTGAACGCCGCGCGGTCGAGCACGGGCGTAAACGCGGTTTCAAAGCGCCCGTCGTTAGAGGTAAACCGCCACGGCGAGAGGTAGTCCTCTTTGCCGTCCTTTGTCGGAATTTCGAACGTCACGCGGTCGAGCTTATGCGCGACGCCGTCCACGAACACCATGTTCTCCGACGCAGCCGAGACATCGCCAAAACCGTAACCCAGGTTGAAGCCGACGACGCGGCCATCGGCCACGCCCTGTCCCGCGCCCCAGTACCACGTGTTTTCATAGGTCCAGACACCGCGTCCCCAGTCGAGGATGCCAAACGAGTCCGTCGCATCAAACGTGCGCGTCACGCCGCCGATGGTGAAGCGGCCTGCGGCGCGCATGGCGATGATCTTCTGATTATAGTAGAACGCGGTCTTCTTCTCCGCAAAGGGAGTTGCGATGACCATCGTGTCCCGCGGGGCGTCGGTCAGTAAAAGATCGCAGTCAAACGACTGCTCTCCGTCGAACTTATCGAGGTGGAACCTCAGCCTCCGCGCGCCGTTTTCGTGCGTAAACGAGCCGGACGCGCCCGAAATGCTCTTGACGATATCGCCGCTTTCCGAGCTCGCGGGAAAATGCGTGCTGCCAAACGGGAACCAGAACATCGGCGACGTGGTCTTCTCCGTTTTCGCTTCAAAATCGAGAAACGACGCGGACAGCATTCCCATGTAGGAGTTGTCCGCAATCGTCAGCGCGACGCCGTAACGCCCGTTGTGGATCAGATAGTAGTCCCATTCCTTGATGCGCGCGCTGCCGCCGCGGATCGCCTTGCGATCGTAGGTCTTTACCAGAGCGGTGGCGTATCCGGTCTCCGCAAGCGCGCCGGCGCTGTCGAGAAGCGGTCCACGGGAGAGAAGATGCTGCATAAAAAGCTGCCTCCTGCTGTTCTGTTTTTTCAGAAATGCGCGTCAAGAAAGGGTTTGTTTCATTATACCCCGCGCGGGACAGCGGCGCAAGAAACGCGGTGTGCGATCACCCTTCTTCCTCAAAACAGTCCGTGCGGAGCCGGATTGTTTTCACGCCAGTCAGAGTGTGTTATAATACCCGAATGGAAAATCTTGATCCAAATAAAACCGAACTTGAACCCGGCAAAACGGCGGGCGCGATTTTCTGTGCGCGCTGGAAGAAGACCGCCGGAATGATCCTCATCGGCATTGCGCTCTCTGTGATGCTCTGGCAGCTTGTCACGATCCTGCTCACCGGCATGCGGCACGTCACACACGGGCTTCTGCTCATTGCGGGGATATGCCTTCCGCTCATGCTGGGCACGTATCTTTACACCCGCACGCAGGCGGATCGAAAAGATCGCCGCAATGCGGTGCGGTTCTCGTTCTTTGCGCTGTTTGTGTTCTATTGCGCAGTGCTGCTGGGCGCGCTGATCCTCTCCCGCGTGGATTTCCAGACGTTTGCCGCGACAAAAGCCGAATACTGGAACAATTTTGACCTGAACACGAACTTCAACCCCTTAGAGACTGTGCGGTTGTATATCAACGCGATCAAATACGACTACATCGGCATGGAGATTCCGTTGAGCAATCTCGTCGGCAACGCCATGCTGTTCATGCCCATGGCGGTCTTTCTGCCGTGCCTGTTCCGCCCGATGCAGAGGCTCTGGCTCTTTGCGCTGACCATGTTCCTGCTGCTGGTTGCGGTGGAGGCGCTGCAGCTCCTGCTCGCCTGCGGCAGCTGTGACGTGGACGATGTGCTGTTAAACCTCGCGGGCACACTGATCGTATTCGGCATTCTCAAAATTCCGTTTCTGCACCGGCTGCTCGTGCGGCTGTATCTGATGCCGGAGGACAACAAGCCCTCCGCTGAACCGGGTTTGCCGGAATCTGCGGTGTGATCATCCGAGCGCGGGAACTCATTCGTGCAACTCGACGCATCTTCCCTTGTTATCGCGCGCCCCTTTGAAAAGCGTCTTTGCGCGAATCCGGTATCCGATTCCGTTTTCCGTCCGGTCGCCCGTTGCGCTGTTGGGGTGCTTTTTTTGTCTCCGCAGAATGAGCGATTTTTTCAATCCGCACATACGGACAGCAAGCATCTGCACGCTGCCAGAACGCACTGGGCCCGCGGGAACGCGGTCATGGCGTAAAACAGCCGCGGATATGGTATAATAAACGTTGTTTACTTCCGTATAATCACACAGGGATTTTAAAAAAATTCTGACTCCCCCGCAACCTCACGGCTAGATGCCGAGTGTTATGGGTGGAAGAGAGAGGTACCAAGCGCTTATGGAACAGCTGGCCAAGCCAAACGTGCCAATTCCCGCCGACAACGTGGACGCGCTCTTTGCGCAGTATGCCGATACGGTATACCGCCTCGCGTTTCTGCGCACCAAGAGCGGAACGGACGCCGACGACATCGTGCAGGAGGTTTTCCTGAGGGCGCTGCGCGCAAAGCCCGTATGGAACAGCCCTGAACACCAGAAAGCCTGGTTCATCAAGGTGACCATCAACTGCACGAAAAGTCTGCTGACCTCCGCCTGGCGGCGAAACACCGTACCCGAGAATGAAAATCTCCTCACGGAGATGCAGGAGACCACCGAGGTTTATCCCTATGTGCTGGCGCTTCCAACGAAGCACCGCACGGTGGTGCATCTGTATTATTACGAGGGGTACCAAGTATCCGAGATCGCCAAGATCACAGGAACAGCGGAAAACACGGTGAAATCCCATCTCTTCCGCGCACGCGATATGCTGCGGGAACAGTTGAAAGGGGAGTTTCAGGATGTTTAAAGAGCAGTATATCCGTGACAACGACAAGCTAAAAGCAAAGGAGACGTTGCTCATGGAAATCAAGGAAAAACACACGCGTGAGAGGATTGCCCTCACGCCGAGACAGAAATTCGTACGCTTCGGCGCGGTATTTGCCGCTTTTGCGCTCATCGCAGTCGGCGCGTTCGGAACCCTGCTCGTCACCGGTGGCGATAGAACGCCTGCTCCGGAAAGCACAATGATGTCTGCCGCGGCAGAAAACGCCGCGACCAGCTCTGCTGACGTCATGGCGCCCGCCGCGTCGCAGGGAACTACCGGGACGACAAAAGTGGATGTCCCCGCCAGCGTGGAAAGCTACGACGACATCTATAGTATGATCGAGTCTATGCAGAGCGCATACGGCGGTGTGATGATGGAAGGCGCGAACGGCGTCATGGCTGCCCCTGCTGCGGGTGAAGCCAAGACCGATATGGCAACGCAGGAAGCGGCCGCTCCGTCTGCTTCAATGGACAGCACCGGCGTGGATTACTCCGGCACCAACGTGCAGGTCAAGGGCGTGGATGAAGCGGACATCGTCAAAACCGACGGCAGCTACATTTATTATGTGGCGGGCAACCAGCTCAACATCCTTAAGCCCGACGGCGCAAACACGACTCTGGTCTCCAGCACGTCGCTCTCCGCCGAGGATATGTGGTGGGGTTACAACTCCGAGATGTTTGTGCTCGGAAATCGCCTTGTGATCATCACCCAAAGCTTCAACACCGTCTGGGTCAATGACGCAAGCGGCAGCTACCAGACCAACACCGACCAGACCAGCGCGGTCATCTATGACATCACGAACCCCGCGAAACCCGCACAGGTGGTTTCCCTCGGCCAGAGCGGCTATTATGTCAGCTCCCGTATGATCGGAGACTATGTCTATCTCGTGACCTCGCAGTACATCTACAGCCCCGTCAAGGGCACGCCGATTACCTACATCCCGTCGACCACCGTCGGCGCGGAGAACAAGCTCCTGCCGCCGGCCGACCTTTACGTCGGCCCGAACCCGCAGAACGCAGCCTACACGGTCATCGGTTCGATCAACCTCAA
>PNNR01000050.1 GCA_013824375.1 Clostridiales bacterium
AATTTCGAAAAAAGCTGTGCTTTTTTTGATGATTTCGGTTCCTGCCTCGCCTCCGATGGACGCGAGGGCGGCAAAGACCGCAGAGAAAGCGCCCCATGCGGGGCGATCCGTTGCGCCGAAAACCGGCGCAGCCGGATGAAAACAAAATGATAAAAAAGAACAGCGCGAAAGCGCTGTTTTGTTTATTCTATGTTGTTGTCCTGTACCGAGTCGATGACGATGTCGCATTGCGAGAGAATGTCCAACGCCTCAAAATACTTGTTTTCCAGCGGGATCCAGCGATTCTCGAACGTCTTGAGCGCGGCTTTGCCGTTTCGTTTCAGAATGCGTTGCAGCTGCAACAGCGGATCAATCCGACAGAACACTTTGAGATTGTAGTACGGCGCGACCAGCGGATGGAGGCTGTATGCGCCTTCGATCAACACGATCTTCTTCGGCGCAACGGATACGGGCGGCAGCACAAGGTCTTTGTGGCAATCATACCTGCGCACCTGCGCCGTTTCTCCGCGCAAAGCGGGTATGAGCACCTCTGCAAGAAACCGTTCTACGTCTACGTTTCCACCGGGCTGATTCAACCGGTCTGGTGTGCGAGAATGCGGCTGGAGGAAATAATCGTCCAAATGAAACACATTCGCGTCAAGCGCATTTCCCAACCGTTCCGCCATGGTGGTCTTGCCTGCGCAGCACATGCCGTCGATGGCGATCAACACACGCTCCCGCGTAAACAGCAACTTGTCAACGCGCGATAGAATCTCCTGATCCGCTATACCGGAAAAAACGGATTGACCCATATTTGGCATGAACACTCCTAGAATAAAAACGTTGCGCGGAACACCGCGCAAGATTATTATAACATATCCAACCCGTCGAATTGCAATAGAATACAATCCATTGTACATCAATTGAAAAAAACTGCCCGCAGATCGCGGGCAGTGAATGTATCGAATAATATTACTGAATCGCCAGATGGTTTCTATTACGCACCCATCGCACTGCGCCGTCAACTGGTTGACGGTCGTTGACGCGCAGGGTAAAACACTTGCCTTTACGGCGGTAGAGCTCATATTCGATCATGCGGCGGTATGCGGGCGGCGCAACGGCTGTCATAATTGAGCCGGAGAGCGCGACCGTAATCGAGGGTTTTAGCGCGAGCGCGTCCGATACCGCGACGATGCAATCCGCAGCGTGGCTCGCCGCAAGAGCGGCATAACGAAGCGCGATCTCGTCGCCCGTCTCAACCGCGGTAAAAAACAACCCGATCAGCTGGCGCGCAGCTTCCTCGTTTTGCATGCGCGCCGCTGAGGACAGAAAGGCTTCGGGCGTGTGCACGTCGAACAGGGTAAAATAGGCGTCCTTGAGCGCGGTATAGGGTTTTCCAAAGAACAAATGCTGATACACGCTGCGGTAAACGAATGCTGCAATGTCAAACCCGCCCCCCGTGTCTCCGCAGAGCACACCGATTCCGCCAAATTGCACGCGTTTGCCGTCTGCATTTATGCCCGCGCAGGTAACGCCGCTTCCGGCAGAATAACAGATGCCGATGCAGCTATCTATTCCTGCCATCACTCCCAAATATCCATCGTTACAGACGAAACTTTGATTAAGCCCACGCTCTCTCAGCGCTTGCTGCAGCGATAGTGCCTGCTCCTCATAATCTACACCTGCAAGACCAAGCACGGCATCTGTCACATCATTCAGCGTGTAACCCTTCGATTTGATTAGTTCCTCGATAGAGGTGATCAAAATATCCGCCGCGCCGTCAAATCCGCATGACAGTACCTCATGGTTGCTTGCGCTCCCACGGTGTGCGGCGATGACCGCGCCCACTTCATTCAGAAGGCGATATTCGGTCTTTGAATTACCTCCGTCAACGGCTAGATAGCAGCATTTTTCATCCATGACTCATATTCCTTGCAATGGTTATTTCATTTGGATTGGTTGGAAGGTTTTACCTGAGGGAATCTTGAAAAAAACGGGGCAAAAACGAACGGTTTTGTAGAAGCAGCTCTTCGAGACAGGGTGCTGCTTTGTCCAGATCGGACGTGATGGGGTTACAGGCGAGCGCGCGTAGGGCCGTCTTGCGATCTCCTGTTATTGCGGCTTCAACTGCGAGGGTTTCGTATGCCTTCACGCTGATGAGCAGGGAGCGTAACGCTTCATTCGCAGGAATGGAGACAGGAACTCGCGCGATGGAGTCTTTTTCCACATAGCAGCAGGTTTCGATCACACAGTTGTCCGGCAAGAAATCGAGAACACCGTGATTTTGCACGTCGATGACATGATAGCCAGACTGCACACCGGAGAGCGACGCGATTAACGCAATAGCCGCTTCCGAATAGAGATGTCCTCCACGTTCCGACAGAATCGGCGGAATAGTGCGATTACGTACGTCCGCATAATAGGAAAGCAAGCGTGTTTCGATTTCCACACAGGCTTCTCCGCGCGTTTGCATTGCAGCTTGCTGCTCTTTGAGCTTTCTTTCGTGATAGTAGAAATATTGCAGATAGTCGTTGGGAATTGCACCCAGCAACTCGATGATCGAACGATAGTTTTGAATCCAGGGTTCCTGTGCAGCCGCCAGGTCGAGCATGCTCGTATCCAGCAGCTGCGGCAGCAGATTTCTGCCGCCGGCGTGCACCGCGGTAATCGCGCCGCAGTGATTGAGCGAAGTTGTTTCCAGCCGTACTTGCTCCATTGGCAGGCGCATGAGTTTTGCGATGCGTTCCTGCGCACCGATGGGAAGATTGCATAAGCCGACTGCTTTAACCGATGTGTGGTTGAGCAGAAATTCGGTGACGATACCGGATGGGTTGGAGAAATTGATCAGCCATGCGTTCGGCGCGTAGCGTTCAATGGCTTTGGAAATCTGCTCCATCTGCGGAATAGTACGAAGAGCGTTGGCGAACCCTCCGATACCGGTCGTCTCCTGCCCAATAAGACCGAAGCTGAGCGGAATTTTCTCATCGCGTATACGCGCTTCAAGCCTGCCCGCGCGAATCTGTGCCACCACGAAATCCGAGCCGTCCAATGCACAAGCGAGATCTCTTGTGCGGGTAATACGCGATTCCATACCGTTTTCCTGCAGTATACGTTCACAGAAATCACCGACGATGTTGAGTCTCGACTCGTCAATGTCGCTCAGACGCAACTCGTCAAGTTTGAGGATATTTTTTCGGCGGATCAATCCCTGAATCAATTCCGGGCAATATGTGCTGCCTGCACCGATGATTGCCAGATTGATTCCCATATGCCGCCTCCTAAAACGTTGCAAGAAAAACGATATGGCATTCAAAACGCGTGAATAAGGCTCTTTTACACATCAAGGCGTTGCTAAGTATATCACAGTTCGTTTTCTTGTTTCCACACTAATCTTGTAAAATCAAATTGATTTTCAAAAAAAATAATGTACAAAACCGTAGCTGTCGAGACAGAGCGCATGGCGGAGATGAAGTTTCCTGAGCGCTGGGATCTGTATCGCAATCGAAATGTTTCTGACTATGGTTCAGAAAGTAATGCTCTTTCACTTTAGACGAAATACGTCAATATGCCAGTGATTGTGATGACGTAAAATGAAAATCGCGGTCAATGAGATACGCGTGTTACACGCGGTTCGATTTTACCTTCTGCGGATCAACCGGCATAATACTCTCGGAAACAGGAGTAGGATGAGATCAGCAAAACGAGCGGAAAATAATTCGCAGAACACCTTATTTCTTCACGAAACAGTGAGGGCTGTTTTTACGCAAGGTTTTTACGCGTATGTAAGAACGAATTGCTTGTATATATAACATTGAAAACGGATGGCAAATTTTCATGCATAGCCCATATTGCTTTAACGATAGCATGATTTTAAGGCCTCGGCATTCTAAAAAAACGCATACCTCAAGTTGAACGTGATTGCGGAAAAACAAAGCATCTTTGTCTGATCGAATTTTGCATTGCGCTACAAATATGGCAATTATGTCGAATATAAATCGATATTCTGGGTTTTATTGACCAAAATTTAGAAAATATTTGATATTTTAATGATTCTGGCTATTTTCTTCTGTCCAGAAGTATAGTAGAATAAATTGTACGGTTCTTCCGAGTACCAGTGAGGATAGAGCTGAAGACGCAAGGCGATCAGCCTGCGTCAACTTAGTGAGACGCTTTAATTCTACGGAAGCGGTCACTGTCGATATCAGTAAGAGGAGAGAGAACAAAATGGACATTGGAGCAAGTATCAAAAGACTTCGCAAGTCGCATGGCGAAACGCAACAACAGCTTGGCGAAGCAGTAGGCGTCGTGCAGCAATCCGTTGCCGCATGGGAATCCAACCGCTGCATGCCGGACATCGCGTCCCTTGTTGCGATTGCGACCCACTACAACACATCGACCGACAGCATTCTTGGACTCACCGAGGAGCCGAGCTACCTGTTCGACACGGAAGGAATGCAGTCATACCGTAACGATGTTGCCCTTGCCGACCGCTTGCCGAACGAGATTCGAGAAGGCGTGTTGGCGCTGATCCGCCTTGAGCGCGTCAAATACGGCCGCTGAAACAAAACTTCCCTCCGCCGTCCCGGGAGGGGGGACATGCACGTAAAAAACTGTTCGCGTAAGATCAGCAGGAAACAAGCCCGCATCACACCGGCACACGGATGTTGCTCAAGGTTTGTTTCCTGTTTGTTTGACCGGAACAGTACATCAGAAAGCGGTGCTACGGAAGCTGTGCGCTGCTTGGCGGATCCATTCCATATTGCATACAAACATACATTATGCAAAAGGGTTGCATCACGCGATTCAATCATATATAATGCACATAGATCGTTTCTTGTGTTCAACTCTCAATCATGATGAGGTGTATTATGGATTACAAAGCCATAGCGGAGCAGGTGGGGCCGCGTATCGGCGCCACGCAGGAGTGGATTTTTCATGTACTGCGCGAGGGTATTATCAGCGGCAAACTGCCGGGCGGTATGCAGCTCAAACAGGATGAGATTTCCGCCGCGCTCAGCGTCAGCCACATTCCCGTAAGGGAAGCGCTGAGAAGGCTGGAAGCGCAGGGTCTTGTTCGCATCCACGCAAACCGCGGCGCTTCCGTGACGGAGCTTACACGCAGCGAGTTGCTAGACATGATGGAGGTGCGCGCGACGCTCTCCGTAATGATGATGCGTAATAGCGCGCCCATGCTGACGAAGTCCGACTTTGACGCGCTGGAATATATCGTGCGTCAGCAGCGGGAGACTTCGGTGGAGGACATCGTCCGCTCCGAAGAACTCAACTACAAGTTTCATGAGATACTGACATCCCACGCGAAGAACTCCATGGCAAACCTCCTGCTGGAGTTGGTGCACGCGAACATCGACCGCTATCTGCGCGCAAACTTCTACGGTACGGCACAAACGCGCGAAGTTTCGATCAACGAGCATGAGATGATCATCCAGACCTGCCGAGAGGGGGATTTTGAAAGTGCATGCAGCCTGCTGCGCGATCATATCCTCAACGCCAAGCAGTTCATCCCGACTTCGATGAAGTAGGTTTATTAAAAGAAGAAACAGGCTCGAACAGAGCCTGTTTTTTTACACGGTACGATCCGTTGTATTTCGACAATTGATAACGCGCTATATATAAGGAAGAGAAAGCGCAGGGGTATATATCAGAGGCGAAGTAATGCAAAGACGGCTGCAAGAAGGAAAATACTGCGTTCATATGCGGTGTTGCATATGGGAATAAAGTGTGATATACTCCTCAGGCGTGAAAAAGCGCAAAAAACGTTGGATTACTCAAGAATCGGACGTAAAATTGCGCCAAACGCCGAAAACACCTTTTCAAGCCAGATATTGCCCGAATGCGGGCAAATCGTGCAAGACAACACTCCTCAAAATTGTTGCCGGAATTCTGAAAATTCTTCTTGCAATCCCTATCTCAACCGTGTAAAATAAATCTGTTCGCGCCGCAAAGGCAATGTTTTTGCGCGCGGAAGGGATGAACGGGAGGTTGCCGGTTCTGCCATCCGGGTAATTTCCGCTCAGACCCAACGTCCACACACAGGACGAGGGTGAGTCTACGGAGCAATTCGTGTAAGTCCCGAACGAGTATAGCGCACAGCCGAAAGGCTGGGCCTGCCTTATGAAGAAGGAAACACACGGCTTTGTGTACCGCCCCTATTACGAAGGAGGATATCAATAACATGGCAAACAGGATTCGCATTAAGCTCAAGGCGTATGAAAGCTCTCTGATCGACCAGAGCGCGGAGAAGATTGTTGAAACCGCCAAGAGAACCGGCGCACAGGTCAGTGGCCCGATCCCCCTGCCCACGGACACGGAAATCGTTACCATTCTGCGCGCAACACACAAGTATAAGGATTCCCGCGAACAATTCGAGATGCGCACACACAAGCGCCTGATCGACATTCTCCAGCCGTCTTCCAAGACCGTTGACGCGCTGATGAAGCTTGATCTCCCCGCTGGTGTTGACATCGAGATCAAACTGTAACCAACCGGAGGTAAACATGAAGAAAGCCATTTTGGGCAAAAAGATCGGTATGACGCAGATGTTCCGAGCTGACGGTACCATGATCCCCGTGACAGTCATCGAAGCCGGTCCGTGCCCCGTCATCCAAAAGAAAACCGTCGGGACGGACGGATACGAAGCTGTTCAGGTAGGCTTTGGCGAGCTGCGTGAAAAGCTCTCCAACAAGCCGAGAACGGGGCATTTTGCCAAAGCGGGCGTGAAACCCCTCCGTTATATGAGAGAGTTTAAGCTCGACGACGCGAAGAACTACGAAGTCGGCCAGGTCATCAAAGCGGATCTGTTCGCCGAGGGCGACAAGATCGACGTACGCGGCGTGAGCAAGGGCAAAGGCTTCCAGGGCGTCATCAAGCGTTGGAACCAGGCGCGCGGCAAAATGACGCACGGCTCGCACTTCCACCGCAGCCCGGGTTCCATGAGCGCAAACTCCAGCCCGTCGCGCGTATTCAAGCACAAGAACCTTCCCGGCCACATGGGCAACGAAACCGTCACCGTGCAGAACCTCGAAGTCGTGCGCGTGGACGCAGAGCGTAACCTGCTGCTCGTCAAGGGCGCGGTTCCCGGCCCGAAGGGCGGCCTCGTTTCCGTAACGAGCACCGTGAAGTAAGGAGGAGCAAGAGAATGCCTAAAGTTGCAATTGTCGATATCACCGGCAAGAAGGTCGGCGAATACGAGCTCTCCGAAAACACTTTTGGACAGCCTGTCAACCAATATGTTCTCCACGAGGTCGTCAGAGCGCACCTGGCCAACTGCCGTCAGGGCACGCAGAGCGCCCTCACCCGCGCGGAAGTTTCCGGCGGCGGCATCAAACCCTGGCGCCAGAAGGGCACCGGACGTGCCCGTCAGGGTTCCACCCGTTCGCCCCAGTGGCGTCACGGCGGCGTGGTGTTCGCACCCAAACCCCGCGACTACTCAATCCGCGTCAATAAAAAGGTCAAGCGCGTCGCGATGAAATCCGCGCTGTCCGGCAAGGTTCTCGATAACGAACTCGTTCTCTTCAACGAGTTGAACCTCAAGGCCGCCAAGACCAAAGAGATGGTCAAAGTTCTCGAAGCCATCAAGGCGCAGCAGGCTCTCATCGTCCTGCCGGAACCCAACGCCGTTGTGGAGCGCGCTGCGCGCAACATCCCCGGCGTGAAGACCACGCTGGTCGGCACCCTGAGCGCGTACGAGATTCTCAAGTACAAAGTGCTGATCCTCACCGAGGAGTCGGCCAAGAAGATCGAGGAGGTGTACGCGTAATGAAGAGCGCCTATGACATCATCAAAAAGCCGGTTCTGACCGAGAAAACATACGATCAGTTCGCGAGCAAGACGTATACGTTCGAAGTGGACAAGACCGCCAACAAGATCGAGATCAAGAAGGCAGTCGAAGAGATTTTCGGCGTCGAAGTGGAAAGCGTGCACACCGTCAACCGCGACGGCAAAATGCGCCGTCAGGGCAATTCTTCCGGCCGCACGCCGAGCAGCAAAAAGGCCTATGTGAAGCTCAAGGAGAACTCCAAAGGCATCGAGTTCTTCGACAGCATCTCGCAGTAAGGGGAGGACGAACCATGGGTATCCGTAAGATCAATCCGATCACGCCGGGCCAGCGTTTTATGACGGTTTCTTCTTTTGAAGAAATCACGAGAAAGACGCCGGAACGTTCGTTGCTCGAAGATAAGAAAAAGAATGCCGGCCGTAACGTCACCGGCAAGATCACCGTCCGCCATCAGGGCGGCGGCGCGCGCCAGAAGTACCGCATCATCGACTTCAAGCGCAACAAGGACAACGTCCCCGCGAAGGTCTTCTCTGTTGAGTATGACCCGAACCGCTCGGCGAACATCGCGCTGCTGCACTACCTCGACGGCGAGAAGCGCTATATCATCGCCCCACTCGGCCTCAAGGTCGGCGATATGATCGTCTCCGGTGAGACCGCCGACATCAAAGTCGGCAACGCTCTCCCGATCGCGAACATCCCGGTCGGCACGATGATCCACTGCATCGAGCTCAAGCCCGGCAAGGGCGCACAGCTCGTCCGCTCCGCGGGCAACGCGGCGCAGCTGATGGCAAAGGAAGGCGCGTATGCGCAGGTCCGTCTGCCCAGCGGTGAAGTCCGCCTGATCCCGATGAACGCCAAGGCCACGATCGGCCAGGTCGGCAACATCGATCACGCGAACATCCAGATCGGTAAAGCAGGCCGCAAGCGTCACATGGGCGTCCGCCCGACAGTCCGCGGCAGCGTCATGAACCCCTGCGACCACCCGCACGGCGGCGGCGAAGGCAAGAGCCCGATCGGCAAGCCCGGCCCGGTTACCCCGTGGGGCAAGCCCGCTCTCGGTTACAAGACGCGCAAGCATAAGAACCCGACCAACAAGTACATCGTGCGCCGCAGCAACGGCAGCGGTAAGTAACGGGAGAGGAAGGAGATATACAATGAGCAGATCGATTAAAAAAGGCCCATTCATTAGCGAACGCCTTCTCGGGCGCATCGAGGCGATGAATGCGAGCGGAAAAAAGACGGTCGTCAAGACGTGGTCTCGCGCCTCTACCATCTACCCGCAGATGGTCGGTCATACCATCGCGGTGCATGACGGTAAAAAGCATGTGCCCGTGTATGTAACCGAGGAAATGGTCGGCCATAAGCTTGGCGAATTCGCGCCGACGCGTACGTTCAGAGGACACAGAGGCTCCGAAAAGTCCTCTTCTGCAAGGTAAGGAGGAACGAAGCAAATGGCAACCAGAATGAGAGAAAAGTCGGCCAAGCGCGCGGCCAACGCCGATAAGCGTCCGCACGCCACCGCAAAATACATTCGAATCTCTTCGCGCAAGGTGAAGGCCGTGATCGACCTGATCCGCGGCAAGAGCGTCAGAGAAGCCGAAGCCATCCTGCTCTACACGCCGAAAGCAGCGACCGAGCCGGTGGCAAAACTCCTCAAGAGCGCGATTGCGAACGCGGAAAACAACCTTGACCTCAATCGCGAAGAGCTGATCGTCGCCGAGATCTACGCAAACCAGGGCCCGACCCTGAAGCGTTTCCGGCCGAGAGCGCATGGACGTGCGAGCGCAATCCGCAAGCGTACGAGCCACATCACGGTCGTGCTGGATCAGGCGAAGTAAGGAGGAAATGAACGATGGGTCAAAAAGTTAATCCGAACGGTTTCCGCGTTGGTGTTATCAGAGATTGGAACACCCGCTGGTACGCCTCCAAGAAGGACTTCGCCGATTTCCTCGTCGAGGACCGCAAGATCCGTGACTTTCTGAAGAAGAAGTACTATCAGGCCAGCATTTCGCGCATCGAGATCGACCGCGCGGCAGGCAAGATCACCGTCAGCATCTTCACCGCGCGTCCCGGCCTGCTGATCGGCAAGGGCGGTGCTGGTATCGAAATCCTTAAAGAGGATATCAAAAAGACAATCGGCAAAGACGTGAGCGTCAACATCATGGAGATCCGTGACCCCGACGCAGACGCGCAGCTGGTTGCAGAAAACATCGCGTCGCAGCTCGAGAAGCGCATCAGCTTCCGCCGCGCCATGAAACAGAGCATGGGCCGCGCGATGCAGAAAAACAGCGTAAAAGGTATCAAGCTGATGGTCTCCGGCCGTCTCGGCGGCGCGGAAATCGCGAGAAGCGAAGGATACCATGACGGTTCCATCCCGCTGCAGACCATGCGCGCGGATATCCAGTACGGTTTCGCGGAAGCGAAGACCACCTACGGCCGCATCGGCTGCAAGGTCTGGATCTACAAGGGCGAACTGCTCGGCAAGCGTGGCGCTTCCGACAGGCGTGAGGAAGGGGGCAAATAACCATGTTGATGCCGAAAAGAGTAAAGCGGCGCAGAGTCTTCCGCGGCCGCATGAAGGGTAAAGCCACCCGTGGCAACACCATCACGCAGGGCGAATACGGCCTCGTTGCGCTGGAACCCTGCTGGGTCACCAGCCAGCAGATCGAAGCTGCCCGTGTCGCGCTTACGCGTTACATCAAACGTGGCGGTCAGGTCTGGATCAAGATTTTCCCCGACAAGCCTGTTACTGAAAAACCCGCTGAAACCCGCATGGGTAGCGGCAAAGGCTCTCCGGAATACTGGGTTGCCGTCGTGAAGCCGGGTCGCGTCCTCTTTGAGATTGCTGGAGTCGATTACGAGACCGCAGCGGAAGCGCTTCGTCTTGCAATGCACAAGCTCCCGCTCAAGTGCAAAGTGATCAAGAAGGAAACCGAAAAGGGTGGTGAAACCGATGAAAGCAAATAAGTTTCGCGATATGACCAACGACGCGCTTGCCGCTCAGGAAAAAGAGCTCAAGAGCGAGCTGTTCAACCTTCGCTTTCAGTCGGCTACCGGCAGTCTTTCAAACCCCAACCGCATCAGCGAGTGCAAGAAAGACATCGCCAGAGTAAAAACGATCATTCGTGAGCGCGAGCTTGCGAAGGCAGCCGAGTAACGGGAAGGAGGACAGAGCAATGGAAGAAAGAGGCTACAGAAAGACCCGTATCGGCGTGGTCGTCAGCGATAAGATGGACAAGACCGCCGTTGTCGCCATCAAAACCAAGGTTCGCCACCCGTTATATGGCAAGATGGTCAACCGCACGCGGAAGTTCAAGGTTCACGATGAAGAGAACCAGTGCGGCATCGGCGATACCGTTAAGATCATGGAAACGCGCCCCATCAGCAAAGACAAGCGGTGGCGCCTCGTCGAGATCGTCGAGAAGGCGAAGTAAGGACTGGAGGAACTGGGAATATGATTCAACCGCAAACCAGATTAAAGGTCGCGGACAACAGCGGCGCGAAAGAGATCATGTGCATTCGCGTGCTGGGCGGTTCCTACCGTAAGTCCGCCAATATTGGCGACGTCATCGTGGCCAGCGTCAAGTCCGCATCGCCGGGCGGCGCGGTCAAGAAGAAGGATGTCGTTCGCGCGGTTGTCGTGCGTACGGTGTCCGGCATTCAGCGTCCGGACGGAAGCTATATCCGTTTCGACGACAATGCCGCCGTCATCATCAACGACCAGAAACAGCCCCGCGGCACCCGTATCTTTGGGCCCGTGGCGCGTGAACTCCGTGAGAAGGACTACATGAAAATCGTGTCCCTCGCACCGGAAGTACTGTAAAGGAGGAGCATGACATGAACAGCTTAAACGTCAAGAAAGGCGATACCGTCGTTGTCATCTCCGGCAAAGACAAGGGCAAAAAGGGCAAGATCATGGTATCCCAGCCCGATGACGAGCGCGTGATTGTGCAGGGCGCCGCAATGGTGACCCGCCACATCAAGCCCCGTAAGCAAGGCCAGCCCGGTGGCCGCATCGAGAAGGAAGGCCCGATCCATGCGTCCAACGTCATGCTGGTCTGCCCGAAGTGCGATAAGCCCACCCGCATCGCCCACAAACTCAAAGAAGTTGAGATTTCCGGCGAGAAGAAACAAAAGAGCGTCCGCGTTTGCAAAAAGTGCGGTAAAGTCATCGACTAAGGCGGAAGGAGGAACTGACAAGTGGCAACGAAGAAAGACATTGAAACCGTGACCGAAGCCGTTGAAGCAGCAGCCGAAACGGTCGTTGAAGAAGTAAAGAAAGCCGCGAAAAAGGCAGCTCCCAAGGCCGCCGAAGCCGCAGAAGCCGTCGAAAAGGCCGTGAAGAAGACCGCCAAAGCCGCTGTGGAAACCGCTGAAAAAGCGGCGGAAGCAGTCACCGAAGCGGCAGCCGAAACGGTTGCCAAGGCTGCAGGCGCCGTCAAGGAAGCCGCAGCCAAGGTGGAAAAGAAGGCGGAAGCCGCAGCCAAGCCCGCCGCCAAAAAGGCGAAGGGCGTGCAGGCGGACATGAAGAAGCTCGAAGGTATGCCGCGTCTGAAGCAGCGCTATCAAGAAGAGATCGCGCCGGCTCTGAAGACCAAGTTTGCTTACGAGAACGTCATGCAGATTCCGTACCTTGAGAAGGTCGTCATCAACATGGGCCTTGGTTCCGACAAGGAAAACCCCAAGGGCATCGAAGCGGCCATCAAGGAACTCAGCACCATCGCCGGCCAGAAAGCGGTCGCAACCCGCGCCAAGAAGAGCGTCGCGAACTTCAAGGTTCGTGAAGGCATGACCATCGGCGCGAAGGTGACCCTCCGCG
Source organism: Clostridiales bacterium (assembly GCA_013824375.1). Lineage (GTDB taxonomy): Bacteria > Bacillota > Clostridia > Christensenellales > CAG-138 > UBA7703. The sequence continues at coordinate 12,594 of PNNR01000050.1, forward strand.
GTGACCGGATGTACTACTTTGTCGATAAGCTCTTCAACATCGTCCTGCCCCGCGTGCGCGACTTCCGCGGCGTTTCCGACAAGGCGTTCGACGGGCGCGGCAACTACGCCCTCGGCCTCAAGGAACAGCTGATCTTCCCGGAGATCAACTACGACGACGTCGATAAGGTGCGCGGCATGAACATCGTGTTCGTCACGAGCGCCAATACCGACGAAGAATGCAAAGAGCTGCTCACCCAGCTCGGCATCCCGTTTGTGCAGGGTTGATAAGGGAGGAAAGCGAATATGGCTAAGTTAAGCATGAAGTTAAAGCAGGCGCGCGAGCCGAAGTTCAGCACACGCGGCTACACACGCTGCCGCATCTGCGGCCGTCCCCACTCGGTTCTGCGCAAGTATGGCGTCTGCCGCATTTGCTTCCGCGAACTGGCGTATAAGGGCGAAATCCCCGGCGTACGCAAGGCAAGCTGGTAAAGGAGGAAACGAACATGACAGATACCATTGCCGATATGCTCACCCGTATCCGCAACGCACTGATCGCGAAGCATGATTCTGTTGAAATCCCCGCTTCCACGATGAAGAAGGCGATCGCGCAGATTCTCGTAGACGAGGGATACATCAAGAACTTCGAAGTCATTGCGGACGGCGAGAAGAAGACGATTCGGATTCAGCTCAAGTACGGCGCAAACAAACAGCGCGTCATCGTCGGCATCAAGCGCATATCTCGCCCCGGCCTTCGCGTCTATGCGCGAAAGGACGAAATGCCCAAGGTCCTCGGCGGCCTCGGCATCGCGATTGTTTCCACCTCCCGCGGCGTTATGACCGACCGGGAAGCGCGTAAACAGGGCGTCGGCGGCGAAGTGCTGGCCTACGTTTGGTAATGAAAAAAGGGCGGATGCCTCGTTTTTCAGCAAGATCGCCGATTGGCGGTCCGGCTGGAAAGCGGACGTCCGCGCCTGCATGATATTACAAAAAAAAGGCGTCTCGGTAAAAACCACCTTCAGCGCCTGAGTAATACGAAAAAAGGAGAAATCATATGTCTCGTATCGGAAAACTTCCGGTCAGCATTCCTGCCGGAGTGACAATTACGGTCGAAGACGGCAACGTCGTCACCGTAAAGGGTCCGAAAGGCACGCTCAGCGAGAAAATCTCTTCTGAGATGGTCATTGAGCAGGAAGCCGGCGTACTCTACGTCAAACGTCCCAGTGACGACAAGCGCCATCGCGCGCTGCACGGCCTGACCCGCACGCTCATCAACAACATGGTTGTGGGCACGACCGCCGGCTACGAAAAGAAGCTGGAAATCGTCGGCGTCGGCTACAAAGCGCAGACACAGGGAACAGGCCTTGTGATCAACGTCGGTTACTCCCACCCTGTGAACTTCCCGGCACCCGCAGGCATCAGCTTTGATGTTCCGGCGCCCACGAAGGTTACGGTGAAGGGCATCGATAAACAGAAGGTTGGCCAGGTGGCCGCCGATATCCGCGCGGTGCGTCCGCCCGAACCCTACAAGGGCAAAGGCATTCGCTATGAGAACGAGGTCGTTCGCCGCAAGGAAGGCAAGACCGGTAAGTAAAGCAGGAAGGAGTGACGAAAGATGTTTAGCAAAATCGATAAAAACGCGATTCGCGTAGATCGTCATTACCGCATGCGCAAGAACATCGTGGGCACAGCGGAACGTCCCCGTTTGAACGTTTACCGCAGCACCACGCACATCTACGCGCAGGTGATCGATGACACCGTTGGAAACACCTTGGTCGCAGCTTCCACGCTGGACGCCGACATCAAGGGCAAGCTGGAGGGCAAGAGCAAGGTCGAACAGGCCGCTCTCGTTGGCGAACTCGTCGGCGCACGTGCCAAGGCGAAGGGTGTGACCAAGGTCGTGTTCGACCGCGGCGGTTACCTCTACACCGGACGCGTTGCCGCTCTCGCGGACGGCGCTCGTAAAGCCGGGCTGGACTTCTAAGGAGGAACGAACATGCAAAATAACAGGAGATTCGAAAAAGAGCCCAGCGAATTCAAAGAGCGTCTGGTTTCGATCAACCGCGTTGCGAAGGTCGTTAAGGGCGGTAAGAACTTCCGGTTCACCGCGCTGATGGTCGTCGGCAATGAAAAGGGTAAAGTCGGCGTCGGCCTCGGCAAAGCGGCCGAAATTCCCGAAGCGGTTCGTAAAGGCGTTGAAGACGCGAAGCGTCATATGGTCGATGTCCCGATCGTGGGCACGACGATTCCCCACGCCGTGGAAGGCAGATTCGGCAAGGGCCATGTTCGCATGCTGCCCGCTGAAGAAGGTACCGGCGTTATCGCGGGCGGACCCGCGCGCGCAGTGCTCGAAATGGTCGGCATTCGCGACATCCGCACGAAATCCTACGGTTCCAACAACCCCAGCAACTGTGTGAAAGCCACGATCGAAGGCCTGAGCCAGCTTCGCACGGCGGAGCAGATTGCTAAGGCACGCGGCAAGTCCGTGGAAGAGATCCTGGGTTAAGGAGGACGCTACAATGGCGAAAGCAAAAGCGGCGGAGGCCAGTAAACTCAAGATAACGCTCGTAAAGAGCCCGATCGGCTGCCTGAAAGATCAGCAGGCTACGGTCGTCGCGCTGGGCCTGAAAAAGCTCAACAGCTCCGTTACCCAGCCGGATAACGCCTGCACGCGCGGCATGATCTTTAAGGTCAAGCACCTGATCACGGTGGAAGAAGTTTAAGGCAGGAGGACGTGCATCATGAAACTCCATGAATTATCGCCCGCCCCCGGGTCGGTCAAAGCCTCGAAGCGCATCGGTCGTGGTACCGGAAGCGGCATGGGCAAGACCTCCACGAAGGGTCATAAGGGCCAGAAAGCACGCAGCGGAAGCAAGAAGAACGGTTTTGAAGGCGGCCAGATGCCGCTGACGCGCCGTCTGCCCAAGCGCGGCTTTACGAACATCTTTGGCAAAGAATACACGATTATCAACGTTTCCGACCTCGACGGGTTGGAGAACGGCACTGTAGTGACGGCTGAGATGCTGAAGAAATCCGGCATGATCAGCAAGATCGAAAAGGACGGCCTGAAGGTTTTGGGCGGCGGCGAGCTGACGAAAAAACTGGACGTGAAAGCCGCTAAGTTCTCCCAATCCGCTCAGACTGCAATCAAAGCTGCCGGCGGAAGTGTTGAGGTGATCGGCTAATGTTCCAGACATATATCAACGCGTTTAAGATCAAAGAGATCCGCAAGAAGATGCTCATCACGCTCTTGCTGATCGTGGTCTACCGGCTCGGAAGTTTCATTCCGATTCCCGGCGTCAATACGGAGCTCCTCAAGAGCGCCGTATCGCAATACGACATTCTCGGCTTCCTCGACCTGCTCACGGGTAGTTCGTTCAGTCAGTTTACGATCTTTGCGATGGGCATCTCGCCCTATATCAACGCGTCGATTATCATCCAATTGCTCACGATTGCGATTCCCGCGCTGGAGCGCCTGAGCAAGGAGGAAGATGGAAGAGCAAAGATCGAAAAGATTACCCGCTATGTCGGTATTGCACTGGCGATGGTTCAGTCCATCGGTATCTTTATCGGTCTGGGCACCCAGTACCTCGTGGACACCAGCTGGCTGACCTATGCCACAATCGGCATTTGCTCGACGGCGGGTACCGCATTCCTGATGTGGCTCGGTGAGCGCATCACGGAGAACGGCATCGGTAACGGCGTTTCGATGCTGATCTTTGCATCCATCGTTTCGCGCGTACCCAAGACGATCATGAATCTCGGCGAACAGCTGTTCGTCGGCACGCTTCCCATCTGGGAGCTGCTCTTCCTGGTGATTCTGGTCGTAGGCCTCATCACGATGGTCACGCACGTGGACCAGGCGCAGCGCCGCATCCCCGTGCAGTACGCAAAGCGCGTTGTGGGCCGCAAGATGTATGGCGGACAGAGCACCTATCTGCCGATCAAAGCGAACTCCAACGGCGTTCTGCCGCTGATCTTCGCGCTGACATTCCTGCAGTTCCCCGGCATGATTGCGCAGTTCAAGCCGGATGGCGCGTTCTATGCGTTCTATAAGACGTATATGGGCACAAGCAGCGCGATCTACTATGTGATCTACGCGCTGTTGATCATCGGCTTCGGCTTCTTCTATTCGAGCGTGACGTTCAATCCGATCGAAATGTCGAAGAACCTGCAGCAGAACGGCGGCTTCATCACGGGCATCCGCCCCGGTAAGCCGACGAGCGATTACCTCGGAAAGATCGCCGGACGCCTCACGCTGTTCGGATCGCTCTTCCTCGCGGTGGTTGCGATCGTGCCCCAATTGGCGATGCGCGGCATGGCAGAGGCCAGTGCGTTTGGTGCAACCAGCGTACTGATCATGGTCAACGTTGCCCTTGAGACGACGAACCAGCTCGAAAGCCACATGCTCATGCGCCACTACAAGGGCTTCCTCAACTAATAAAGGCGCAGCCGGCGAAAGCTGTCTACGAAACTTTACAAGCGGATTCCGGCGTGCCGGCCTTGTGCCGACGCGCCGAAGCCGCGAAGTATCGCAGCGAAGACGCGGCAGCGCGCGGAACAAGCAATCATTCGAGCAGACGCACGAACAGCGCTTTGACCGGAGGAAACAGCATGAAACTCATCTTTTTAGGCCCGCCAGGCGCGGGTAAAGGCACACAGGCGGTCAAGATCGCCCAGTCGTATCAGATCGCACATATTTCGACTGGAGATATGCTCCGCGCTGAAATGCGGGAAGGCACCAAACTGGGCGCGGAGGCCAAAGACCTCATCGAGCGCGGCGAACTGGTGCCCGACGACGTCATCCTTGGAATGGTGAAGAACCGCATCCGAAAAGAGGACTGCAAAAACGGTTTCCTCTTCGACGGATTTCCGCGCACGATTGCGCAGGCGGAAGCGCTGGAACAGATCAGCGCGATCGACTACGTGATCAACATCGAAGCTTCCGCGGAGACGCTCATCCGGCGCATCAGCGGACGCAGAATGTGCGCAGGATGCGGCGCGGGATATCATGTGTCCACGTATGCGGACGCTAACTGCAAATGCGGCGCAGCGCTGTACCAGCGCGAGGACGATAAGGAAGAAACGGTTCGCAACCGCCTTGTCGTCTACGAGCGCTCGACGAAGCCCCTGATCGAGTATTACACGAACAAGGGACTGCTCCACACAGTGAATGGCAATGCGGATATCGACGTTGTCGATGCCGCGATCCGCGCGGTACTCTCGAAATGAGCGGGATCACGATCAAATCCGCCGCGGACATCGAGAAGATGGACGAAGCGGGACGCATTGTGGAAGAGACGCTGAACCTTCTCGCGAAATCCGCCGAAATCGGCATGACGACGCAGGAGCTCGACGACATCGCAGCCTCGTACATCAAGAGCCGCGGCGCGGAAGCCTCGTTTCTGAACTACAACGGATACCCGAGGAGCATTTGCACCTCGGTGAACGAACAGGTGGTTCACGGAATCCCCGGTACGTACCGTCTCAAGGATGGAGACATCCTGTCTCTGGACGTGGGCGCCTACAAAAACGGGTTCCACGGAGACGCGGCGCGTACGGTGCTGATTGGCAATGTGCCGGAAGAGACGCAGAAGCTCGTCCGAGTGACGAAGGAATGCTTCTTTGAAGGAATCCGCTATGCTAAGCTAGGCAATCGCATTTCGGATATCGCAAAAGCGATTCAAACGCATGCGGAGAGCCACGGTTACGGTGTCGTGCGGGATTTGGTCGGCCACGGCATCGGACGGAACATGCACGAGGATCCGGAAGTGCCAAACTTCTGGGACACGGCGCACTTCGGCCGCGGCGCAAGACTGGAAGCCGGCATGACCATCGCCATTGAGCCGATGATCAACGCGGGAACAGCAAGAGTGCTGCAACTTTCAGATGGCTGGACGGTCGTTACGGCGGACGGAAAACCATCCGCGCACTACGAGAACACCGTGTTGATTACCGAGGGCGAGCCAAGGCTTCTGACCCTGCATGAGGAGGAAGAAGGCACATGAACGAACCGGTGATCGGACGCGTGTGCACATCCCGCGCAGGACACGATAAAGGCCGCGCTTTTCTCATCGTCGGTATTTATGACGATAATCATGTGCTGCTCTGCGACGGAGAAACGCGCAAACTCTCGCGACCGAAGAAGAAAAAGCTCTCGCATTTGCACGTTGAGCCCCTGAAATCGGACGAAATTGCAAAAAAATTCGCAGAAAGTAAAGAAATACTGGACGCGGATGTGCGAAATGCGTTAAAATTATTCGGTTACAACAATGGAAAATTCTGATGTCGCATATTAGCGGCAAAACGTTGAACCCATTGTGTTGAGACAGATAAATTAGGAGGGATAGCTTGTCTAAACAGGACGTTATTGAAGTAGAAGGTGTCGTTTCGGATTCCTTCCCGAACGCTATGTTCGAGGTAAAGCTGACGAACGGTCACAAGATACTCGCAACGATTTCGGGGAAGCTTCGAATGAATTTCATTCGGATCCTGCCGGGTGACAAGGTCACCGTGGAGCTCTCTCCGTATGATTTGTCACGCGGGCGTATTACCTGGCGCGGCAAGAACTGATTTTGAAAAGAGAAGTCTCTTTTTAAAAATATGATTTTCTGACGATAGGAAGCGAAAGGAGAACCACCATGAAAGTAAGACCGAGTGTGAAACCCATTTGCGAGAAGTGCAAGATCATCAAGCGCAAAGGCCGCATCATGGTTATCTGCGAGAACCCGAAGCACAAGCAGAAGCAGGGCTGATTCCTGAACACTACCGCCGGAGCGGCTGCGTAAGGGATGGGAAACCAAATATTACGTTTCCGGCGGATGCTGATATACAAAACTATTCACGATTGATTACGGAGGTAAAGGAACGATATGGCACGTATTTCTGGCGTTGACCTTCCCAGAGACAAACGGATCGAATACGGTTTGACCTATATCTATGGGATCGGCCACAAGACCGCTTTGGAAATATTGTCCGCGACCGGTGTCGACCCCGACATCCGCGTACGCGACTTGGCTGAGAGTGACGTCTCAAAACTCAGAGACTACATCGACCACAACGTCAAGGTGGAAGGCGATCTTCGCCGTGAAACCTCGATGAACATCAAGCGGCTGATCGAGATCGGCTGCTACCGCGGCGTACGGCATCGCAAAGGTCTGCCCGTTCGCGGACAGAGCACCAAGCAGAATGCCCGCACGCGCAAGGGTCCCAAGCGCTCGCAGAGCGGCAAGAAACGGTAAGGAGGAGAAGCGAACATGGCAGCAGCAAAGCAAGTCAAGAAGACCGTCGCCACGCGTAAGCGTCGCGAGCGCAAGAACATTGAGCGCGGGGCAGCCCACATCCGCTCTTCCTTCAACAACACCCTGGTGACCATCACCGACTTACAGGGCAACGCCCTGAGCTGGTCGAGCGCGGGTTCCCTCGGGTTCCGTGGTTCGAAGAAATCCACGCCGTTTGCAGCGCAGATGGCGGCGGAAACCGCCGCGCGCGGCGCGATGGAGCATGGCCTCAAGACCGTCGAGGTCTATGTCAAAGGCCCCGGTTCCGGCCGTGAGTCGGCAATCCGCGCCCTGCAGACAGCAGGCCTGGATGTCAACATGATCAAGGACGTGACGCCCATCCCCCATAACGGATGCCGCCCGCCCAAGCGCAGAAGAGTTTAAGGAGGGAAGAGCATATGGCAAGATATACCGGTTCCGTCTGCAGGCAGTGCCGCAGAGAAGGCGTCAAGCTTTTCCTCAAAGGCGACCGCTGCTTTTCAGAGAAGTGCGCGGTGAGCAAACGCCACACCCCTCCGGGAATGCACGGACAGGGCAGAAAGAAGCAGAGCGAGTACGGCATTCAGCTTCGTGAAAAGCAGAAGGTCCGCAGAGCGTATGGCGTTCTGGAGTCCCAGTTCCGCAAGTATTACGACCTCGCGTCCAATATGCGCGGCATCACCGGCGAAAACATGCTTTCGCTGCTCGAACGCCGTCTCGACAACGTGGCATACCGTCTTAACTTTGGTGATTCCCGCCCGATGGCGCGCCAGATGGTAACCCACGGCCACCTGCTGGTCAACGGTAAGAAGGTTGATATCGCTTCCTATCTCGTCAAGGCCGGAGATGTGATCTCTATCCGCGAGAAGAGCACCGATGTCGATTTCTTCAAAACCCTCAAGGAGCAGGGCGCAGCCAGAACCGTGCCGAAATGGCTCGAGCTGGACGCGGAGAAGCTCTCTGGTAAAGTCGTCGTACTCCCGTCTCGCGACGATATTGACTTGACGATCGAAGAGCACCTCATCGTTGAGTACTACTCCAGGTAAGCCAAGCAGATTTGGCGGACCGCAACAAACAAACCGAAGGAGGGTAAGCAATGCTGGAGATCGAAAAGCCCAAACTCGAATGTGTTGAACTGACGGACGATTACGGCAAATTTGTCGTTGAACCGTTAGAGCGCGGATTCGGCACTACGCTTGGCAATTCCATGCGTCGCGTGCTGCTCTCGAGCCTGCCCGGCGTGGCGGTGACGAGCGTACGCATCGACGGCGTGCTCCATGAGTTCTCGATCATCGAGGGCGTGAAGGAAGACGTTACCGAAATTATTCTCAACCTCAAGGAGCTGTGCTGCAAGCTCTATTGCGACGGCCCCAAGAAGGTCATCATCGACCAGTCCGGCGAGGGCGAGGTCAAAGCGAAGGATATCCTTCCGGATTCCGACGTGCTGATCATCAACCCCGAGCTGCACATCGCGACGATGGATCGTGGCGCGAAGCTCCATATGGAGATCATGCTGGAGCACGGTCGGGGCTATGTCCCGGTCGAGCGCAACAAGCGGCACGATATGCCGATCGGCGAAATCGCCGTGGACTCGATTTTCACTCCTGTTGAGAAGGTTAATTTCACCGTTGAGAATACGCGTGTTGGCCAGATTACGGACTTTGACAAGCTCACGCTTGAAATCTGGACGAATGGCAGCATCAAGCCGGATGAGGCGGCAAGCCTCGCGGCGAAGATTCTCACCGAGCATCTGGCGCTCTTCATCAACCTCACCGATCATGTCGGCGGCGTGGAAATCCTCGTGGAGAAGGAAGAGAGCAAGAAGGAACGGATTCT
>PNNR01000044.1 GCA_013824375.1 Clostridiales bacterium
TATTATTCGACATTCACCACCCTTTTCCTTTTGGTTTTTTCACCTTTTTGCAAAAAAAACGCCCACCGACTGGGTTTGTCGATGGGCTGAACGCCCGCTGATATAGCGGGCGTCCCGTTTTGTCGCAAAAATTACTTGACAACTTCCTGCGTCATTTCGTTCTCGACGCCGGCGTCTTCGACCTGCGCAATTGCGCCGCGTGCAAAGACGAGCTTCACTTTGTCGGGCCCGACCAACAGCATGACGGTGTCGTCTTTGATGGATGCGATGGTGCCGTAGATGCCGCCAATGGTGCGGACGCGCGTGCCCTGCTTCAGGCTTGCCAACATGTCCTTGACCTTCTTGTCGCGGCGACGCTGCGGGATGATCATGATGGCGAACATCGCGACCATGAGGACAATCAGAAGACCATAGTTGCCAAAGAAACCAGAAAGACCTTCGGTAAAACTGCTGCTCATATTGTAAAAAACCTGTACCCTTCTTATTAAAGTCAAAATCAGTCTATCGTATCGCGCAAACTACGTCAAGCCTTACGATTGTGTCAATTATGCAAAACAAACAAATTAGGCTGTCGAAAAGGCAGTTTTTCGCGAAAATGTGAAAAAGAGGCTTGATTTCGCCTCTTTTCAGCGAGAATACATTATTTTGCTTCGTCGCGTTTCTTCATGTAGTCTTCGATGGCGGCCTTGACCGCCTCTTCCGCAAGCACACTGCAATGGATTTTCGCGGGCGGCAGGCCTTCCAGCGCCTCAACGACGGCGGCGTTTGTGATCTTGAGCGCATCTTCCACGCTTTTGCCTTTGATCATCTCGGTCGCCATGGAGCTCGTCGCGACGGCAGCGCCGCAGCCAAAGGTCTTAAACTTCACGTCGCGGATAATCTCGTTTTCGTCGATGTCGAGGAATATCTGCATGATGTCGCCGCACTTTGCGTTGCCGACGGTACCGACGCCGCTCGCGTCTTCGATTTCGCCGACGTTTCTCGGATTTTTAAAGTGATCCATTACTCTTTCCGTATACATATAATCCTATCTCCTTGTCATTGTCCGGCGCAGCATACTCGGATGCGTCGTTTGGCTTTCTGCTTCAAGCGTTATGTTGTTTGGGATATAGCGGGGACATATCGCGCAGGCGCTGTATGATCTGCGGCAGAAGATCGAGAACGTAATTGATCTCTTCTTCCGTCGTGAACTCCGAAAGCGTCAGGCGCAGAGAACCGTGAGCGATCTCGTGCGGCAGGCCCATGGCGAGCAGCACATGCGAAGGATCGAGCGAACCGCTCGTACAGGCGGAGCCGCTGGACGCCGCGATGCCGTTGATATCGAGCATCAGCAGGATGCTTTCGCCTTCGATATAGCGGATGCTGTAGTTGACGTTGTTCGGCAGACGATTGATCGGGTGGCCGTTGAGCTTCACATCCGGAATGCGATCCGCAATGCCTTTGAGGAGCTTGTCGCGCAGAGCGCCAACCTTGACTGCATTTTCTGCCATATGCTCGTTGGTGAGCTTCAGCGCGGTCGCAAGACCTACGATGCCAGGAACGTTCTCCGTGCCTGCGCGGCGCTTCTTCTCCTGTCCGCCGCCGATGATCAGAGAGGGAATGCGCACGCCTTTTCGAATGTACAGTACGCCGACGCCCTTGGGTCCATGGAACTTGTGCGCGGAGATCGCCATCAGGTCGATGTTCATCTTGACGACATCGATCGGTACATGACCCGTTGCCTGAACCGCATCGGTATGGAACAGCACACCCTTGTCGCGGCAGACTTTGCCGATCTCCGCGATGGGGTTGATCGTGCCGACTTCGTTGTTGGCGAACATGATGGAAACCAGCACGGTGTCATCACGCAAGGCGCTAGTAACGCTCTCCGCGCTGACTATGGCGTATTCATCTACCGGGAGGATCGTCAGGTCGATCAGGCCTTCACGCTCCATCGCTTGAAGCGTGTAGAGCACCGCATGGTGTTCCACGGCAGAGGTAATGACATGTTTGCCCTTCTTCTTGTTTGCGGCAACCGCGCCGCGCAGCGCCATATTGTCGCTCTCCGACCCGCCGCCGGTGAAGACGATCTCGTCCGGCTTCGCACCGATCACGTTTGCTACATCCTTGCGCGCGCTGTCGAGCAGCTGCTCTGCTTCCCGCGCGAACTCATGCAGACTGGAGGGGTTTCCGTAATAGGTGGTAAACGCAGGAATCATCGCGTCTACAACTTCTTTTCGCACCATGGTCGTTGCGGCGTTGTCGAGATAAACCTTCATACTCATGTCCTCTTTATTTGATGTTGTTTCAAGCTTTTTCACAAATATTTTTACAGGGAATTCCGCGCGCCTTTTGCTGCACATAATCGTCCGCGAGCTCGCGGATGGTCGTGCGTGCCAGCACGTCGTTGATGCGCGTCTGCAGCTTTAGAAACAGCGGACGCGCTGAGCAGGAGCATGCGCTCGTGCAGTTGTGGTGCAGCGTGCCCACGCAGTCGACGATAGCGGTAGAGCCCTCCAGCAGATTCAGCACGCGCTGAACGCTCAACTCCGCAGGATCGCACGTCAGCTCATAGCCGCCCTGTGCTCCGCGAACCGTGTCCACCACGTTTCCCTTTTTCAGTTCACGCAGGAGCTGCTCCAGATACCCTTCCGAAATTCCCTGCGAGCCAGCCAAAACAGGAAGAGAGACCGGCCCGGCGCCATATGCAATGGCGAGGTCGATCACCGCTTTGAGTCCGTATCTGCTGCGCGTAGAGAGCTTCATGGCGTACCTTTCTGCAACTATCTGTAAAATCCCTAGTAAATTAGTTGTCTTACGTGCATAGGATAGCATTTCACTAGGCTATTGTCAAGCGGTTAAATACAATTCAACCAATCAAATTGCGTTACTTGCCCTGCTGTTCCAGTGCGAGCAATGTCTGCTTAACACTTAACCCTCCGGCATATCCTGTCAGCGATCCGCCCGCACCCAGCACGCGATGGCACGGCACCGCAATCATGATCGGATTCTTGTTGCACGCCATTCCCACTGCGCGCGAACCTTTCGGGTTATCGACTGCGTGAGCGATTTCGCCGTATGTCTTCGTTTCGCCAAACGGAATCTCGAGCAGCGCGTTCCAGACGCTCTTCTGAAAAGCGGTTCCTTCCGCATGCATCGGGAAGGTGAATTCGGTCCGTTTCCCCGCAAAATACTCCTCCAACTCCTGAGCGGCTTGCTGCAGTACGGGTTGCGTTACGTTCGTCAACACGATCCTTTCGTCTTCGGGTCTCGCAAGGCAGATGGAACAGACCGCGTTGTCGATGGCGGCGATCACGATTTGTCCAATTGGTGTCGCAATCATGATGCGCTCTTTTTGTGATTCTCTGTTGTTTTGCGCCTGTTTCATGCCACTGGCCTCCCCTGTTTTTGCCTTGCATTTCTTTTTATTATAACCGATGTGTGGTATACTGAGCAAAATATCAAACCGCGATTTCGCATTGAAATCGAGACGGATGCACTTATCGCCGACATTCGAAAGGACGAACATCAAATGGAAGACGCGCTGGAAAAACTCGCTCTAGAAACCGTCGCCTCGCCGGATGAAGGGCACCCGAATGAATCGTATGATGTGATCGACTATGTCCGCGAGCTCTTCCTCAATTCGGAAGAGCAGAAGAAGCTGGAACAAAAAAAGATCCGTCTGATGCGGATTTGTGTTGCCCTGCTTTCTGCCGTCTCCTTCGTCGTCATCGTTAGCGCGGCAATCCTTGTGCCGACGCTGCTGACCACGGCTTCAGAAGCGAACAAAGCGCTCGTGATGATTCAGCAGATCGACCTGAAATCCATCACCACCGACTTTGACGAGCTGACCGTGAAAGCGGCTGATTCGTTTGAATCGGTCGGCGAGGCGGTCAAGGTGCTCAACGCGCTCGACATGGAGTCCCTCAACGCGACTATCGCGGAGCTGAAAACGGGTGTTGAATCATTCTCCAAACTCGATATCGAAACGCTCAACGAGGCGATTGCCAACCTTAACGCAACCGTCGAGCCACTTGCACGTTTATTTGGGAAGAAATAGCCATTTATCTTTGGCGGGCGACTTCCGCCCGCTTTTTCATGCGCAAATGCGCAAGATTCTTATACGAACGATGAACAAGGAGATTTTTATCCGTTATGGCGGAACTGCTATCGATCCTCTACATCCTGCTATTTGCCACATCCGGCATCGGCCTTGGCCGAATGCTGTTCTATCGCGAGAAACCGCTCGTGCGCATCTGGCTCGGCTTAGCCGCGGGCATGGCGATGCTGATCTGGTTCCCCGCGCTGTTTTCATTTGTGCTGGGATTCTATCTGCCCGCGCAGCTGCTCGGTTTGCTGCTCGCGTGCCTGTTTGGCGCTGCGGGCTTCTATTTCTCCCGCAAGCGTTCGATCACCGTCTCTCCCTGGAAGGCTGAAATCCCGTTCTTTCTCGCGGGAGGGCTTCTTTTGACCGTATGCCTTGTGCTGCTTTCCACGCATACGATTGTGCCGAGAAATGGCGCGCTCTATGTAGGTCAATCCACATATGGCGATCTTGCAATGCATCTCGGGTTTATCTCCAGCATCGCGACACAGGGCACATTTCCGCCGATGTACTCCATATGCCCCGATATGCCGGTCAACTACCCGTTTCTCAGCGAGAGCGTTGGCGCGACGATCTATCTACTCAGCGCCAATCTGCGCTTTGCGACGATGGCAACGGCTGCCTATGCGATTCTCCTCGTCATCACGGGTGTGTATTGCTTCTTTCAGGAGTGGCTTGGCGAGATGCGCAAATCCGTGTTTGCGATGCTCCTCTTCTTCGTCGGCGGCGGATTCGGGTTCTGGTACTTCTTTGATCTACTCAAGGACAACCCCGGCAACCTTAGCCGGCTGTTCGCCGCGTTCTATGAAACGCCGACCAACTTTGTGTCAAACGGGCTTCGCTGGGTCAATCCGATTGCAGACATGATGATTCCGCAGCGCGCACTGCTGTTCGGCTGGTCGCTGTTATTTCCTTGCCTGTTTCTGCTGCATCGCGGCGCAATCAAACGCGACACGAGCGCATTCATCCCGCTCGGCGTGCTCGCAGGAACACTGCCGCTGATTCATACGCACTCCTTCCTCGCACTCGGCATCGTCAGCGGATTCTATCTGATCCGCTCATTGGCGAGGAACGAGGGTAAGGCCCAGTGGATCGGCTTTGCAAAGTATCTTGGGATCGTGCTCCTGCTCGCGCTACCGCAGCTTGTGCTGTTTACGTTCAAACAGTCCGGTGGATTTTTGAAGTATCACTTCAACTGGGCGAACGAATCGGATAACTACGTCTGGTTCTACATCAAAAACTTCGGTCTCATCGCGCTGCTTTCCCCGGTCGCCTTCCTCGCGGCAAACAAGGAGGATAAAGGCGTTGTCGGCGGCGCTGTTCTGATCTGGATCATTGCTGAGTTTGTTCAGTTTCAGCCCAACCCCTACGACAACAACAAACTGCTTTTCATCGCATTCCTGTTCGCTTGCGGTTTGGTCGGAAGCTGGCTGTTTGACGCGAAGGATCGCCTCATACGAGGCGCTTCGCGTAACCGCCTGAGCATCGCGCTGTTGTCCGCCATCGTCTGTGCGACGCTGTTTCTATCCGGCGCGCTGACGCTCGGGCGCGAGTATGTCTCGGAATACCAGCTGATTGATGCGGATCAGGTCGCCGCTGCGGAGTTCGTCAAGGATAACGCAGAGCCGGACGCGACATTTTTGACCTACAACAACCACAACAACTGCATCGCCGCGCTGACCGGAAGGAACATCGTATGCGGTTCGGGCTCATACCTCTTCTTCCACGGCGTGGATTATTCCGCACGGGAGCAGGCGCTGCCGTTGATGTACGAAGAACCCTCGACGTATTTCGGCGCATACGAAAAGCTGTATGACGTCGACTATGTGTTCATCGGTTCCAGCGAGCTGGCGAACTACAGCGTCGATCTGGCGTACTTTGTGGATCACTTTGAGGTGTTTTATCAGAATGCAAGCGTGACCATCTACAGCGTAAACCGCTGATTCCGAAAACAAAAACCTCCGCACACTTCTCGCCGAAACGCGGAATCGAAATGCGGGGGTTTTTTGATGGTTATATATCGATGCGTAACTAATCAGAAAGGTTCATGTTTCGGTAATTCAGGTCTTCTCTGCGAATAAAGCCAAGTTTCTCCCAGAACGCGTTGCCGGATTCATTTCCGGTGAATACGACTAGCGCGACCTTGTGGATGCCCTCATTTTTGAGAGCACTAGTTGCACGCTCGACAAGGGCAGCGCCAATGCCCTGTTTCCGATGCGTTTTTTCGACCGCAAGGTGATAGATAAATCCTCTGCGCCCATCGTTTCCCGCCAGTATTGTGCCGACGATTTCTCCATCACGTTCCGCAACAAAGCAAGTATCCGGGTTGCGGCGCAGATACCGCAAAACGCCGTCCTGTGAATCGTCTGTCGTGTTGAGCCCCATACCCGGCGTGTTGACCCAAAGCCGGTATGCGGCTTCATAATCCTCTTGATGAAACAATCGAATGTTCATGATTCTCCCTTTATACGCAAAGCGGCTGCCCAAAATGAGCAGCCGCAGATCGGCGTTCGTTTATGCTTTCTTCTGGATGTATCCGGCGACACCCGCCATGATCGCACCGATGCCGGTGATGACCGCAAGGATCGCGCCGACGATGCGATAGCTCTCCGCGGTGTTGTCCATAATGTACTGATACATCGCGGGATCCATGCTTCCGCCGTTTTTAACGGCCTCCGCATTCGCGGTCGAAAGGCCGATGGTCGCGGACGTGAGCGTAAGGAGCAGTCCCAACACAAACAGCAGCACGAGCACTACAACCACGCCGGTATACGTTTGCTTTTTATCGGGTTTCTGATCGATGAACATTTCCATTTTGATTTCCTCCGTTTTCATCCGTAATCCGTTCGTTACTCTATGTAGAGGCGTTTGATGATTGATCCAATGTATCCGGTTCTCACCGTATACATCTCGGATTCCTGCAACAATTTTAAGCTGATTGTTGCCAAATGTAAATCAATTTATTCATCCAGCCCCATCATCAAGCGATAGACAGGGTTTAACAGCTGGAATCCTTCCCGGATCTCGTCCGCAATCTCCGGCGAAAGCGTCTTTTTGAGATTCGGCGAGGAGAAACAGAACGACAAACCCTTGCGATTCAGATACGGCAGCAGTTCTTCCGGCGCATCGACAATCTTCGGGCGTTTGAACATATCTCCGACCGTCTCAAACCTCGATGAAAATGCGGGGGCTTTGACCAGCGAAAGGAATTCCTGCGACTTGGCAAGCAAACGCGGACGAATCTCCCGCATCAGTTCAGGATTTGAGCCGTACATGCCCATGCCGTAACCGTAACCTTCCCGCTCAAACTCACAATAGACCACAAGGCTTTCGCTAAGCAGCCCTCCCGGACGGCGGAACCCGAGCCAGGCATGGTCGCGGAACATCGTCTTGTCGCTCGAAAACCGCGTATCCCGCCGGATGCGCGAAACGATAGACGACGGGCGGATGTTGAACGCGCTGTCGATCTCCTGCGCGATAGGCGTCAGCTCGATCGCCAGTTCCTTGAGCGGTTCGTAGACATTCTTCTTATAGCGTTGCTTGTTTGCCTCGTAAAAAGACAACTCGTTTTGGAACGCGATCTCCCAAAAAAACTGGTATGTATCCTCGTTTAATCCTTGAAACACGGTTTTACTCCTCATCGTCCACGATGCCGCGCGCGCCTTTGGGAACGCGTGTGACGGGCAGCTTTTGCGTGGACTGTGGTTTGGGCTGCTTCTTATAGTCAAAAACGCGGGGTATCGACGGTTGTACCTTTGGTCGCGGTTGCGTAGGCGGCGTATACGGCTTCACCGCTTCGCTTGCGGGCCGATAGGACGCCGTGCTCTGCGCTTCTGTGTAGCGCGTGCGTGCCGTCTCAACAAACTTTTGTGCGAGTTCCTCCACACGTGGTTCTGATTCCTGAGGACGTGGCGACGACGAAGCGAATATGACCGGGGGTTGTTCAGCGGGTCGCACAGGAGGCGCGGCTGGCAGGAGAATCGATTCCTGATTTTGACCCTGTTGTTCTTCGTTCTTCATCGCAAACATACGTTGCGTATAACGTATCTCTTCGGGATCTGGTACGTCGTGGAAGGCGTGCTTTGTCGTGCGAATTTCTGGTTCGATATAATCGTCCTCGTCGTCTTGTATAAAACCGCGGGGGCGTTTCGCGCGTTCCATCGCTGTCAACGCGATAAGAATGATCACTGACAGCACCATCAACACACCAAGGATGATCAGCACGGTCATGATACCGCTGTTGATGCTTCCGAAGATATTGAAGTTCGATCCCCCGTCTTGTTCCGGTGATGGCGTTGCAGGCGCTGCGGTCTCTGTACCATACGCAACAGGCATTACACAGTTTGCGAGAGCTCGATTTGCTCCAGTCGGATCATAGCCCTTAACGGTGATGTTCAGATTGCGCGGAGTACCAAGCTGTATCTCCTGATCAAACGAGGTTTCTCCCGCGGCAAGTATATCGTAATCCTTGATAACGCCGATGGTCGTTTCAGAAACGGTTATGTTGGTCAGCTCCACCGAGCTGTGATTGGTGATCACGATACGAGCCGTTAACTTTTTGCTGTCTGCGGTCCACGGCGTGACCGTCTCCGCGCGCACGGTCACGTTGATCTGTGACGCGTCGACATAGGGATAGACTTCGTAGATGTCCGCCGGAGCGAGTTCATATGGCTGCGCAAACGGATCGATGCCCGAAAGTTTGAACTGCACATTGCGCAGCGGCTCCGTCATCAGCGGAACGACGATATACGAGAGGCTCCTGCTCTCCTGTGGCGCAAGATCGAACGGCTTGTCGTTGGCAGCGTTGCCGCGTTCGTCCGTCAAAAGAATGTTGCTGATAGCCTGCGTTCCGGTGTTGACAAGGTCGATGGTGAATGTCACGCCCGTTGAAGTCGGCGTGCCCTCAGTCACACGCATATCGAGCTGGATGAGCACCATAGTCAGCTCAAGCGGTTCCAACGAGGAAAAGGTTTTTACTTTACTGTTAACTGAATAGGTGATAATCGGCGTACTGGTAACGCTTTCGTCGCCCATAATGTAGACGTAATCATAAGATATCGTCCGACTCGCGCGGAGCGTTTCGTCCTCAAAGATCGGCATATCGCTGATGTTCTCATCGATCAGCGTAATCTCAGTCATATCAAACTTCGTCGTGTTCTTCAGCGTATAGGTGATGGACACCTTTTCGCCGGGCTTTGCATTGGTTTTATCAGCGGTGCGCGTGACCGTGATGATCGGGTTCTCCGCCTGTGCAATTGTATACTGCGCCTGCTGGCTCATTGGCTCGCCGTTGCGCGTCCACGTCACAAGAAACGTGATGGGCTTGCCGAGCTGGCTCTGCGTGACGTTCAGGTTCAGCGTGATGTCGCGCGCGCTGCCGCTGGGCGGAATCTGCGCGCCGTGCAGCACATCGTAGACCGTGCCGTTGTAAGTGATCATGACGTCAGACATCGGATAATCTGCGTTGTAGTTTGCGATCTCAAACGTGAACGTGACGTTGCCCGTATCGGTGAGCTCCGTCGGGTTTGCGGTGATGTTGATGCGCGCTTCCTCCGCGTGCGCGGTGGGAATAAAAGCGAAAACGCAAACAAGCGCTATGAGCAATCTCAGCAGCCTGTTGAAAAACGCGCGCGCGTTCTTGCTTCGCTTCATCCCTGTTCTCCTTTACCGGAAACTAATTTACATAAGCAATTATTTATGATCTTGTTTGATATCTCTGCAGCGATTTGCCCAGGAGCGTGATCTTCGCGCTGCCATCGGTCTTGTCCGTGATGGCCGAAACGAACGCGTCGCTCTCCTCTTCGGGAAGCAGAACCGTCACCGTGGCAGCCTCGGCAAAATCCGTCTCAGCGGGATACCCCTTTTGCGGATCATTGGTTCGATGAGCTGATAGGCGGAATACGACACCGTGACCGCAATTCGTGCGCAAACGCGAACCTGCACGATCTTCGCATGTTCCAGTGCATCACTCGCAGCCTTGCCGTAGGCGCGGACGAGCCCGCCCGTACCGAGCAGCACACCGCCGAAGTACCGCACCACAGCGCACAGCACATTCTCCACGTTCGCGCCGGACAGCACGCTCAGGATCGGCGCGCCCGCCGTACCGGAAGGTTCTCCGTCGTCCGAGGAGCGGACGATGCCGCCCGTGAGCCGGAAGGCATAGCAGCAGTGCCGCGCGTCAAAGTGTCTCTTGCGAATCTGCGAGAGCGCTTCCTGCGCCTGTGCTTCGCTCAAAACCGGAACACAAAAACCTAGAAAGCGGGATTTGCTGATCACAATCTCGCTTTCTCCGGCTGAAAGAATCGTTTGATACGGTTTTAAGCCTTGCGAATCCGGCAATAGCCCTTCTTCCCTTTCCGCAGGATGACGCCGTCACCCTCGATCTGCTCCGCAGTGAGCGCGGCGCTGGCAGTGGCGACCTTTTCATCGCCGACGAACACGCCGCCGCCTTCGATGAGCCTGCGCGCATCGCTCTTACTGACCGCGAGCTTGCTCATCACCATGAGGTCGGGAATGCGGAGTCCGCTTTCTTCGATCATCGCCGGCGTGAGTTCGCAGGACGGAATGTTACTCAAATCTCCGCCGCCCGCAAACAACCCTTCAGCGGATGTCTGCGCGATCTTCGCCTCTTCTTCGCCGTGCACCTGCGCGGTAAGCGTGTAGGCAAGCACGCGCTTGGCTTCGTTGATCTGTTCGCCCGGCAAGGAACCGAGGCGGTTGACTTCATCCATCGGCAGGAATGTCAAAAGAGAGAGACACATCTTCACGTCTTCGTCGCCGACATTGCGCCAGTACTGGTAGAAGTCGAACACGCTGCACTTCTCTTTGTCGAGCCAGACAGCACCTTTTTCGGTTTTACCCATCTTCTTGCCGTCGCTCGTGGTCAGCAGCGCGGTCGTCAGCGCAAACGCGGGCTTTTGCTCCTTTTTGCGGATGAGGTCCGCGCCGCCGAGGATATTGCTCCACTGGTCGTCTCCGCCCATCTGCAGCACGCAGTTGTGGCGGCGATGGAGCTCCAGGAAGTCATACCCCTGCATAAGCATGTAACCCATCTCGAAGAAGGTTAATCCGCGCTCGAGGCGGTTTTTGTAGCAATCGGCGGCGAGCATGCGGTTGACCGAGAAATGCACGCCGATATCGCGCATGAAGTCGAGGAAGTTCAGCGGGTAGAGCCAGTCTCCGTTGTAGACAAGCTGTGCGCCGCCATCCGAAAAATCCAACAGTCGCGACATCTGCTTTTGAAAGCACGCCGCGTTGTGGGCAAGCTGCTCGCGGCTCATCAGCGAGCGCATATCCGTCTTGCCGGAAGGATCGCCGATGAACGCCGTGCCGTTGCCGAGAAGCGCGATGGGTTTGTGCCCCGCGCGTTGCATATGCGCCATGGACATGAGCTGCACATAATGGCCGATGTGGAGGCTGTCCGCCGTCGGGTCAAAACCGATATAGAACGTGACCTTCTCTTTGCCGAGCAGCTCGTGCAGTTCTTCGGGGTGCGAGCATTGCTTCAAAAAGCCTCGTTCTTCCAGTACATCGTATACATTGCGTTCCATCATGGGGTTCCTCCGTCCGTGAATGTGATGTTACATCTTTCGCGCACGAAACACATCCGCTTGTGCGCTCAACCAAATATACCACGAAAAAAGAGAAGAAACAATGTCGGTTGCACTGTTTCTTCTCGGATGAATCGGTTGTTTTCAACTCGTTATTCGTTTGTTCACACTTGATCCTATAACGTCACCGTAAAGCGGAACTCGGCATACTCGTCTTCGTTTCGCGCCTCGATGGTTTCGTCCAGATGAGACAGAATTTCGTGCACAATCGCAAGCCCGAGACCTGTTCCGCTGTCGGTGTGCGCGGTATCCGCCTTGTAGAACCGCTCAAACAGATGCGGCAGATGCTCTTCCGGAATATGCCCCGTGTTCATGACGGAAACGACTGCGCAACCATGCTCTTCGTCCTTCTGGACATCCAGAATAATCACGCCTTCGTCGGAAGCAAATTTGATCGCATTGTCGATCAGCGCGATGAGCACCTGCTCGATGCGGTCGATATTGGAATGCACCAGCAGCGGCTTCTCGCAATTCCAGCGTTCGGTGATGCGCAGACCGCTGTAGGACGCGACCAGACTAGTCTGATC
Source organism: Clostridiales bacterium (assembly GCA_013824375.1). GTDB lineage: Bacteria > Bacillota > Clostridia > Christensenellales > CAG-138 > UBA7703. The sequence goes on from PNNR01000044.1 coordinate 12,222, forward strand.
CACAACCTCGCTGATCACGCCGTCCAGATGAAAATCGGCCTTCTCCAGCGCAACCGCGCCGCTTTGCAGGCGTGAAAGCTCCAACAGGTCGTTGATCAGGCGGCTTAAGCGCATCGATTCGCGCAGGATATATCCATAATAGCGCGAACGGTCTTCTTCCTTCTTCACGAGACCGTCGTTGAGCACTTCCGCGAGGCTTCGGATCGAGGCGATCGGCGTACGCAGCTCGTGGCTAACGTTTGCGACATAATCACGCCGCGTTTGTTCTAGCCGCTCTGCCGCCGTCACGTCTTGCGCGACGATCACGGTTCCCGGAGCAAGCTCGCTCGTTTCCTGCGAAAGCGACACGACGAGCAAGAGCCTTCGTTCGCCGACGTCGAGCGTGAGCGTTCTGCTTTCGCCGCTCTTCTGCACCTCGCCACAAATTGGCAGCACGGGCGCGAGCGTTTCTTTGATGTCTTCCTCCGCGCACGCGCCGAGCAGATGGCAGGCGGCTTGATTGTGATAGATTAGCGTATGATCTGCTTCCAGTGCAACAACGCCTTCGCGCAAACCATCCAATATAACATGCAAGCGGTTTCGAGCAAGGATGAGGTTGCTGATGTTCAATTGCAGCTGCGTCGAAAGATGGTTGAGCGCGACGCCGAGCTGTCCGATCTCGTCATCCCGGCTTTCGTCCGCGCGAACGTTGAAATTTCCGCTCGCCATCGCGGCCGATGCGTTCGTCATCGTGCGGATTGGGTTTGCCATTCGGCGGGAGATAAAATAGGCGGGTATGACCATAAACACGGACGCGATCAAAGAACTCAGCATCAGTGCTCTCACAAAGCTCATCAATGAGCTGTATACTTCGTTGGAAGGCCGTGACATCAGTATTGCGCCTGTCACCCGTGAAAGATTGTCGAAGATCGGCACGCCGACGACCACGCCGTCAAAGGATCTCCACTTTATCGAAATCAGTTGCTCGCCGGTGGTAACCACCTGCGAGCCATAGTCTCGAATTGTCGTGCTAATCAATGCGCTGGCAGAACTGCTCTCCGTTGTGTAGGCGATCAGGTTTGCTCTTTCGTCAAAGATATAGACACGCGTGCCCTGTTGTTCTTTCAATGTGAAATCGATGAAGGAATCATAAGAAATCTGACCGGACTGAAGACGTGTCGCGAGGCGGGACATAGACTCGGCCCGCGGCAGCATTTCGTCCGCAATACGGCGCGCGTGCACACTTGCTCCCGTGAAAAGATAGACCAATACCGCGATCACGGAAGTGAGCACACAACCGACGATCAGGTAGAAGAGAAACTTCTCGAAGATGGATCCTGTTTTTTCTCCGGGTACAGTATTCGGTTCTTTTGTACGCCATTGCAACGTTTTTTTCATCTCATCCTTTGGCGCATCAGTTGCACCTCGTTCGCTCATCATCTAGAAAGATAACACGCGCCTGATTACTCTTTGATCGTATGCTTTAGTTGTCGCTTACGCCGAACTTGTATCCCACGCCGTATACGGTGCGGATGCCCCAACTCAGTCCTTCATCAGGAATTTTCTGGCGGATGCGCTTGATTTGCGTGTCCACCGCGCGGGTGTCGCCGAAATAGTCATAACCCCAAATCTTGGAGAGAATCTGCTCCCGGTCAAAGACGCGCCCCGGATGCGACGCCAAAAGATAGAGAATCTCTACCTCTTTGGGCGTGAAATCAACAGCCTTGCCCTTGATTTTCACCTCATAATTGTTGAGGCTGATCTCTAGGTCCTCTATGCGGATGGTTTTGCCCTCCGTCTCCGGCTCTGCAGTAAAGCGGCGCAGCACTGCTTTGATACGCGCAATGAGCTCACGTGCGGAGAACGGTTTTACGATATAATCGTCAGCGCCGATCTCCAAACCGACAACACGGTCGATCTCCTCGCCTTTTGCGGTGAGCATGATGATCGGCACCGAGCTTTTTTGCCGGATCTCGCGACAGGCGTCCATGCCGTTTTTTTCAGGCATCATCAAATCCATTAGTATTAAATCGGGCGATTCCGATTCCGCCATCTTGACCGCCTGCACGCCATTGAAGGCAGACGCATGCGAGAACCCTTCACTTTCCAAATAGACGCCTAGCGATTCATGGATGATCGGCTGATCGTCGCAGATTAAAATATGCGCGCTCTTTTGCATGGTAATCCCTCCTGCTTGAGTTGATTATAGTACGCGTATTGCCACAATTCAACAGGGCACGACAGGATGTCGAAATTGTACACGATTCGTACAAGATCGAAGCGGGTTTCATGTAATCTCACTTGATAATTCGGCATGTATCACAGTTTTAAATAGAAAACGGCACGTGTTTGCGTGCCGTTTAGTGCATCATCGTTTCTTAGGTCTTTTATCTTGCTGATACTTGTTGCGATCGTCAGGCTTAATGCTCTTTTTCTCGCTTTGTTTCTTCGGCAGTATCTCGTATGGCGCATCCTGCGATCCTCTCGTTTGCTGCCATACCGCATCTTCCGACTCTTCGTATCGCACCACACCAGCGCTGACAGGACCAAGCGCGATGGCGTTACTGATGTAGTTCTTGATCGTAAAGTGAAAGCTCGTTCCCTCGCCCGGTATGCTCTCCACATAGATGTGCTCGCCAAGTTTATCGACAATCTGTTTTGCGATGGAAAGTCCTAACCCGGTTCCGCCTTCTTTGCGAGAACGGTCAGTTTTAAAAAACCTCTCAAAGATGTGCGGAAGGTCGTCCGGTTCAATGCCGCATCCGGTGTCAGAAACCGTAACCAGAATGCGCTCGCCTTTCGCTTGTGAAGCGGAGATTGTGATGCTGCCGCCTTCCGGTGTATATCGCATCGCGTTGTCGATCAAAATGACCAGCAATTGTTCTACACGGTCTTCGTCCGTCATCGCGAATGGAATCTCTTCCAGATTCAGATTAAGGCTGATACCGCGCTGTGCGGCTTCGTTTGCGTAGTTTTGGCGGGTATCCTGCAGTAGCTCCGTAAGGTTGACCGCATGCAACTCCATGTGCTCGGTTCCGGACTGCAGCCGCGATAGCTCCAACATGTCTGTAATTAAGCGAGACAGGCGGATAACTTCGCGTAACATGATGCGATAGTACCTTTGACGCGTCTCTTCATCCGTAATCATGCCATCACTAAGCGGTTCTAGAAGACCGCGAACGGCCGTGAGAGGCGTTCTCAATTCGTGGCTGACATTGGCCACATAGTCTCTGCGTGTCTTCTCCAGCCGTTCGAGATCGGTCACGTCCTTAAACAAGCCGACTACGCCGGTGCACTCGCCTGCTTCGTCCGTCACAGGAACAATCGTGATCCAAAGAGCTCGCTCATTCGGCAGCGTGTAGCGAATGCTTACGGGTTCCAAAGTTTCATACACAGAACGGAATAAATCCCAAATCGACTGATCCGGCACGAGGTCAATCGGCACCTTGATCTCAACTGCGCCGAACATCTTCATTAGCGCAGGATTGTAGTGCGTCAGGCATCCGATGTTGTCGATGGCGGCTACACCATCAGTAAAGCTCGAAAGCAGTTGGTTGAGCTGTCTTTTCTCGCTTTGTAATTGATAGATCGTTTGTGCGAGATTGTCACAGAGAGTATTGAGTGCGCGCGCAAGAATGCCGATTTCGCCGGATGCCCGCTCGTTTGCGCGGACGTTGAATCTCCCTTTCGACATCTCTATCGCAGCGTTGCTCATGTCGTGAAGCGGCTTGCTCAGGCGGTTGGTGCTGAACGCTACGAGCAGCATAACAACCGGCATAATGGCAACGATCGTACCGGTAAGCACTTTGTTAAGTTGGTTAAACGCGCTTTGAATGCGTTGGATTTGTTTGATTACGAGAATGCATCCCGTCACATCCCCTTCAGCATCACGTACGGGAATGCCGACGGAAACTGCTGTTTCGCCATTGAGAAGCATGAGATCATCGTTTTCGACCGTCTGTCCGCGCAAGATATTCTGTATCTCCGCGCGGTAGTATTCGCCCAAATCCTGCATCTCGACTGTACTGCCGATATTTCGAACGATAAGAGGTTTGCCAAGCTCGTCCGCAATCATGATGGCGGACTCGCTGGCAAGGGTTTGCTTCTCAATAAAGCGCAGAAATGCTTCTTCCGTCATGAAGCCGTTTTTATATTCTTCATAAATCTGGCGCGTGACCTCCGCCTCCGGCTCGAGATTCGCCATTTCGATGGAGATATAGGTGTTTTTTCCAACATAAGTATAAGCCGCCAGTAAAATGATATTTGCCAGCAGCAACGCAATGATCGATACGATTAATATTCGCCAGTAAAAGACGCTCCGCATGAGTCCGTGCCGGCTTTATTCGGTTTCAAACTTATAGCCGACGCCGTAGATGGTCTTGATGCTCCAGCCAAGTCCAGTTGAATCCAGTTTTGCACGAATGCGTTTGATATGCGTGTCCACAGTGCGCGTTTCGCCCGCGAAATCATAGCCCCAGACGCGAGACAACAACTGTTCGCGTGTGAACACCTGGCCAGGGTTGGATGCGAGCATATGCAGGATTTCGATCTCTTTGGGCGTGCAGATTACAGGCTGATTGCGCAGCGTAACCGTATAGCTTTTCAGATCGATGGTAAGGCCGTTGTAGGTAATTACGCTAGTGTCGCTCTTGGGCTGCTCGCTCGCGCGGCGCAGTACTGCCTTGATGCGGGCGACAACTTCGCGCGGGCTGAAGGGTTTGACGATATAGTCGTCCGCGCCGAGTTCCAAGCCAACGATACGATCGATCTCCTCGCCTTTTGCGGTCAGCATCAAAATCGGCAGCTGCGAGGTTTTGCGGATTTCGCGGCAAACCTCGATGCCACTCATCTTCGGCATCATAATATCCAGAACGCAGAGCACAACTTCCGGCGTAATGCTTTCGATGGCGGATACGCCGTCGAAAGCGTCGACCACCTCAAAGCCCTCCGCTTTCAGATAAATGCCAAGCGCCTCGTGTACGACCTGATCGTCGTCTGCAATTAATACCTTCTGCGCCATAGTTAGCTCCTTATATGTTTCAAACTTCGTTGTGAAATATTCTATTGTTTAGTATACCACAATTCTGTGTATAGCGTATAGTTCGCATGTTTTGCGAATATTGTCTGTGCGTTTAACCTTTGATCTGCTGCACAACACTACCGACGAACGCCGCGTCCTGCTCCATGACTTCTACCAGTGCGCGGTTGTAGATGCCACTGGCTGGGTGATACAACGGAATTAGTGTAAACGTGAGTCCGTCGATCAATATCGAATATGGCTTCCCGTGCGCAGAACCGATCGCAGGCGCTTTCTGTCCCGCGAGTGCGAACACGGCTTTGAGCGGGGTGTTTCCGAGCGAGAGGATCAGCTTCGGGAAAAGATGCAATATCTCAGTCTTAAGCAACGGCAGGGATGCTACGATTTCCGCTGGTATCGGAGTGCGGTTTCTGCTGCTTTTTACAGAGCGCACGACCGGACGGTACTTTACCACGTTTGTGATGAACGCGTCTTCACGCATCACTCCGAATCGACAGAACAGAGTGTCAAGCTGCTTGCCTGCTTTTCCAACAAACGGATGGCCTAACTTCGTCTCCTCCGCGCCCGGTGCTTCGCCGATGAGCACGATGGCAGCGCCCGGCTTGCCTTCGCCGAACACTGGATTGTGATATTCGCCCTGCGGCGTGTCGCAGGCAGCGAGCAAAAACAGACGCTCGCGTTCCAACTTGTATGCTTCTTCCAGTGTGCATTTTCCGACGGCTTCGTCCCGCATCGTCACACTTTAACCTCCGTTACCATTCAGTGTCTGTTGCGCCATGTAGTTCTGGAGTGCGAGGAAGTCGTTATTCAGTTTTTGATACAGCGGCTCGATTTCAGAATATTGATACCCGCTGAGTGCAACCTGTAGGTTCGCAATATCATTCTTGAGGGCGTCGCTCATCTCGTTTGGTACGTTCTTTGCGGCGTTCAGGTAGTCTGTAACCTGCTGAATCAAATCCTGCGACTGCGTTTTGAGTGCGAAGATAGAGAGCGATCCGTCCGCGTGTACAGTGCAAGTCTTCATGCTGTCGACAAACTCATCTGTTGTAAGTTCTGTGCGCGCAGCGGTCGGCAGCGCTTGAAGTAAATACTCGTCGTCAAATTGATACAGAGAATTGTCCGGGCGAATGAGCACAAAACTCATCTTCTGAACAAAATCTTCTGGGCAGAACTCGGTTGCGAGCGCATTTTCCGCAGTGCAGATACTTAGCGTTACATGCATATCGCAATAGTCTGACGGCGCTTTGTCCGCAAGGAACCATTCCGTTACCGGTTTGTGTTCTTCGTCGTTCTTGCAGGCGTCGGTAGCCAACAGGCCGGAAATCGGGCAGATCGTCCGCTTAACGAGGCCGAGCGACGTCGGGTCCATGTCGATAATCGGCTTATCTGTCAGCCCTCCGTGAATTTTCGACATATATGTCTGCCAAAGCGGAGCAGCTTCGTTTCCGCCCGACGAACCTTTTTTGAGTTTGTTTGCGGGATAATCATGACCAATCCAGAGTGTCGAGACATAATACGGCGTCATCCCCGCAAAATAGACGCTTGCGTAATCGGAGTTCGTTCCTGTCTTGCCTGCGACCGTGATATCCTCGATCTTCGCCTTGGTACCCGTGCCGGTCTTTACCGCGTCTGTCATCATGTCCACGAGAAGCCATGCCGTGCTTGGTTGGAACACGCGGTGCGAATCCCGCACCTCATCGGCATCTAGTATGACGTTGCCCTGCGCATCCAACACTTTTGTGAATGAGAGAGGTTCCATATATACGCCATCGTTGGCGATTGTCGAATACGCGGCTGCCATCTGAATGGGCGTCAATCCCGATGTGCCGAGAGCGAGTCCGGCGCCGTCGACGTTAATCTTGTTCTCTGTCGCGCCGAGTTGATAGAGATACTGCGCCGAAATCGCGGGTGTGACATAGTCCATCAACACATGTGCGGCGGGTACGTTAAGCGAACTCACGAGCGCGCGGCGGAACGTCACCGGACCATAACGCGAATCGAGCCCGCCGGAGGGGTAGCCCTTTTCTGTGTTCCAACCCATAATTGGGCCATCCATGTTATATGTTATACTGCCCGGCGAATATCCGAGATCAAGCGCGGGTCCGTAGACCGCGAGCGGCTTGATCGAAGATCCTACTTCCGTATAGCTCTGCGAAGCGCGGTTGAGCCCCTTGCGTACGGTTGGCTCATCTCTGCCGCCGATAACTGCGCGCAGTTCGCCCGTGTGATAGTCCATCACTACCGCGGCAGCCTGCGGTTCCACAGTCTCAATTACGGTGCCGTCCTCCTTCGTCTCCACCATGAGAGACTTGGACGTGTCTGCAAGCGACGGATAACTTTCCCAACCTGAAAGTGTGTCCTGTACCGTCTTTTGAATTAACGGATCAACCGTTGTATAAATTTGATATCCGCTGGTGCGCAACTCGTTCTCCACAGCATTTCGGTTTGCGGTTGTGTTGCTTAGCCCGCGCTTTTCGAGCAGATGCGTAATCACATCGCTGATCGCGTATTCGACGAAATACGCCATATCATACATCTGCTTCTGTTCGCTGACCTCAACAATATGAACCTGCTCAGTCAGGGCGGTGTTGTACTGATCTTTTGTAATGAATCCCGCCTGATACATTCTGGAGAGCACTTGGTTGGTGCGCTCATCGGTAACTTCCATCTTGTCGCGCTGATACATGTTTCTGCGCGGGTCATAGCGATACGGCGCCTGCGTCAACCCTGCAAGCATTGCGCATTCACGCACGGTCAGCTCGGAGAGCTCCTTTCCGAAATAATCCTTTGCACCGCTTTTGACCCCGTAGTTGCTTTCGCCAAGATCGACGTCGTTGAGATACGCCTCCAGAATGGTGTCTTTGTCGATCTGCGTCTCCAGCTCCAGCGCGAGATACGCTTCCTGAATCTTTCGTTTGTAGTTCCGCTGCGCACCGAGCACCTTGTTCTTGATCAGCTGCTGCGTGATCGTGCTGCCGCCGGAAGAGTTGCTGTTGCCGAGGATTTCGAGGGTCGCAGAAAAGAGGCGCTTGAAATCTACGCCGCTGTGTTTATAAAAACGTACGTCCTCCACGGAGATGAACGCGTTTTTTAGCATGTCGGGGATATATTCGATATCCACCCAGTCGCGATATTCCACGTCTGCGATCGAACTGATGAGATTGCCGTTCATATCGTAAAGATAACTTGTATAATCCGAGATTGTGAGCTGCGCGGTGTCCAGCGACGGCGTCGTCTCAACATACGCCTTTACGACACCCAACACGAGACCCATTCCGATGAAGCCCACGACGATAAACGCCAATACCGTCATCTTGAGCGTCGTAAACACGACGCCGAGCAAAAATGAGTGCGGCTTTCTGCGCTCCGTGAAGAGCGGTTGATTTTCTTCGTGATCGTGTTTGGAATGCGTGGAGTCGTTCTCCTGCTCCAGCCGGAAGAACGGATTGCTGTTTGTCATCAATTCTTTCACCTTACATGAAGTCGTGGCTATTATAGCATAGCCCCTTATCGGCTTGCATGAATGCCGCAAAAAGTTCATACTTTACGCTGTTTTTCCTGAATAATGATCGAATTTCTGCCGTAAACATCTCATTTTCATAGTGAAATGTGTATACATTTATTTTGGCGCATGGCTTTCATCCTATCAGAACCCCACAAAAAATCCGTGTAAAAACATTGTCGGAAATGGAAAATTTTGTCTTTAC
>PNNR01000064.1 GCA_013824375.1 Clostridiales bacterium
TGCAGCATCCCCAGCAGATATTTCTCCGCCTCGCCGCACCAGAGCCCGTTGTTGGCTTTGACAAGCTGATCGAGCTGAGCAAACATCGGTTCCGTTTTTCCCTTTTCCGCAAAATCGGATATCGCGGTCAGCGGCAGGTCGATCTGGGTGTAGATCAGCTTCTTGCCGCCGGGAATCTTCGGCAGGTTCGCGGTGGTCTCCGCCACGCAGTCGAGGCCTCCGATGTGCGTAATCATCGCGGCGGGGTTGAGTTTTCCCGCGTTCATCATGGCGATCGCTTCGCGCATGTCGTCCGTGTTGCCGTGCGAAGTCGCGGCGACGTGCGTGCGGTTGTAATGCACGTTGTAGAAGTTCATCATGGCGGAGAACTTCGTGTCTCCCGGGCCCGCAAAGAAATTGAGACAGCCGTCCACCGCGAGAATGGCATCACTCTGCTCCACCACCGGTTTCACCGGCGCAAAGCAGATCACGTCGTCGTAACCTTCTCCGCCGCTGAGCGCGCGGAGCGTCTCGACCGGGTTTTCGAGCTTGCCTGTGTTGACATAGTGCAGGTCGATGCCGCGTTCTTTTGCGTGCTCCACGGTATAGATGCTCGCCGCCCTTGCCAGCCTCGCATCGTCAATATCGGTCACAACGAGCAGGCTCGGCCTGCGGTCGCAATGCAGCGCATAATCGATCGCGCCGAGCCCCATCGGCCCGACGCCCGCGAGCAGCGCCATTTTGCCGCCCTCGATAATGCCCATGTCGTGGACATACTCGCCGTCTCTGGTATGGTACATCGCGTGGAACGTGCCGATGATGCAGCTCATGGGTTCCGCAAGCGAGCCGTAGAAAAAGACATCACTGTTGTAGGGAAGCAGGCAGTCCATCTGCAACGTCTCCCAGGGGATGTTGACATAGGTCGCGTCGCCGCCGCATTCGCGGAAAGAATAGCCCGGCGCGGTCAGTGAGCCATGATAGGAGTGCGCGGGCTGGATGACGAACCCGTCGCCCTTTTTGAATTTGTGCGCCCAGTTCTTGCCGACTTCGTCAATGATGCCGCAAAACTCGTGTCCTATGATCGTCGGGTTTGTCGCCACATCATCCGGGACGCGCTTGTGCGCCGCGCCCTGTTCCAGCGCTTTGTAGCTGCTCATGCAGAGGCTGTCTGAGATGACCTTGCAACGTACACCGTCATCACCCACGGGGCTGAGTTCAAACTCCTCCAACCGCAGGTCATGCGCCCCGTACAGGCGCACTGCTTTTGTTTTCATTTATTACTCCTTTTCTCCACGTTCATGTCGAATCAATTCCCATGTGCTCTCAATCAGGTTCGAAAATTGTTCCTCTTTCATCTTCTCGATGACGAAGCTCTGTCGCGGGGAGTTGATATCCTCGCCGGTAATCTGCTGCATGCCGTAGCGCTCGCAGAGGCTTCTCAGCCGTTCGATCTGGGTTTGGGTGTTGCGCGTGGGCATATATGTCACCGCGCGGATGCCTGCCCGGTCAATCACTTCAAATAGTTCGTCGAGATAGTCGTCCTCAAACTTCTGTGCTTTTTTGTCGCCCGTGACGCTGGCGGTCACGTCGCCCAGGTACGCGTATGCCAGTATCCCGCCAGCTTCGGCGGAAAAACGCACAAACTCCTGCAGCGTCGGGCATTCGTCCGTCGCCGGGATGAACACTTTGGGGATGCAGTCCTTTTTCAGCGTGCCCACGAGATCGTATTCTGCAAGCATCACTTCCAACTCGGTAGCATGCTGCGGAAGATCCGCCTTGCCTAGCTTGATCAGCTGCCGCGCGAGAGCCAGCATGAGATGCCGCTCGGTGACGCTGCCGCCGTGTTCCGCCTGCGACAGCGGCAGCACGTCGCGGCCGAAGTCGAGATTCACACCGTCGGTGGCGTAGAGCGCGTTGATGCGCTCCAACATCTTCCGGTTCCGCGCGTTGCGTTTTTCTCGCAATGGCGCGAAATACGCCTGCACTGTTTCGATCTTGTCATGCGGGACTGCGTGCAGCACCATGTAGCTGTTGCCGATCTGGTCGGGGTTGTTCGTTCTGCGGTCTTTCAGGGATGTTTCTTCAAACGAAACCCGCGTCTCGATGCCGATGGTCGTCGGAATCCCGACAATCCTGCCCGCCTCGATGAACTCCGCAGCTCCGCCGATGCTGTCGTGATCCACGATGCCGCAGGTGGCGAGGCCCTCCGCGCGCGCGGCGTAGGCCGCGGCCGCGGGCGAATACGGCGAGAACGAATAACTCGTGTGGATGTGGTTGTTGACCATGCGCGGGTCAACGGGCGGGAAGTTGGCGCACGCTACCGCGCGCTCCAGCGCGGCGAGCCGCTCGTCTTTCGTGCCTATGTTCAACGATTTCAGCAATGTAAGGTCGATCATCGGAGCATCACCTGTCCGCCGGTGACGGGAATCGCCTGCCCCGTTTCATACGTTTGTTCCACGGCGTAGAAGATCGCTTTTGCGACATCCGAAGGCAAACACCCGCGCTTGATGAGAGACTTCGCCAGATAAAACTGTTTCACGTCGTCGATGGTTTTCGCGCCCGGCACCTTGCCCGCGCGCAGATACTGCACGAACAGGCCGCGCTCCGGGTCGCTCCACAACGGGCCGTCATAATAGTTGCCGGGGCAGATCGCGTTGACCTTGATGTTGTAGGGCGCGAGCTCCAGCGCGAAACTTTCGACCAGGCCGATGCCGCCAAACTTTCCGCCCGCGTAGGCGAAGTTCTTGTTGCTACCCTCGAGGCCGGATTTGCTGTTGATCTCGATGATGTCGCCCATCCAGCCGGGATCCGCCGCGAATTGCGCGCGCATGATCCGCTGGGCGTACTTCACGCAGGTAAAGAACGCGGTGTAGTTGATGCTCGTCACGAACTCGAAGTCTTTTTTCTCCATCTCGTCCAGAGAGCCCGCCTTGAGCACGCCCGCGTTAGAAACAAACAAGTCCAACCCGCCAAACGCTTCAACGCACGCGGCAACCAGCCGCGCGACGCTCTCTTCATCGGACACATCCGCCTTCACCGCGACCGCGCGCTCGCCCAGAGATGCGGCTACTTCCTTCGCCAGCGGCTCGTTGAGGTCGGCGATGACCACGCACGCGCCCTCGCGGTAGAGTTCCTCCGCGATGCCCTTGCCAAAGCCCTGCGCGCTGCCCGTGACGACCGCGATCCTGCCGCCAAGGCGTCCCTCGATCTTCTTTCTTTTATGTATCTGCTCGGAAGCGATTTGCTCCCACTTTTTCATATCGATCATTATTTTTTCATCTCCATATTGTGCAGAAGCTTCTCATACGCGTCCTCCCATTGCTGGGTACGGTTGCTTTCATAGGTTTCCGTGGTAAACGAAGCTCTTACGACCTCGCGCGCTTGCTGCACATCCTTGAGTTCACCCAGCGCCACCGCCTGCATCAAAAGATTTCCCACGCATGCGCTCTCTACCGGGCCTGCGACGACGGTTCTTCCCGTCGCGTCCGCCGCGAGCTGGTTCATGAGCTTGTTTTTCGTGCCGCCGCCGACAATATTGAGCTGGTCGATGCGCGTGCCGCGATAGCCTTCCAGCGTCTCAAGCGCAAAGCGGTACTTCAGTGCGAGGCTATCATAGATACAGCGTGCAGTCTCGCCCACCGTCTGCGGCACGGGCTGATGCGTTCGCTCGCAATACTGCTGAATCTTTTTTTGCATATTACCCGCGGCGTAAAAGCTCGTGTCGTCCGTGTCGATGATGCTCACAAGCCCCTTGCTGGCTTTTGCCTGCGCATCGATCTCGTCGTAGCTCAGGAAGTTGCCCTGCTTCTGCCAATCCCGTCTGCATTCCTGCACAAGCCACAGGCCCATAATGTTTTTCAGCAATCGGAACGTGCCCTGCACGGTGCCCTCGTTGGAGAAGTTCGCGTCGAAGACCGCCTGGGTCTTGACGGGCTTCTCGCTTTCCGCGCCGAAGAGCGACCATGTGCCGGAGGAACAGAACGCGAAATCCCCCTCTCCCGGTATCGCAGCGACGGCCGACGCCGTGTCGTGAGAACCCACCGCCGCGAATGGTACGCGAGAAATTCCGAGCTCCTCCGCAACCGCTTCGCGGATTCGCCCGCGCATTGTTCCTGCCAGATCAACTTCGGTAAACACGCGCTCCGGAATGCCTAGCGCGCACATCGTTTCCGTGTCCCAGCGGTGGTTTTCACCGTCGTAGAGCATGCTCGTGGTGGCGATGGTGTACTCCGTCCGCTGTTCGCCCGTGAAGAAATAGCCGTACAAGTCCGGCGAGAACAGGAGCGTCTTGGCCTTTTCCAGTGCGGGATCGTTCTCCTGCAAACGCGCGTAGAGCTGATAGACCGTGTTAAACGGCATGCTTGCGATACCTGTGCGCGAAAAGAGTGTCTGCTGCGGCACGACGGCGTGTACATTCGCCATGCCTGCTTCGGTGCCGTTTCGATAACAGCGCGGGTTTCCAAGCAACGCGCCGTTGTGGTCGAGAAGCCCGAAGTCCACACCCCAGGTATCGATTCCAAAACAATCCGCCTCGTATCCTTCATGCTTTAGCTTTAGGAACGATTCTTTCAGATTGCGGTAGAGCCCGAGGGAATCCCAGTAATACAGGCCGTTTTGCTCAACCATGGGGTTGTCAAAGCGGTGTATTTCGTTGAGTTCGATACGCTCTCCATCGAATGCGCCAAGCACAGCGCGCCCGTTCGATGCGCCAAGGTCAAACGCGAGCAGCCGCATCATCTTCATTTGATCACACCTTTTTGCAGAATGATGTTGGCATAGATCGCCTCTTCGCCGGTCTGGACAATCACGGTGCAGGCATTCGCCTTTTCATAGAACGCATAGCGCTCATATTGCGCGACCGCTTTCTCTCCGCGGGGGTCGCGTTTTGCGATGATTTCACGATAAGTGTCGTGAATCGGAATCTTCATGCCCTTGTCGCGCACATCCACGTCCATGACCATTGCTGGTTCGTCGGTATACAGATCCAGCGGCATCACGGTTAAGATTGCCTCCAGCAGCGCGGGCACACCGATGCCGTCCGCGCGGATAAATGTCGCCTTGCAGCGCTCGGCGGCACTTTTTCCGGGGTAATTTCCGTCTGCAAGCAGAATTTTATCACTGTGCCCCATTTCGCACAGTGCCTTCAGTAGTTCCGGCGAAAGAACTTTAGGTACATTGAGCAGCATAATTCCATCTCCTTTTAAAAACGTTCGCGCCGTCGGCTGCTTACGCAAAACCGGCAGCGCGAACGCATGTTGCTGGATTGTGGGGGAAACGGTTCCGTTGCTTATTTATACATCGGTCCGTAGACGGCGCAGGCGCGGTAATCCGCGCTCTCGAGATCGTCCGTTCCAAAGGCGCTCCATGCGGCGGGACGGAACACACGGGAAGAATCGACGTTGTGCATCGAAACGGGGATACGGAGCATCGACGCCATTGTGATCAGCAGATCGCCGATGTGGCCGTAGCAGAACGCACCGTGGTTCGCTCCCCAGTTTGCCATCACACTATAAACGTCCGTGAACGCGCCTTTTCCGGTGAGCGTCGGCGCAAACCATGTGGTAGGCCACGTCGGGCTGGTGCGCTGTTCAAGCTTATCGTGCACATCTTTGTCGAGGTCGCAGGTATAGCCTTCCACGAGCTGAAGCACCGGGCCAAGCCCTTTGACGATGTTCAGACGCGCCATTGTCACAGGCATTCCGCCACGTGTGCCGCGCATGAAGTGTGAGGAGTAGCCGCCCCCACGGAAATAGAACTGATCCGCTGCGCACCAATCGGTTTCCTTGAGGCAAGCTTTCGCGTCCGCGTCGGTCATCTCGTAGAAGGGCTTGATGACGGGCTTGCCATCCTTGTCCGAAACGGCCGCCGTGCCGTCAAGCGAGGCTGCGCCGGAGTTGATCAAATGGATGATGCCGTTTTTCGCAAAACCCTTAAGCTCTTTTCCCGTGACGCGCTTGACCGCTTCGGGGCTCCAATACGTGCGCACGTCCGCGAAGATGCCGGGGCGGTTCGTTAAGAGATGCTCAAAAAGCATCGTCATGGCGTTGAGGGTGTCGTTTTCGGTACCAACGACAAACGCTTCGCGCAAGCCGTTCCAGTCGAACTGGCTGTTGAGCATGGCTTCGAGGAAATCGAAGTTGGGTTTATAGTCCGTCCACTGGCGCTGTCCCTGAATGCCCGCGACAATGGCATTATGCCCATCGGCCTCTTCGACAAAACCCATCTGAGCGAGGCGCGGGTTGCCAACCATCAAGTCGCGCACGATCATCATGCTCTTGACGACAAACTCCCATTGCGCATCTTTTACTTCGCGGGTAAACTGCATATCCTCTGGGTTGCAGTCAACGCCTTCCGGGCAGTATTCCTTCGTCCATTTCAGCGCGCGCTCAAACTCTTCTTTATCATAGATGCCGTTGTCGATACGGCGGAGAATTTCCGTCTCGTCCACGCTCTCGCTGCGTAGGCCGAAGTATTCATACATCATCTCCTGATCGAGAATGCTGCCAGCGATGCCCATGCACATGGAACCGACCTGCAGATAACTGTTCTGACGCATGCTTTTTGCCGCGAGAGCAGCCTGCGTAAAGAGCAGGATCTTTCTTGCGACATCCTCGGGAATCTCGGTGTCCGTCGCGTCTTTTACGTCATGGCCGTAGATACCAAAGGCGGGCAGGCCCTTCTGCGCATGCGCCGCAAGAACCGCCGCGAGAAACACAGCGCCCGGGCGCTCAGTTCCGTTGAATCCCCAGACGGCTTTGACCGTCTGCGGGTCAAAGTCCATGACTTCCGTGGAATAGCACCAACAGGGCGAAACCGTCAAAGTAATGGTTACGCCCGCTTTTTCAAACTTCGCCTGACAGGCAGCCGCTTCCTTCACGCCGCCTATGGTCGTATCCGCCAGAACAATCTCCACCGCATCTCCGTTGGGGTAACAGATGTTATCGGCAATCAGCTTTGCTGCGGATTTCGCCATATTCATGGTCTGGACTTCCAGCCCCTCACGTACACCGTTTCTCCGTCCGTCAATGCAAGGGCGGATGCCGATTTTCGGCAGATCAATTGCGTAGCGGTTCATATCCATTCTCCTTTATATACCTGTTTATTCTTATTAGATTATCTTTTCGAACTATTTCTAATAAATTTATATTCCTGATTATTCTTATTCATTAACTTCTCAAACTATTCCTTATAAATACGATTGTGCAGATGGCTCTTGAGCCGAATCACCTGCGGGTGCGGCAAAGTCTCTCCCGTCATGCGTTTGAGAAGCACTTCTCCTGCTTTCTGTCCCATCAAATGCGTCGGTTGTTCGACAATCGAAAGCGGGGGCGAGACGATCCGGCAAAGATCGACTGCATCAAACCCGACGAAGCCGATGTCTTTCCCAAGTATGATGTTGCGCTCGTGCGCTGCGGTGACCGCGCCCATGGTCATATCGTAGTTGGTGACACAGAGCGCTGTCGGCGGGTTCTCCATGTCCATAAAGTTGTTAAACTCTCGATAGCCGCTCTCAAAGTCGTACCGCCCGATTTGGATGAGCTCTTCGTGCTGCCCGGCGCTGTTCCGAGAACCGGTTTCGACGTGGATTCCATAGTCCTGAAGCGCACGACGGTAACCCACCATGCGCTCATTTGCTGTAGAAATATCCAGGGGGCCTACGATGATACCGATATGGCGATGCCCGGCATTGATGAGCTGTTCAACAGCACCATACGTTGCGTTCAGGTTGTCGATCACGATGCTGTCACAAACAAAGCCGGGGATTGTTCTGTCCACCAGCACCATCGGCATTTCGCTGCCGCGCGCATTCCGTATTTCGTTTAGCTCCTTTGCGGAGACATACTGCGCGGCGAGGATGATGCCATCCACGTTGTTATTGCAGAGAACGCGTAATTTTTCCAGCTCTAAATTGCGGTCGAAATCATAGCTGCAGACGAAGGAAGTATAACCAGCTTCGCGGAGCGTTTGATCCAACGCGGAAATTACGCTACCAAAAAACGGCACGGACAGCGTCGGCATCACAACGCCGACGGTCATCGTGCGGTTGGTCTTCAGGCTTCTCGCGTTGCGGTTAACGCGATACCCCAGAGCCTCGACTGCTTCGTCGATTCTCTGGCGGTTCTCATCACGGACATTGCCTCCGTTGAGATATTTCGAAATGGTCGCAAGCGACAATCCCGAGTGCTTAGAAACATCTTTAATGGTTGACAATGTGTTTACCTACTGTGCCGCGGTGCGGTTTCCTGTCTGTTTTTTCCAAATAAATGGAGAGGCTTTGAGTTCTTCGCGTGAGGTTGCATCGAAATGCATTCGTAGAAAATCAGCAGTTTGCTTGAGCGACCTGCTCGGATTTCGGCACATGCGCGAATCGTTTCGCCTCCACTGCCTCCATTTTCTAGCTTTTTTCTTGAAATCTTGGGGTATTTACTGCTTTTCAGAATATTTGCCTGAAAGTCTGGCTGAAATGGACCTGCCAATCGCAAAACGTTTTTAGTTTCGGCTAATTCTAGCATTTTAACGGGCTTTTTGTCAAGCAGAACATATTGTTTTCCGTCCGTATATCCCGATATAATACGCGCCATAATCGTATTTCCGTTCGTTTAACAATTGGACGCAACACAGATTAGGGCTTGACTTCACTTTCTGTAAATGCTACAATTCAAAAAGATGAAACGTTTCGTTTTCGTCTACCGAGGTACGCTTCCGGCGCAAACTCCAAACATTGCGGATCACTGAGTTTTCTCTTCCTCAACTTCATTAGAAGCGCCGATTTCAAACGAGCTCTCGAATCCAAGTAAGCCTGCTGAAAGAAAAATAAGAACCTTGACGTTCGATGAATAGCCGATTCATGTTGCTGAGACAGGTTTCTTGTTTGATCAATCGATCGCGTGTGCCGATGCAAATCGACTTTTACAATGCGTTCTTTCACTATATATACAAACGATGAGGTGATACTTTGTCCGAAACCATTTTACAAATGACAGGAATACAAAAGTTCTTCCCAGGCGTGCACGCGCTCGACGGCGTTGACCTGACGCTCTACGCGGGCGAAGTGCTTGCGCTCGTCGGCGAGAACGGCGCGGGTAAGAGCACGTTGATGAAGATTCTGACAGGAATCTACGCCAAAGACGGCGGAACAGTCGAGCTCTTCGGCAAAGAAGTGGACATCCATTCCCCGGCGGAGGCACAGCACCTCGGCATCAGCATCATCCATCAGGAACTGAACCTGTTGAAAGACCTTACCGTCGCGGAGAATATCTTCATCGGACGGGAGTCCACACACGGCATTTTCTTAAATAAGAAAGAGCAGAATCAAAAAGCGCAGGATTTGCTCGATTCGCTCAACCTGAAACTCAACGCCACCACGCTGGTCAAGCGCCTCACCGTCGCCAAGCAACAGATGGTGGAAATCGCGAAAGCGCTCTCGTTTCCGAGCACGCGCATCATGATCATGGACGAACCTTCCGCGCCGCTGACGGACTCTGAGATTCAGGAGCTCTTCACTTTTATCCGCGCGCTGAAGGCAAAAGGCGTCGGCATCGTATATATCTCGCACCGGATGGATGAGCTCAAACAGATCTCCGACCGAATCACCGTCATGCGGGACGGACATACCGTCGGAACGTTGGACACGGCTGAAGCGACGATGGATCAGATCATCAAGATGATGGTCGGACGCGTGATCTACGAGAACCCGAAGTCGAAATCCAACGTGCCGGAAGGCAGCGAAGTCGTGCTGGAGGCAAAAAACCTTCGTTCCGGCGACGTCAAAGACGTTTCTTTCGTTCTTCGTCGCGGCGAAATCCTCGGATTTGCCGGGCTGATGGGTGCGGGGCGCACCGAAACCGCTCGTCTGCTGTTCGGCGCGGATAAGCGCGATGGCGGCGAGATCATCGTCAAAGGCAAACCGGTCAATATCACGTCCCCTGTGGACGCAGTAAAGGCGGGAATCGGCTATCTCTCCGAGGATCGCAAACAGTTCGGTCTGTGCCTCGGTCTTTCCGTTTCGGAAAACACGGTGCTGCCCACGCTGGAGCAGTTCACGACCGGGCCTTTCGTTAAAGGGCGCGCTATCGCCCGCGTCGCGAAAGAATATGCGGAAAAGATCGGCGTAAAAACCCCGTCTGTCAACACTCCGATCAAATCGCTCTCCGGCGGCAACCAGCAGAAAGTGGTCATCTCCAAGTGGCTGCTGAGAAACTGCGACGTGCTGATTTTTGACGAGCCCACGCGCGGCATCGACGTCGGCGCGAAGAGCGAAATCTATAAGCTGATGAACCAACTCGCGGCGCAGGGAAAATCGATCATCATGATCTCTTCGGAACTGCCTGAGCTGCTTCGCATGAGCGACCGCATCGCGGTCATGTGCGAAGGCCGCCTCGTCGGCGAGCTCACGATTGAGTCTGCAAGTCAGGAAAATATCATGTCCTACGCAACCATGCGGGAAGTGGAGTAACCAATATGGAATCGACGAATAAGAAAATGAATTTGCAAACGCTACTCGCGCCACTCGCGCTGGTAATTCTTTACGTATTCTTCTCAATCTTCGGCAATAATTTCTTCTCTTTGGATATGGTTAAAAACATCCTCGAGTCGAGCTACTATATCGGCTTTATGGCTTTCGGCGTGACGTTCGTCATCATCACCGGCGGCATCGACCTCTCTATCGGTACGGTAATGATGTGCTCCGCTCTATTGGGAGCGTTCCTATTCAAACAACACCAGTGGCCGCTCTGGCTCTCGTTGATGCTTACCGTCGGCGTCGGCACCGCGTTCGGCTTCTCCAACGGCCTGCTCGTAGCCAAGCTCAAGCTGCCGCCGTTTATCGCAACCCTCGGCACGATGATGATGTCTCAGGGCATCGGCTCGATCATCACCAAGGTGCAATCCCAGACCTGGCCGACAGCGACCGCTGAGATCGGCGGCTGGTTTAAGAAGTTGTTTATTCGCAACACGTTCTATCTCGGGGATGCCAAGATTTCCGGTTTTCCCGTAGGCGCACTGTGGTTGATTGCGTTCTTCATCATCGCAGCTCTGTTGCTGCACAAAACAAAGTTCGGCAGATACACCTTTGCCATCGGTTCCAACGAAGAGGCAAGCCGCCTCTCGGGCATCGATGTAAGTAAATGGAAAGTGCTCATCTATACAGTCTGCGGTCTGTTCGCGGGCCTGGGCGGCATCTTCTACGCCGCGGCCTACACAACGATCACCCCCGGCACCGGCAACGGGCAGGAGCTCAATGCCATCGCGGGCGTCGTCATCGGCGGCACGTCGATGAGCGGCGGCGCAGGCACTATGGTCGGAACCCTCATCGGCGTGTTCATCATGAGCGTGTTGAAGAACGGCCTCAGCTCCTGCGGTCTGCAGGCTCCCTGGCAGACATTCTTCACAGGGGCCGTGGTCATCGGCGCGGTGCTGCTCGACATCCAGCGCACAAAGGCCGCCAACCGCGTGAAAAAGGCTTAACTGCACTATTACAGCTGCGCTACAAATGGTATATCTTGGAAACTATCGACATAACTTGTCGTAGTGAATAAAAAAAGGAGGAATACTCATGAAGAAACTGGTCGTTATTCTTTTGACCCTCGGCATGGTACTCGGCATGTTCGCATGCGCAGCACCCGCCACCACCGAGGAACCCGCCGCTCCGGCAGAAGCCGCCGAAGCTCCCGCAACGGAAGAAGCAGCACCCGCTGACGCCGCTCCGATGTACATTCCCGTTATGTCGAAAGGCTTCCAGCATCAGTTCTGGCAAGCGGTCAAGACCGGCGCAGAAGCTGCCGCAAAAGATTTCGGTGTAGAAATCTACTTCGACGGCCCAGCTTCCGAGACGGAAATCGACGCGCAGGTCAACATGGTCAAGAACGAGATGGCGAAGAACCCGAAAGCGCTCGCGCTTGCCGCCCTCTCTACCGAGGCCGTTACCGAGATCCTCGAAGAGTGCGTTGAAAAGGGCATTCCGGTCATCGGTTTTGACTCCGGCGTTCCGAATGACAAGACCGGTGCTTTGAAAGCCACCGCTTCCACAAACAACGAAAACGCAGCAGCCCTCGCCGCCGAGAAGTTTGGCGAAAACGCCGACCTCGTCGCCAAGATGCAGGCTGCCACCCCGGATGCGCCCCTCGTCATCGGCTGCCTGAGCCAAGATGCGGTCTCCGCCTCCGTCACCGGCCGCACCACGGGCTTCGTCAACAAGATGAAGGAAATCGCAGAAACCTATCAGCCGGGTCTCGTCTCCGTTGAAGGCCACACCAAGTGGGAAGCCAAGGTTGACGGCGCGGCCATCATCATCCGCGTGGAAGTCTCCGCGACCACAGAAGCTACCGCTCTGCAGACCTCCGCGAACTCCCTGCTCGCGACCAGCGGCATCGCCGCGATCTTCTGCTCCAACGAAGGCGCAGTCGTCGGTTTCCTTGCGGCCACTGCTGACGGTGAAGACCTCGCCGACGGCGGCAAGTACGCCGACCTCGTCGTGGCTGGCTTCGACGCCGGCACCGCGCAGAAGAACGCCATTCGCAATGGCTGGTTCTACGGCTCGGTCACCCAGGATCCGTACCAGATCGGCTACAAGGCCGTCGAGCTTGCCGTCAAGGCCGCCAACGGCGAAGCCGTTGCCGACGTCGACACCGGCGCGCAGTGGTACAACGCAGCGAACATCGACGATCCGGCCATCGCGCTGCTCGTCTATGATTGATCCTAACTCCTGTGATTAAAAACTAACTCGCATGAAAACGGAGGGCGTACCCCCTCCGTTTTCCTTTGTTTTGGATTTTTCTGTTTTATCCGCTGCGGAAGCAGCAAAAAACACCTTTCCTCTATTACGGATTTCCTTCAAAATAATCCAGGTTTGCATTTTTTCAAGCGTAAAATTGCAGGAATAGTTTCATAATTTTCTGCATGATTATTTTCCCCGTTTTTATCGAAATTTTTCTGTGAAAAAATTCCATGAAACATTTGCCTTGCTTGATAAATCAGTGTATCATATATTTGGTGAAGATTGCGCGTGAAGAGTAGTTCAAGCTAATTTTACACCCGCAAACACGCCGTCTGATAACCAGTTTTTACCGGATCATCCCTCTTTCTGCCGCGCACGACAGCCTCCCGCGAGGAATATTTAAGCGATTTTTGCAATTTTCCGCTCGCGATCCGTCAATAATATATGTTTTGTATGAGACGCTCGAACCATTATTCAGGTTTAACCTACTCGCCGTGTTTGGATCATAACCAATAAGGAAGTTTCCATAAAACCATACTCACAGAAGAAAGGTGCCGAAAACAATGACAAACAACAAGAAGCTGCTCGCATGGGTCAAGGAATGCCAGGACATGTGCGAACCGGACCAAATCTACTGGTGCGACGGTTCTCAGGAAGAGAACGACCGCCTGCTCGCCGAAATGGTGAAGAGCGGTATGGCAACCCCGCTCAACCCCGAGAAGCGCCCGGACTGCTACCTCTTCCGCAGCGATCCTTCCGACGTTGCGCGCGTGGAGAACAGAACGTTTATCGCGAGCAAAAAGCAGGAAGACGCGGGTCCGACCAACAACTGGGTCGATCCGGACGAACTGAAGAAGACCATGACCGAGCTTTACAAGGGCTGCATGCATGGCCGCACAATGTATGTCATCCCGTTCTCGATGGGCCCCATCGGCTCGCCCATCTCCAAGATCGGTATTGAAATCACCGACAGCCCCTACGTTGTCGTCAACATGCGGATCATGACCCGCATCGGTACCAAAGTTCTGGAAACCCTCGGCGACGGCGATTTCGTGCCTTGCCTCCACTCCGTCGGAGCTCCCTTGGAAAAAGGCCAGAAGGATTCTTCCTGGCCCTGCGCCCCGATCGAGAAGAAATACATCAGCCACTTCCCCGAAGAGCGCCTGATCTGGTCCTACGGCTCCGGTTACGGCGGAAACGCCCTCCTCGGCAAGAAGTGCTTCGCACTGCGCATCGCGTCCGTTCAGGCGCGTGACGAGGGATGGCTGGCCGAGCACATGCTCATCCTCCGCCTCACCGACCCGCAGGGCAACAAGACCTACATCACCGGCGCGTTCCCGAGCGCTTGCGGCAAGACCAACCTGGCGATGCTCATCCCGTCCATCCCCGGCTGGAAAGTCGAAACCATCGGCGACGATATCGCGTGGATGAAGTTCGGCGCGGACGGCCGCCTCTACGCCATCAACCCGGAAGCGGGCTTCTTCGGCGTCGCGCCCGGCACCTCCGACAGCTCCAACTTCAACGCCATGCGCAGCATCGACAAAAACTCCATCTTCACGAACGTTGCCCTCACGGACGATGGTGACGTGTGGTGGGAAGGCATCGGCACCCCGGCGCCTGCGCATGCCATAGACTGGAAGGGTCAGGACTGGACCCCAGAATCAAAAGAGCTCGCAGCGCACGCGAATGCCCGCTTCACAGCGCCGGCTTCGCAGTGCCCGTGCATCGCGCCCGAGTGGGAAGATCCCGCAGGCGTGCCGATCTCTGCGATCCTGATCGGCGGACGCCGCCCACGCACCATCCCGCTCGTCCACGAAAGCTTTGACTGGACGCACGGCGTGTTCGCCGGCTCCATCATGGGTTCCGAGATCACCGCAGCCGCCATCTCCGCCAAGATCGGCCAGGTTCGCCGTGATCCGTTCGCGATGCTGCCGTTCATCGGCTACAACGTTTGCGACTATCTGCAGCATTGGCTAAACGTTGGCGCGAAGTCCACGGAAGGCAAACTGCCGAAGATCTTCTACGTCAACTGGTTTAGAAAAGGCGAGAACGGCAAGTTCCTCTGGCCGGGCTTCGGCGAGAACAGCCGCGTGCTGAAATGGGTTGTCGAACGCGTTACCGGCAAGGCGGATGCGATCAAGACCGCCATCGGCTACCTGCCCAAGAAGGAAGACCTCTACCTCGAAGGCCTCGACGTCTCCGACGCGGCCATGGAAGAGCTCTTCCACCTTGAAAAAGAAGAGTGGCAGGCGGAAGTCGAATCCATCAAAGAGCACTACGCCAACTACGGCGAGAACATGCCCAAGGCGCTCGTCGAACAGCTCAAGGCTCTCGAAACGCGCGTCAACGCGATGTAATTCATCCCGTTTCGCGGCAAAACGAACAGCAGGGAGCGCATATCTTTTCCGGATATGCGCTCCTTTTTCGCCAAAACGGGCAGAAAATGGGCAAAAAGGCGCCTGTATATGCAAATTGTAAGATTGTTATCATGAAATAATTGACACGCGAAATTCTTTATGATATAGTCAGCAAGTATTCAAAATAATTGCTTTGACCGCACATGTTTGCTGATCATCCGTTATTTGATGATTGTGAACATGTGTTTTTTGATAAGAGCACATTGGCGAAAGTCAAACGGCAAATTGATAGGGTCGAGGGCATCTTGATCTCGCGAAAACAGACGATCCTTTTTCGTTTCTTCCAGAGCCTCAAGCCGCCAACCCAAGCAAGGATGCAACCATTCACGAAAGATGAATGTGATTGAACGGGTACACCAGAACCAAAACCATCAAAAAACGAAAGAGGTATTTCCATGTTCAGCGACAAAACCATCGTCTGCAAAGATTGCGGAGCCAGCTTCACCTTCACCGCCAGCGAGCAGGAATTCTACGCGGAAAAGGGTTTCACCAATGAACCCCAGCGCTGCAAGAATTGCCGCACCGCCCGCAAGCAGAGCTCTCCCCGCGGCGGCGGCGACCGTCAGATGTTTGATGCAACCTGCGCAGGTTGCGGCAAACCCTGCAAGGTTCCGTTCCAGCCCCGTTCCGACCGTCCTGTTTACTGCAGCGACTGCTTCCGCAAGTAATTGATCTGAAGCACAAAGCGCCCTTCGCAAGAGGGGCGTTTTTTTGTACTGATTATCTCTTGAAATGCCGCGCGGCAGCGCGGCATTTCAAGTATCCCTCCCTCCGCCACACAAACGTCACTTCCCCAAATTGACCTAGCAATCTTTGAATGATTCCTTCGTCACACAATCTTTGCTTTACAAATGCGAACAGATGTGCTAATCTACCAAAGTATTGTGATGCAGCACCCCTGTTGAAGAAGTGCAGGGAAGCAATTTGACTCGAAACGATTTCCAAATTTCGTACGAACTCCCGTTGTCTGTCGCATTTATGATACGCCCTGGCAAGAAATACATCACTTGCCATACGGCTAAGAGCGTTCCGGCTCCGACGTATCAATATCGACTGACGACAGGACAACGTTTTACGGAAAAACTATGCTTTTTCGAAAAGACGATGCCACTATGGTCGGCATGGTCTTATTTTTATGGCATCTACGGAACAGAAAGAAAAGGAAATGAAATACACAGAACTCCTCACCCCCGAAATGCAGCAAACCCTCAAGGATGCTGGCTACGAAACCCCGACCCCGATCCAGGAACAGAGCCTCGAAACCCTCCTCGCAGGACAGGACCTCATCGGCATCGCGCAGACAGGCACGGGCAAAACCGCAGCCTTCGCGGTACCGATCATCGAGAAGATCAATCCGGACAACCGCAAACCGCAGGCGCTGATCCTCTGCCCGACGCGTGAACTCGCGCTGCAGACCACCGCCGTGTTCAAAAAGCTCTCCCCGCACAAGAAGATGCGCACGGTGTCCATCTACGGCGGTCAGTCTCCCCATGTGCAGATTCAGGCGCTGCGCGGTGGCGCGCAGGTCGTCGTCGGCACACCCGGCCGCGTAAAAGACCTCATCGGCCAGAACGCGCTGAAACTCAGCAACATCCGCTATGTCGTGCTCGACGAGGCGGACGAAATGCTCGATTTCGGCTTTTTGCCGGACATCAAATGGATTCTCAGCACGATCCCGGACGAACGGCAGATGATGCTCTTCTCCGCGACCATGAGCAAGGAGATCTCCGGCATCGCGCAGAGCTATCTGACCAAGCCTGCGACCGTGCAGGTCGGCGAGCGCAATGAGCCCACCAAGACCGTCCGCCAGATGAGCATCCACACCCCGGAATCCGGCAAGATCACCACGGTGAACTTCCTGATGAAGGAAACGGACCCGCGCCTGACGCTGATTTTCTGTAACACGCGCCATAGGGTCAAGACTGTTACGGGCAAGCTCAACGCAGCAGGACTGTCCAGCGCGTGCATCCACGGCGATCTAAGCCAGAGCCAGCGCAACAGCATCATGCGCGATTTTCGCGCGGGTAAAACCCCTGTGCTGGTCGCAACCGACGTTGCCGCGCGCGGTATCGACGTGGACAACATCGACCTCGTCATCAACTATGACGTGCCGGATAAACCGGAATACTACGTCCACCGCATCGGCAGAACCGGCAGAGCGGGCCACAGCGGTTTTGCCGCCACTCTGGTCAGCGAGCAGGACATCCCGCGCCTGCGGGTCATTAAGAAGCAGTACAACGTGCTGACGAACTAGTATTCGACGAAAAGCGAATCACGCAAGAGCATTCGGAAACATTCCGGATGCTTTTTTTGTTGAGAAAGGCGATGCTGTATCTTTGCGTGATTTTTGCCGCAGAGAATCAATTACGCGTCATTGTGATATAATCATCGTATAGCAAACCCATCGCCGCAGCTCTGCGGCGGAAACGGAGTATATAAATATGGATAAATCGGAATCGTTGGAGAATATCGCGGTGCTGATCGACGCGGACAACGCACAGCTCACGAAGCTTTCGCTTATTCTGGAGGAGCTCTCCACCTACGGGCGCATCGTCGTCAAGCGCGCTTACGGCAACTGGAAAGCCAGCGCGCTTAAAAACTGGGAAGAACAGCTCAAAACCCTCGCCATCAAGCCGGAGCAGCAGTTTGCCTACACCACAGGGAAGAACGCGACCGACCTCTCCCTCGCAATAGGCGCGATGGATTTGCTGCACACGCAGCGGTACGACGCGGTCGCGCTGGTCTCCAGCGACAGCGACTATACTCCGCTGGCGATCCGCCTGCGCGAGGCGGGCATCTACGTCTTCGGCGTCGGCGAAGAGAAGACGCCACTCTCCTTCCGCAACGCCTGCGACAACTTTATCCTCACGCAGAATCTCGGCGAACCCGAGAAGCCGAAGCCCGTGCAGCCGGAGGAGGCAAAGCCCGCGAAAAAGTCGGAAAAAACTGTGCCCAAGACCGACATCGCGCCCATCCACAGCCACCTCAAGACCGCGAGCGAACGCTATCAGGATGCCGACGGTTGGGTCAACATCTCCTCGGCCGGCGGCTACATCAAGCGCGTCATGCCGGACTTCGACAGCAAGACCTACGGCTTTTCCAAGCTTACCGACCTCATCAAGGCGTTTCCCAAGCTCTACGAGACCAAGACCTACCCCGGCAAGGGCACGGTCACAATCTTTGCATATCGCTGCATCCCATGTTAGTGCTTTTGTCATATTGGCGAATTGATTGTCGCGCGTGCTGCGTATAAGATATTAGCAGGTACATCCGCCCGCATTTGTGTGTTTCATCAACGCGCAAACCGGCCTGTACGCAGGAGGATATTATGGAACGAGTTCAAAAACCCCTCAACCACGCGGGCAGATATATACGCGTCGCGCTGCTTGCGCTGCTCGCTTTCCTCGCAGTCGCGTTTTTTGCCTACGTCAACGACTATCGCCACGCGGACGAAACCGCAACGGCCTTGCTGGACAACCCAAACATCCGGCAGCAGGATAATCTGACCATTCTCACGCCGGACGCGGGTAGCGACACCGGAAACGGATTCATCTTCTACCCCGGCGGAAAGGTCGAGGAGACCGCATATCTGCCGCTGCTGGAGCGGCTGCGCGAGGGCGGCGTGACGGTCGTGCTCGTGAAAGTGCCCTT
>PNNR01000018.1 GCA_013824375.1 Clostridiales bacterium
ATTTCCGGCGGGTTTTTGCGTCAACCGATGGTTTTCCTTGATCAGCCGAGCATCTTCTTCAAATCCTCGTCTGGCGTGGAAATCGGCATAATATTGTAGTTCTCGACCAGAATTTTCAGTACGTTCGGCGAAACGAACGCGGGCAGCGTCGGGCCGAGGTAGATGTTTTTGATGCCGAGGTAGAGCAACGTCAGCAGCACCGCGACCGCCTTCTGCTCGTACCAGGAGATGACCAGCGATAGGGGCAGGTCGTTTACGCCGCATCCAAAGGCTTCGGACAGCGCGAGCGCGACCTTGATTGCGCCGTATGCGTCGTTGCACTGCCCCATATCCATGATGCGCGGAAAATCGCCGATTGCGCCCAGATCGAGGTCGTTAAAGCGGTATTTGCCGCAAGCCAGCGTCAGGACGATGCTGTCTTTTGGTGTCTTTTTAACAAACTCTGTATAATAATTTCTTCCGGTATGCGCACCGTCGCAGCCGCCCACGAGGAAGAAGTGCTTCACAGCGCCGGCTTTCACGGCATCGATGACCTTGTCCGCCAGAGACAGTATCGTCCTGTGCGAAAAGCCCGTCGTCAGCACGTCGCCGCCGTTGATGCCCTGCATCTTATGTTCTTCCGGATAGCCGCCGAGTTCGATTGCTTTGGCGATCAGCCCGGAAAAATCCTTGTCCGCCCCGATATGCTTTAAGCCCGGGAAATCGACGACGGAGGTCGTATACACGCGGTCTGCATAGTTTTGCTTCGGCGGCATGAGGCAGTTAGTGGTGAAGAGAATCGGCGCGGGAATATTCGAAAACTCCCGCTGCTGGCTTTGCCAGGCCGTACCGAAATTTCCTTTGAGGTGCGAGTGCTTCTTCATCTCGGGATAACCGTGCGCTGGCAGCATCTCGCCATGCGTGTATATATTGATACCCTTGCCTTCGGTTTGCTCCAGCAGAAGCTTGAGGTCGTGCAGGTCGTGGCCGGTGACGACGATGAACGGACCTTTTTCGATGTTGGTCGTTACTTTAACGGGTGTAGGTACGCCGTAGGCTCCCGTGTTCGCGTGATCCAGCAGTTCCATGCACTTGAGGTTGATCCTTCCCGTTTCAAGGACGATATCGAGAAGCTGCGGAACCGTCAGGTCGTCACCGATGGCCTTGAGTCCCGTATAGAAAAAAGCGTTTACTTCCGCGTCTGTTTTGTTCAACATCAGCGCATGGTGCGCGTAAGCGGAAATGCCTCTAAGCCCAAAGAGGATCAACGCTTTCAGCGAGCGAACATCTTCATTGCTGCCCCAGAGGTCGCGCATGGCCAATTCCCTGGCACCGCCGAATTTTGACGTGGCGTCGGCGATGCGTCTGACAAGGGAATCGATGCTCTCAGGGTTGAAGTTCACATTCGTGATACCTGTAAACAAGGCGTCTATCACAATTTCATCGGTTTCTGCCGTGTTTTTTCCATTTACGGCGCGAGCCAAGGCTACAAGGCATCCTGTCATTTTATCCTGCAAATCTGCGACGTCGGCTTTCTTGCCGCAAACGCCCGCAACGGCACATCCGGTTCCCCGCGCCGTTTGCTGGCACTGGAAGCAGAACATCTGTTTATAGTTGATGTCTTTCCTGAATTTGCTATAGGTCAGCGTTTCCTTTTCGCTTAACACTTCAGAATCCGTGATTTCCGCACGGAAAAGCGTGTGGCTGCCGGAGTCGATGACTTCAATCACCTTGCCGGACATGTGCGCGTTGATGTGCTTCGGTAGATACGCAATTCCGTTGGCACTCCGTTCAATTTCTGTAGGATCGGCGAATTTGTTGATATCCCAACCGGATTTGGCGCTGAATGTGCGGAACAGTTCCCGGGTAGCGTCTTCCGTTAAAACGGAGATATTGAATTCCCTTGTGTTCATTACCATATCGTGCGTTTTGTTGACCTTGTTGAGCGAAAACGCGATCACGGGCGGATTTTCGGTCAGTTGCATCAGCGCGTCTATGACACAGCCGTTGTCTTTGCTGCCTTCTCTTGCGGTGATGACATAGAGGCCGTAATTGATTTTTAGAAAAGTTTCTTTGTGATTATGAATCAGCTCTTCAAATTTGTTCTTGCCGACACCGCAAATCGGACATTCGAAATCGTCTGGTAGTTCCTCGAAAGGCAGTTCCTGATCGTAGACATAGCCGCAGATGATACATACATGCTTCTTCATAGTTTGCTCCTTTATTTGATTTGATGGATTTGATGTTCCGAGTGTCAGTTTACAATGCATGGAACAACAATTCTGTTGCGAATCCAACAGAAGAAGGCAATTCGATAAAAAAAAATCGATTATTGGATGTGGCAAAACTGCGCCACGAAAGCTAGCACGGGGCATGGGGGCCTCGCTTCGCGCTTCGACGCAAGAATATTTGCTCATAATGAATAATTGAGCAGCAGTGAAATCCATCGATATTGTAACTTTTTTCGGAATTTAGGCAGATTTCTTCATTTGAGCAGTAGGCTGTGATATAATATTTGCTCGTGAGGTTAGTGCAGCACATGATATCCCGATTGCTCAAACAAATTGCAATCTGCCTGACAGTCGCGGCAATGGTGCCGCTGCTTTTTGCGTGCTCCAAAGAAGCGCCCGCTGCGGACAGCAGCGCGCTGGTGGTCAACGAGATTGTCTCCAGCAACAAGCGATCTTTGGTAGACGAAACGCTCGGCACGCCCGACTGGATCGAGCTCTACAATGCCGGTTCCGCGCCGCTGGACATCTCCGGCTACGGCATTTCGGACAACTTGCGGGATCTGCACAAGTACGTCGTGCCGGAAGGCACTGTTCTCAGCGCGGGCGAATACCTCGTGCTGTATGCCATGAGCGCGAGCGAGGAGACGCCTAATCCGCTGGTCACAAACTTTGGCCTGAGCAAGAGCGGGGACTATCTGTTTATCACGGATGCGTACTTTGGCCTTGTTACGCAGATGGAGATTCCGGTACTGTACACCGACGTTTCTTATGCGCGCGCTGTGGACGGAACATACGGCTACAGCGGCGTACCGACGCCCGGCGCGGAGAACACGGGCGAAATTTACATGACGCTTTCCGGCGTGTTTGCTTCTCAGAACCTAAACGCGTTATCCATCAGTGAAGTGATGCCGACCGACGACGCGACGGGTTATCGCTGGGTTGAACTCTACAACAACAGCGACAGCGCAATGCGGTTAGAGAATTATTGCCTCTCGGATGATGAAACCAACACGCTCAAATGGCAGGTTTCCTCCGGCACCGTGCCGGCCAAGGGGTATGCCTGTATCTATCTATCGGGCCTTGGCAGTGACGGGGAAAACGGCACGCATACTCCGTTCCGACTCAGCAGTGAAGATACAACAATACTGCTCTCCGACCTGCAGGGTAACCTGATCGACCGCGTAAGCTGGCAGACGGGCGTACCCGGCGGTATTTCCGTGGTCAAGGATGCGACGGGAGCCGTCACATACACCGCATATCCTTCGTTCGAAGCCGCAAACAGCGATTCGACATTTACTTCGCTAGAGATGACGGTGATGGATCAAAGCGATCCCATTCACATCAACGAAGTGCTCAAATATAACACGCTTTCCGCAATCGATGCGGACGGCGACCGCGGGGAATGGGTCGAGCTCAAGAATTTTTCTAACGAAGATCAAACATTGCTTGGATATTTTCTCTCCGACGATCCGGACGATCTATATAAATGGGCATTTCCGGATGTGACACTCAAACCCGGTGAGTGCAGGATCATATTCCTTTCCGGCAAGAACCGTACGAGCGGCGAGCTGCATGCAAACTTCGGCCTGACAGACGAAGAAACAGAGATATTTTTCACAACGCTCAGCGGAATGCGAACCGAGAGCATGTCGCTTGCGGGAGTTACGCGGGACAATATCTCGGTGGGGCTCGACAGCGGACGAAACATTCGATATTACGCGACGCCGACTCCCGGCAGCGACAATGTGCACGGATTTGAAACAGCCGACCAGATCGGCTGTTTCGACAATCTGGGCGTATTTATCAGCGAGGTTTGCGCAGCAAACGAGATCAAGAGCGGTAAAAACGACTGGATCGAGCTCCACAACGGTTCCGGCGAACCGGTTGATCTAACGGGTTGGACGCTTACCGACGGCGCGGAGGGTGCCGCGGTCTATACCTTTGCGGGAGAAGTGATCGGCGCAGGAGAATATCTCGTGATCGAGTGCACCAACTCGCCAGCCAAACAGGGCGTGGGCATCGCACCGTTCTCAATCTCCATATCCGGCGAAACGCTGACACTAAAGAATACAGAGGGTACGCTGATAGATTCGTTTGATTCCGGCTCTCTCACACCGGAAACCACGAGCGGCAGAATCGAGAACGACCCCGCAATTGCACGTGTGTTCTTCCAGAACCCCACGCGCGGAGAAGAAAACGATGCGAATATCACAACCGGCGTTTCGCCGCAACCTGTGTTCTCCGATCTTTCGTTGTATCATAGCAGCGCGTTTTTTGTAACGATTCGTTGTGACGATCCGAATGCGGAGATCTATTTCACTACAGATGGAGACGAACCTTCGCTCGATTCACCGCGCTATACGGAGCCGGTTGAAATCAAAAGTAATACGCCCTTGCGCGCGGTTTCCTACGTCAGCGGCAAGCGATTAAGCGAGATTACCACCGCAACCTATCTTTTTGAAGAGAAGCACACGGTTCCGGTGATCTGCATCACGGGGAATCCGGCGCGCGTGCGCGAAGTCATGCGCGTCAACGATAAGGATGAGAAGGTAGAGCGTCTCGCGCTAATCTCTTTCTATGAGCCGGATGGTTCACTCGGCGTTTCGTTCCCCGCGGGGATCAAACCCAAAGGAGCGGGCACGGTCGCATATTCACAGAAATCGCTAAGCATCAACCTGCGATCCGGCTATGGACAGAGCAGCGTGACATATCCCTTCTGGCCGGGCTATAAATTCGATACCTTCTCCGCGCTGGTCGTGCGAAATGGCGGGCAGGACTGGAGCGCCGCACGGATTCGGGACTCGTTCACAAGCCGCCTTGTCGAGGGAATGAACCTCGACTATTCTGCGACGCGCCCCGTCGTGGTCTATATCAACGGCGCATACAACGGGCTCTACGACTTAAACGAAGATCAGAACGGCGAATATTTGGAGACGCATTACGGTGTTGACGGAGATCTCGTGGAGTTCATCCGCCGCAATCAGACGCCGATCAAGGGAAGCAGCAAGGATATCAAGCGTGTCCGCTCGTTTGCAGAGAGCGAAAACCTCAGCGACGATGCAGTGTTTGCCGAGTTTTCACAGTGGATCGATGTGGCATTTTTCACAGATTATTTCATCGCGGAAACCTACGTCTGCAACAGCGACATGTTCAACCAGAAGTACTGGCGCACGACGGACTACGCTGTGAAATGGCGGCCGGTGTTCTTCGACCAGGATTTCGCGTTCAAAACCGCGCAGCGGGACATGATCGCGCAGTATTTCAACGTCAACGGCGTGCCGTCCGCGGATAAGTCGCTGACATACTTCGAAATCTATATTGGGCTGAAGGAAAACGCGGCCTGGCGGGACTATTGCGTCGAGCGGTATGTAGAAGTCGTCGAGACGTATTTCAACGCGCCGCGAGCAACCGCGCTGTTTGACGAGATGGTAGCGGCAATCCGCCCCGAAATGCCGCGCCAGATCGCTCGTTGGGGCAAGCCCGGCACGATGAACGAGTGGGAAGACGCCGTCAGCCAGATGCGTTACTTCATCGAGGAGCGTCCGAAATATGCTTTAGAGAACATGCGCAAATATTTTGGGATTTCGCAGCAGAGTCTCAACGAGCTGATCGCAAAATATAAGCAATAGTATTGTACGAATCAGCAGCCACAGCAGAACATGCGCGGCTGCTTTTTTATTGTGTTCGCGCAAGTTATTCTGCGAAACTTCCGCTCATTCCGATAAAGCTAATACTTATGAACGGACGATGAAAGATAGCCACAGCCGTTCGCGTTCATTTACACTCGCCTGCGATCATGCTAAAATATATTGACTATGTATAGGCAGGTGCAGGGATGAGGATTCTCGGAATTGACCCCGGATATGCCATACTCGGGTATGGCGTGGTGGATGTTTCGGGAACGAAGCTCTCGCCTGTGGACTACGGCGTGATCGAAACCACGGCGGACGAGCGTCTGCCCGAGCGGCTCAACCGCCTCTTCGACGGTACCAACGCGCTCATCGAAAAGTTTCATCCCGACATGGCGGTGTTTGAGGAGCTGTTCTTCTACCGCAACACGACGACAGCGCTTGCCGTCGGCGCGGGACGTGGGGTAGCAATCCTCGCGGCGCAGCGGGCGAGCATCCCGCTGTACGAGTACACGCCGATGCAGATCAAGCTCGCGGTCACGGGCAACGGCCACGCGGACAAACGCGCTGTGCAGAGCATGGTAAAGCTTTTGCTTTCGCTCAAGCAGGTGCCGAAACCCGACGACGCGGCAGACGCTTTAGCGGCGGCCATCTGCCATGGTTGTACAATCGGCCCCGCGGCGGAAGAATACCGCATCCGATAACGAAGACGGAGGAAGCATCCTTGTACGCATATATCACCGGAATTGTCGATGAGCTGTTGGCCGACCGTGCCGTGCTCGAAGCAGGCGGGGTCGGATATGAACTGTTTTGCAGTTCGATGACGCTCAAACGCCTTCGAGCAGGGCAGAAAGAACGACTCTATACACACCTGCATCTCACGGAAGGCGTCATGGCGCTCTACGGTTTTTATGAACCGGAAGAGAAAGATATGTTCCGGCGTCTTCTGACTGTCACGCGCGTTGGCCCGAAACTCGCTCTCCGGTGCTCTCCTTACTCACGCCGAGCGATGTCGCGGGTGCAATTGTGAACCAACAACGCAGCAGCTTTTGACCGCGTCAGCGGCATGGGGCGAAAGACCGCGCAGCGGGTGCTTCTGGAACTCAAGGAGCGCGTGGAAGCCAGCGAGATGCTGGGTAGCGGCGCAAACACCGACGCGCCGGACATCCGCTCGGAAGCGGTCGCGGCGCTCGTTTCGCTGGGTTATGACGGCCTTGCTGCGGGCAAAGCAATCGCTGCCATCGAAAAGGCGGAGAGCGTGGAAGCACTCATCACGGCAGCGCTGCGCAGAATGGCAAAATAAACCTCCGGCACAACCGCCGGACACATAGACAAGGGAAAACATGGACGAACGCCTGATCAGCTCCTCGATGCGCGAGGATGAAGCAAAAACAGAATATTCTCTCCGCCCGCGCACGCTCTCCGAATATATCGGACAGTACGCGGTGAAGGATCACATGCGCATCTACATCGACGCGGCGCTCAAACGCAGCGAACCGCTCGATCACGCGCTCTTTTACGGCCCGCCGGGGCTTGGCAAGACGACGCTAGCGGGCATCGTCGCAAACGAGATGGGCGTTGCCCTCCGCGTCACCAGCGGCCCCGCGATCACCCATGCGGGCGATCTCGCGGCGCTGCTGACCAACCTTTCTCCGGGCGACGTGTTGTTCATCGACGAAATCCACCGCCTCAACGCGAATGTCGAAGAGGTACTGTATCCCGCGATGGAGGATTTCGCGCTCGATATCATTATCGGGAAAGGCCCTTCCGCGCGGAGTATTCGGCTGGATTTACCGAAGTTTACACTCATTGGCGCAACTACGCGCATGGGTCTTTTGACCTCTCCGCTGCGCGACCGCTTCGGCATCAAGGAACAGCTTGCGATGTATGATTCCGAATCGTTACAAGAGATAATCGTGCGCAGCGCCGGCATCCTCGGCATTGCGATTTCCGAAGACGGCGCGGTGGAGATCAGCACCCGCGCACGCGGAACACCGCGCGTGGCAAACCGCCTGCTCCGGCGGATCCGCGACTATGCGGAAGTACGCAAAGATGGCGTGATTGATCTGGAGTCCGCGAAAGAAGGCCTCGATATGCTCGGCGTGGACGAACTGGGGCTGGACGAAGTGGACAGGCGCATGCTGCAAACCATGATCGTGAAGTTCTGCGGACGTCCGGTCGGCCTCGACACCATCGCGGCGGCAACCGGAGAGGACGCGACAACGATCGAAGATGTATACGAACCCTATCTGCTGCGGCTTGGATTCATTGCGCGGACACCGCGCGGACGTATTGTTATGCCCGCGGGGTATTCGCACATGGGATATCAAGCCGATACACAGCAGCTGAAACTGGAGGTTGAAGAATGAAACGCAGAGAGATGAAACTCCTCCTGGAAGAACGCTTTGAACGTATTGCGCTGCTGGAGACGCGCATTGACACTCTCGATCAGTTAGTTGAGGGCTATCGCGCGCGCGAGCAGTCGATATTCAATACCCTGCAGGCTGCGAAAGAAAACGCGGCAAAGACGTTGGAGCAAGCGAAAGCGGAAGGCGCAACGATTATCGCCGCGGCAGATGCTGCGCGTGCGGATGCGGAGAATATCCGTGCTGCCTCCAGAGCGGAAGCCGAGTCCCTGCTTGAACAGGCAATTTCTACCGCGAACACGCTCAAACAGGAAGCCGAGCGCAGGGGCAATGAGATGACCGCCGAGATCAAGGCGGACAGTGAGCGGATGTTCAGGGACGCGGAGATCATCAAACGCGAGTACGAGGAACTGGTCGAGTCGTTCAACGCCATGCTGGAGCAGAATGCGAGCGAACTCGAGGTTACAGCTGCGCGCTTTGCCGAATTTGTTAAAAACCGCAAGATCGACCGCTCTGAAGCGCGGCTCGACGGAGATGCATTTTATAAATCCGTCAGCGAGATGAATGATACAAGTCTGCCGGATGCAAGCGAGAATCCTGCACTTCTGATGCAGAATATCTACCGGATACAGAACCGTCCGATGCCGGGAGACCGTCAGGAACAGCCTGAACAAGCGGAGGTGCTCTCTGCAGCTTCGAAACCCGAATCCGAAGCAACGAATCCGCAGGAAACCATCGCGCAGCGGGACGACAGCTCGGAAACAAAAGCCGTGTTTTCGATGGAAGTTGACAGTGGCTCGAACGAGAATCTGTCAGGCGACAGGCCGTTTTCAGAAGCGGTGTGGTTGAACGAGACTCAAAAAAGCGAAAGCGAACCGCAGGCGGAATTTGCCCGCGTATTTGATCCGGATTATGCCAAGAGCGACTACAACGTTCATGGCGAACCATGCAGCGTTACGAAGGAAGACGCAAAGAGCGTGTTTGACGAGCTTATATCCGGTCAGGAGACGGATTCTGCTGTGATTTCAATCCCGTTTTCCAGCGCGGCCGTTGCTGCAGGATTAGACGAAAAGCCGCTGGAAGACGCGGTGCGAGCGTTTGATGAATATTTTGACGCTTCTATCGAGCCGAGCGGGAAGACCGCACAGGATGAGGTTTCACAGGAGAAAGCGGAAGGCCCCGAGGGAGCAGCTTCAGAACCTGCCGCAATCATACCCGAACCGTATTCAGAACAGGCATGGGCTCAGAGCAGCATTGTCAGCAACTTTGAGCCGCAGGCGGAAGGTTCGCTGTTTGGCGACGTCAACGCGCTCACAGCGGAACCTATAGAAGCGATTGCTGCAGAGAAAGAAATTCCGGCAGTTGCCGCTCCCGAAAGCGAAACTGTTACGGCAATGGATGTGGAAGATGCGCTGGACGATTATATCAACCAAATTGGCGCCATTACGTCGGCAGCGCCTGATGCGCCTGCAATCGCACCCGAATCATTTTCCGAAAAGTCATGGATGGAGACGGATCTTCCTGGCAGCCATGAGTCTCAAGCGGAAGGTGTGCATTTTGATGCGGCAAACATATATCTACCGGAGTATGTACACGCGTCCGATAAAGCAGCAGGACAGTATATGCCGACAACACACGGAATTTTTATCGCAAGTGCACCTGTTTCCGCAAAGGAAGCAGAGCGTGCGTTTGACGTTTATCTAAAACAGATCGACAATGGTGAATCCACCGCAGCGGAACCCGCGCCTTACTCCAAGCAGGCCTGGGCACAGAGTGATCATGCAAGCGATCATGAACCGCAGGCGGAAGGCGCGCTCTTTACGGACGTGAATGCTTTTGAACCTACGTTTACTCCGGCTGCCGGCGCACCTGAGAATTATGTGCGGACATTTAAGCCTGCGGAGCGGGCGAGCGGCCCCGTTACCGCAAGCGACGCGGTGAACGTGTTTGACGACTATCTTGCGCAGTTGGAGCCGTTTGCGCCGACCTTGCCGGAAACGGCGGCGACTGAACCTGCCTCGACGCCGGAACCGTATTCCGCGCTGGCATGGGCATATACGCCCAACGTCAGCGAATATGAACCGCAGGCGGAAGGCGAATCGATCATCTCCATCTACGACCCGGATAAGAAGGAAGATCGGCAGGCATATGAGCATATCTCCTACAGCGAACCGGCTGTGTCCGCCGAGCCGGAAGAAGAGGAAGAGCCGGAGCCTGCGCCCGCGCCGCGCCGCTATAACGAATACGGCGAGATCCGCGAGTGGGAGCCGGAACCCGAGCCCGATATGAGCGATGTCCCGACCGTTTCCCGCTATATGGGACAATCCGGCGGTAGCGATGATATTTCGCTGGACGATCTTTTAGACGAAATCATTAAAGCCGGAGAATAGCCGGACGTTTATTGAACTTTTTGTAGGAGGGTCAAGCATGAACTGGAAAAACATCGATCAAAGGCAAATAATTACCATCCTCCTCTGCACCATCGGGACGTTTATCCTCTCGATCATCCGCTTGCAGGTGGATGCGACCACCTCCGCGATCGGCGCTGTGAACGCATACGCATCCCTGCAGGACGCGGGCATCCTCGCCTCCGTGATGGCGCTGGGTTCGCCCTGGGGTATTATCGCGCCCGTGGTCGGTATCGTGGTCGGCGATATCGTGATGGGCAGCAAGAGTTTCATCATCGGCAACATCATCATTCGCAGCCTGATGGCGCTCTTCGCGCTCGCGTTCTCCGCAAAGGTGGACGATTGGAAGAAGAGCTTTGTCGTGGCCGGTGTGATGGAGGGCATCATGCTTGCGCTTTTCCTGGTCTACGACCTCGTCATCATCCGCGAGTTCGCGGTGGTTGGCATTACGCTGTTGATGCAGCTTGCGCAGGCGGTCGTTTGCACGGTCATCGGCGCGGTGGTGCTTCGCTATATGCCGGTCATGCAGCCGGACAAGATGCTGGAGATTCGCAGACCGGTCGATTGACGGAGGAGCGATATGTTTTTAACCGTTTTGGGCAGGCACGGCCCGTATCCGCGCCCCGGCGGCGCGTGCAGCGGGTATTATATCGAGGATGGCCCGACGCGCGTGCTGATCGACTGCGGCAGCGGCGTGCTTTCGCGGCTCATGGAGCACGTGCATCCCGCGCATCTGGACGCGATTGTGCTCTCTCACCTGCACTTTGACCATTGTTCCGACCTGTTTGTGATGCGCTATGCGCTGGATCAGCAGGACGTGCGCGAGGGAGAGGAGAAGCGGCGCGTGCCGCTCTATTCCCCATCAGAACCGTTTGACACGCTAAAAGCAATCACCACGGGCGCGCTGTTTGATCAGCACACGGTCAAGGGCGGCGACGAGATACAAATAGGATCACTTCATTTCTCCTTTATACCGATGGCACACCCCGTACCGACCAACGGCATGCGCATCACGGGTTCCGACGGCGCGGTGCTCTTCTTCACGGGAGACACAAAACCGTATCCCGGCATGGAGCAGGGGCCGATGGGCGCGGACGCGCTGTTGGCCGACGCGTGTTTCGTCAACGAATCGCAGACCGGCCCGCACATGAACGTCAAGGAAGCCTGCGCGCTTGCACGGAACGCGGGCGTCAAGACCCTGTATCTGACGCATATGTGGGGAAAGTACGATACAGAGGAAGAAGTAAAAAAAGAGATTGACTTTTCCTCCTCAATTGTGGTAAAAGAACGAGTGCGGTATTGTATTTAGAAGCAATATTGCGCTCAAGTGATACTCAACATGCAGTTGATGGTCGAGTGCGGTATTGTATTTAGAAGCAATATTGCGCTCAAGTGGCACTCAACATGCAGTTGATGGTCGAGTGCGGTATTGTATCTAATATATCAGTTGCAATATCCAAGCGTTTGCTGCGTTAGCAGCAATTGCGACAAACTTTCGGCGGTCATTTGCGCGCTTGCGCGCGGCTCCGCCCGCTTGCCGCGTGCCGTCAGGTAATTCTGTTCAGACAGCAGACGGCATGCTATAATGAATCGGTAAAAAATGATTGAATATAAAACATGGAGGACGAACAACATGGCCAAAAAGACGATTGAGGACGTCGATGTCGCAGGGAAACGCGTATTGGTGCGCGTAGACTTCAACGTACCGCTCACTCCCGAAGGAAAAGTGGGAGACGACAAGCGCATTGTCGCAGCTCTCCCGACGATTCAGTATCTGCTTGACCACAAGGCAAAAGTCATTCTCTGCTCCCACCTGGGCCGTCCCAAAGGCGTTACCCCGGAGTTTTCGCTTGCCCCCGTCGGCGAGCGCCTGAGCGAGATCCTTCCCGATACACGCATCTGGATGGCGGACGACGTCATCGGCGAATCCGCCAAGACCGCGGTTGCGGACATGAAGGATGGCGAAATCGTCCTGCTGGAAAACGTCCGCTTCCATCCCGAAGAAGAAAAGAACGATCCCGCGTTTGCCAAAGAGCTGGCGAGCCTCGCGGATCTGTATGTGTCCGACGCGTTTGGCACCGTGCACCGCGCGCACGCCTCCACGGCGGGCGTCGCAGCCTACCTGCCCGCAGTTGCAGGCTTTTTGATCGGCAAGGAGCTCGGCATCATGGGTAAAGCCTTGGAAGATCCGGAGCGTCCGTTTGTCGCGATCCTCGGCGGCGCGAAGGTCTCCGACAAGATCGGCGTAATCACGAACCTGCTCGACAAGTGCGATTCTCTGATCATCGGCGGCGGCATGGCGTACACCTTCTTCAAGGCGCAGGGCCTCGAGATCGGCACGTCTCTGCTGGACGCGGACAGCGTCGAGCTCGCCAAGGAGATCATGGCCAAGGCGGAAACCAAGGGCGTGAATTTCCTGCTTCCTACGGATAATGTTGTGGCGAAAGCTTTTGCGGCTGATGCGGAGCACATGACGGTTGACTCCTGCTGCATACCGGAAGGTTGGATGGGCCTTGACATCGGACCCAAGACCCGCGAACTCTTCCATAAGACGATTGTGGAAGCCAAGACCGTGATCTGGAACGGACCCATGGGCGTGTTTGAAATGCCCGCGTTTGCCGAAGGCACCCGCGCGGTTGCGGCAGCGTGCGCCGAGTGCCAGGGAACGACGATCATCGGCGGCGGCGACTCCGCTTCCGCAGTTAAGAAACTCGGTTTTGCCAAGCAGATGACGCACATCTCCACCGGCGGCGGCGCATCCCTCGAATACCTCGAGGGTAAGGTGCTTCCGGGCGTAGCAGTGCTCAACGACAAGTAAGCGTACCTTCGTCCGCCGGAGCGCTTATCGCGCTCCGGCGGTTTCATAAGATTGGAAATGACGATCGGCTTCGCCGGTCTGTTGATAGAAAGGTTTCAATAAACCAACGCAATTCGAAAGGAAAGAATAGTATGAGAACACCGATCATCGCAGGAAACTGGAAAATGAACATGACCCCGGCGGAAGCGGAGCGCCTCGTCGCGGAGCTGATCCCGCTGGTGAAGGACGCGGCATGCGAAGTCGTCGTCTGCCCGCCGTATGTTGACCTCGCGCTCGTTGGCAAGCTGCTCGTCGGCACCAACATCAAACTCGGCGCGCAGAACATCCATTGGGCGCCCAAAGGCGCGTTCACGGGCGAAATCAGCGCAGATATGCTGCTCGCCATGGGCGTAACCCACGCCATCGTCGGCCACAGCGAACGCCGGCAGTATTTCGGCGAAACGGACGAAACCGTCAACAAGCGCGCCAAAGCCGCACTGGAAGCGAACATCACGCCCATCATCTGCGTCGGCGAGAGCCTTGAGCAGCGCGAAAGCGGCGTCACCGATACCATCGTGAGCATGCAGACCGTCGCGGCGCTCGCGGGCTTCACCGCGGAAGAAGTCGTCCGCTCGGTGATCGCCTATGAACCCATCTGGGCGATCGGTACGGGCAAGACCGCGACCAACGAAGACGCGAACACGACCATCAAAGTCATCCGCGACGCGATTGCGGGCGTCTACGGCCAGAAGGTAGCGGACGAAGTGCGCATCCAGTACGGCGGAAGCATGAATGCAAAGAACGCCACCGAGCTCATGGCGATGCCGGAGATTGACGGCGGCCTCATCGGCGGCGCTTCGCTCAAGAGCGAAGATTTCTCAAAGGTGGTTCATTTCTAATGACGAAACCGATCACCGCATTAATCATTCTGGACGGCTTCGGCTGCTCCACGGAACAGGAATTCAACGCCATCAAAGCCGACGGCGCTGTGAATATCTCGCGCCTTTGGAACGAGTATCCGCACGTGCAGATCGCGGCAAGCGGCATGGACGTTGGACTGCCGGACGGCCAGATGGGCAACAGCGAGGTAGGGCACCTCAATATCGGCGCAGGCCGGATCGTCTATCAGGAGCTCACGCGCATCACCAAGGCGATCATGGATGGCGACTTCTTTGAGAACAAAGCGCTGCTGGGCGCGATTGAAAACTGCAAACAGAACGGCACAGCACTGCATCTGATGGGTCTTCTCTCCGACGGCGGCGTGCATTCGCACAACACGCATCTCTACGCACTCGTCGAGATGGCGAAAAAAGCGGGGCTGAAGGATGTATTTGTCCATTGCTTCATGGACGGGCGCGACGTGCCGCCGAGCAGCGGCAAGTGCTATGTCGAAGAACTCGACGCAAAGCTCAAAGAGATCGGAACAGGCAAGATCGCGACCGTCATGGGCCGCTATTATGCCATGGAT
Organism: Clostridiales bacterium; assembly: GCA_013824375.1. Classification (GTDB taxonomy): domain Bacteria; phylum Bacillota; class Clostridia; order Christensenellales; family CAG-138; genus UBA7703. Next base: position 14,879 of record PNNR01000018.1, read on the forward strand.
CGCGACAATCGCTATGAGCGCGTGGAGAAGGCCTACAGTGCGATTGTTTACGGCGAGGGGGAAACGGCTTTGACCGGCGCCGACGCTATGCAGAACAGCTATGACAAGGGCGAGACGGACGAATTCGTCATGCCTACTGTCGTCATGGAAGACGGCAAACCCGTCGGCAAGATCTCCGCGAACGACAGCGTGATCTTCTTCAACTTCCGTCCCGACCGCGCGAGGGAAATCACCCGCACGCTGGTGTTTGACGATTTTGACGCATTCCCGCGCAAGAACGGGTTCTTCCCGCTCTACTTCGTGTGCCTCACGCAGTACGACAAGACCTTCGGAGACCGCGTGTACGTGGCGTATCGCCCCGATTCACTCGACAACACCTTTGGCCAGTATCTCGCCGAGAAGGGGCTGACCCAGCTCCGTATCGCGGAGACGGAAAAATACGCGCATGTGACATTCTTCTTCAATGGCGGCGTGGAAACGCCGAACGCAGGGGAAGACCGCGCGCTGATCGCCTCGCCGAAGGTTGCGACGTATGACCTCAAGCCGGAGATGAGCGCGTATGAAGTGGCCGACGAAGCGGTCAAGCGCGTTGAGAGCGGCAAGTACGACGTGATGATCCTCAACTTCGCAAACCCGGACATGGTCGGGCACACGGGCGTGATGTCTGCGGCAACCGCAGCCGTGCACGCGGTGGACGCCTGCGCCGCGAAGGTTGTGGACGCGATTCTCAAGACCGGCGGCAGATGCATCATCACCGCCGACCACGGCAACTGCGAGAAGATGTGGGATGAAGCGGAGAACGTGCCGTTTACCGCGCACACGACGAACCCCGTGCCGTGCATCCTCGTGGACGACTCGCGCAAGAACGTCACCCTCCGTACGGGCGGCAGACTCAGCGATCTTGCGCCCACGCTGCTGCAGCTTCTGAACCTGCCGGTGCCGGAAGGCATGACCGGAAAATCGCTGATCAAAGGCTGATTTTCACAGCAGGCAACGCGCATTCAGGCTTGCATTGCGGCATTCTGCGTGTTATAATCACTAGGCTTGGACGCTGGAAATCCGGCATACTGAGCGCAATATTGCTGATCGCTCCGGCTGCGGTATACTAACCGCAAAACGGAGATCAAAATTGGAGGAATATCACAATGGATACTGCGGCGCTTATCATTCGCATCGCGCTGATGTTGATCTCTGTTCTGCTCGTCGTCGTCGTTTTGCTGCAGAAGACGAAAAGCTCCGGCCTCGGCTCTTCTTTCGGCGGGGAAACCACTTCCTTTACCGCAAAGGGCAAAGCGGCCAGCCGTGAAGCGAAACTGCAGAAACTGACGATCATCCTTGCCAGCATCGTCGGTGTGCTTGCGCTGTTATTGACCATCTTCTAAGATCGGTTCAGCGAACCATATGCGGCGTGCCAAGCAGGTGCGCCGCTTTTTTCGCTGATAGATCCAGAATAGACCGTGACGGAACGGACAATCCTGATTGGTTTGATACTTGGTGAGAATGCTTGACTTTCTGCCATGCAACCGATTAGAATGATTGTAAAATAATATATAATTTTCCGTCGGAAAGTGAGAGGGCTGCATCATGCCCGTAAAACGCGGCGTAAAGCCTGTTGCGCAGAACCGAAAAGCGCGCCATGATTACTTTATCGAGGAAACGCTCGAGTGCGGAATCGAACTCTTCGGCACCGAGGTGAAATCGCTTCGCAAGGGAGCCTGCAATCTCAAGGATAGCTATGCGCAGGTTAAGAACGGCGAACTGTTTCTCATCGGCATGCACATCAGCCCGTATGAACAGGGGAATATCTTCAACAAAGACCCCTTCCGCACGCGAAAACTGCTGGCGCACAAGAGCGAGATCCGAAAGTTGCAAGCGGCGTCCCAGAAGGACGGCATGAGCTTGGTTCCGCTGGAAGTGTACCTCAAAGACGGGCGCATGAAGCTGGAGCTTGCGATTGCCAAGGGCAAGAAGCTCTACGACAAGCGCCATACGCTGGCAGAGCGCGACGCAGACCGAGAAATGGATCGACGGATCAAGGAGGACAGATCATGAGAAACCTGCCGTTTACGAAGGATGCCCTGGAGGCCATCGTCGAAAAATTCCCCACACCTTTCCACATCTACGATGAGGCCGGTATCCGCGCAAACGTTAAACGCCTGCAGGAATCGTTCGCCTGGAATGAAGGCTTCCGCGAGTATTTCGCCGTTAAGGCGCTTCCCAATCCGGTCATTATGAAGCTGCTCCATGAGAGCGGCTGCGGGATGGACTGCTCCTCGATGACGGAGCTGCTGCTTTCGCGCGCCATCGGCGTCACGGGGCATGACGTGATGTTCTCGTCCAACGATACGCCGGCAAGTGAGTTTCAGCTCGCAAGCGAGATGGGTGTGCTGATCAACCTTGACGACATCACGCACATCGATTTTCTTGCGGCAAACGGCGGCATCCCCAAGACCGTTTGCCTGCGCTTCAATCCCGGCGGCGAGTTCCTGCTCGGTAACACCATCATGGGCAACCCTGGCGAGGCGAAGTACGGCATGACCCGCGAGCAGCTCAGCGAAGGCGTGAAGAAACTCTTGGCGCTTGGCGCAACCGAATTCGGCCTGCACGCGTTTCTCGTGAGCAACACGACGGATGACGATTATTATCCCGCGCTGGCGAAGAAGCTCTTCAAAACCGCGGTGGAGCTGCACGAAGAAACGGGCGCGAACTTCACATTTGTCAATCTCTCCGGCGGCATCGGCATCCCATACCGCCCGTATGAGAAGGAGACGGATATCCGCTACATCGGCGAGGAGGTCAAGCATCAGTACGACCGCATCGTGACGCCCAGCGGACTCAAGATTCGCATTTTTACGGAGCTCGGCCGCTATATCACAGGTCCGTTTGGCTATCTGGTCACCCGCGCGATCCACAAAAAGGAGACGCACAAGAAGTATATCGGCGTGGACGCCTGCGCCGTGAACCTCATGCGGCCTGCGATGTACGGCGCTTATCATCACATCACCGTGATGGGCAAGGAGAACGCGCCTCTGACCAATGTGTACGACGTTGTAGGTTCGCTCTGCGAGAACAACGATAAGTTCGCCGTCGACCGCCCGCTGCCGCGCACGGAGCCCGGCGATCTGCTGGTCATCCACGACACCGGTGCGCACGGATTCGCGATGGGCTATAACTACAACGGCAAGCTCAGAAGCGCGGAAGTGCTCTTAAAGCCCGATGGCTCCGCGGAGCTCATCCGCCGCGCGGAGACGCCGCAGGACTACTTCAATACGCTGGATATTCTGCATCTGCCGTTGTAACACGTCATTGCTACAACGCCGTGAACAAGCGGAAACATTCTCCCGGATCGCTTGACGCACGCGGCAGACACGATTACAATAGGATTGCGCGGAGAAAATACCGCGCATTCGTGGGGGCGAACCTGGTTTCGACGGGGATCGCCGATGTTGGATAAGCGAGCCGAAGCCCCGAGCTTCGTTAAAAGCGGGAACAGATTAAAGTAACTGACAAAAATACTTTAGCTGTCGCTGCTTAAGCAGTGACCGTTCGCCTGAGAAAACCTACTGTCTCAGATCCGGGCGTCATTTAGGGTAGGGAACGAACCCGCTTAAGCTTTGCAGCGGGCCGGACTTATGAAGCTACTAAACCCGCTATCCTGACGGTGGGAGAGCGGCAGAGGGAATGTTAAAACACCGGATACGCTCGTAGAAAGTCTGGTTGAGGGGTTTTCGGACGGGAGTTCGATTCTCCCCGCCTCCACC
>PNNR01000045.1 GCA_013824375.1 Clostridiales bacterium
GTGCTCGACGGTGTGCAGGACCCCGGTAACGTCGGCGCGATCCTGCGTTCGGCGGACGCGTTCGGCGCTGTTGGACTATTGCTTTCCCCCGCCTGTGCGGATGTGTTTGCGCCGAAGACGCTGCGCGCCGCGATGGGCTCGACATACCACCTGCCCGTCTGGCAGGGCGAACTGTTGCCGGAAATCGCGATGCTGTGTCAGCAGGGCTTTACGGCGCTCTGCGGCGATCTCAAGGGCAGTGAGAAGCTGCCGCCGCTCAAGAGCAATGTCGCGCTCGTCATCGGCAGCGAAGGCAGCGGCGTGAGTGAAACCGTCGCGGAAGCATGCGAACGGTTTCGTTTGACCATGCGCGGAAGAGCCGAGTCGCTCAACGCCTCCGTCGCGGCGGGTGTGCTGCTCTATGTCGTCTCCGAGGCAATGCCCCGATAGCGCACAATAAGCCATCCCGAAATCGTCGTCCTTAAGGCGATCGCCAATAGCGCACAATCATCCATCTAAAAGGAGTAACCATATGGAACAGGCAAAAAACAAAAAAGTTCTCGTCGTGGTCGATATGCAGAACGATTTCATCACCGGCGCGCTCGGCTCCAAGGAGGCGCAGACCGTCGTCGAACCCGTTGTCAAGCGCATCCTCGACTTTGACGGGCTGATCCTCTACACGCTCGACACACACACGGGGGATTACCTCAAGACAAAAGAAGGGCAAAAACTTCCCGTGGAGCACTGCATCGCAGGAACCGACGGCTGGGCGCCCAACTCCGCCGTGTGGATGGCGCTGATGCACAAAAACGTCGCGGACGAGCAGCACATGATCGCGAAGGACACCTTCGGCGGCGTAAGCCTGCCTATGCGCATTCACGATTTGCTGGAAGGCGCGGAGCCGGAATCCATCGATCTTGTCGGGCTCTGCACGGATATCTGCGTGATCAGCAATGCGCTTCTGCTCAAAGCGTTCTATCCCGAGGCGACGATTACGGTCGATGCCGCCGCCTGTGCGGGCGCCACGCCGGAAGGGCACAAAACCGCCCTCCTTGCCATGAAAACCTGCCAGATCGACATCGTAAACGAGTAATCCGCAACAAAAAGCGCAAACAAAAACGCCCGGAAGGGCGTTTTTGTTGCAAATATACGTTTTCATATTCATCGCAAGGTTATTTGAATTGATTCACGATCTCCTTAAACACCCTGCCCCGCTGCTCAAAGTTGTCAAACATATCCCAGCTCGCGCAGGCGGGCGAAAGCAGCACCGCGTCGCCGGGGCTCGCCAGCATCCGCGCGCAGGCGATCGTCTCTTCAAACGTACCCGTCGCGTGGCAATAGCCGAGATACCCCGTATCTTTTGCGGTGTCTAGTATCTTTTGCTTGGTCTCGCCGAGCACGACGATGGCCTTCAGTTGACTGCCATGGAAATGCTCAAACAGCTCATGAAAATCACTGTGTTTGTCGTACCCGCCGAGGATCAGCACGGTCGGCCGCGTCATCGCCTGAATCGCCTTGATGGTCGAGTCCGGGTTTGTTCCCTTGGAGTCGTTGATGTAGCGCACGCCGTCAAACTCCCGCACAAACTCGATGCGGTGCTCCACGCCAGAGAATGTGCGCAGGGTCTCGCGCACCGCATCGGGCGCAATACCCATCCCGAGCGCGAGCAGCGAACTCAGCATCGCGTTTTCGAGATTGTGCCCGCCGGGGATCTTGATCTCGTCCGCGCGAATCAGGTCGTATTCGCCGCTTACGTCGCGGTAGACCACCGTGTCCCCGCGCAGGAACATGCCGCGCGGCACCTCGCCCTTGCGCGAAAAATAATACACGCGCGCGGGCGTGAGTCGCGCCATGTCGCGCACCACCGCGTCGTCATAGTTGAGTACCGCGATATCCTCCGAAGTCTGATGGTCAAAAATCTTGCACTTGGCGGCGATATAGTTCTCCATCGTGCCGAAGTGGTCGAGATGGTCTTCCGTGATATTGCAAACGCCGGCCGCACGCGCGTGGAAGTGCACGTTGCCTTCGAGCTGCAAGCCTGCTGTCTCCGCGACGACCACGTCGCCTTCGCGCGTTTCCAGCGCGTGTTCCGTGATCGGCACGCCGATGTTGCCGAGCACGAACGTGTGCCGTCCGCCGTTTTTGAAGATCTCTCCGGTCAGCGCAGTGCACGTAGTCTTGCCGTTGGTGCCAGTGATGCAGACAAACTCCGCGTGGCTGTAGCGGTAGCCAAGCTCGATCTCGCTGATAACCTCGATGCCCCTTGCCTGCGCCGCGCGCACGAACGGAACCGTCATCGGGATAATCGGGCTGATGACGATGAGCGTTACGCCCTCAAACAGCATCTGCGGCTCTTCGCCCAGTCGCCAATCGACAGATACGCCGCTGAGCGACTCTTTTAAGCCTTCAATCTGTGTCTTCTTGTCGTTGATGATGACGTCCCAGCCGCATGCGCTGAGCAGTTTTGCCGCGCCCACACCGCTTTTTGCCATGCCGACGATCAGCGCTTTTCTGCGTTGTTCCATAGTGTAAAATGCCTCCGAAAAAGTTAGCCCAATCAAATGATCCGGGCGAAGTGTTGTTGTTTCGATTTACCGGAAATACGGCAGCAGGCAGAGCGCGCAGATTGCCGCCGTGAGAATCGTGTACATCGAAACGATCTGCGACGGCGGATGCCCCGTCAGTTCATAGTGCCGGTGGATGGGTGCAGCGCGGAAGAGCTTCTTTCCGCCTTCACGCGTCTTTGAAAACGCCTGCAGAACGATTGATCCGATGCTTGCCAAGAGACAGAAGCTCATCAGCGGCAGAAGCAGAATTGAGCGGCTCAGGATTGCGAGCATCGCGACCGCTCCGCCGAACGCGAGCGAACCGGAAGAACCGGGCTGCACGCGGGAAGGATATGTGTTGTAGCGCAAAAACCCGATGCCAGCGCCCGCAACCGCCGCGGCAAAGACTGCGCCGCCTGCGAAGTTATCGCCCAGTAGAAATCTGCCGTTCTGATTTGCAAAGCTGGCCATTGCGGCAAGGATGCCGATTTGCGCGATAGCATAGACAACGCTCACACTCGTTACGAGACCATCCATGCCATCGCTCAAGCGCGCGGCATTGACCTCAGTGAGAATGGTGAGCATCACGAGCGGCACATACCAGAATCCGATGTCCCAATCTTTGCCGGAGATGGGCAGATACAGTTCCGACCCAATCAACGGCGAACGATATGCCCAAACCGCGATAATCGCGGCAATTACAACTTCGATTGCAACCATCACAACCGCTCGCAGGCCGATGCCATCCAGATCGCGCACCTTGAGGAAATCATCCACAAACCCAAGCACGCCAAATGCGAGCACCGCAACAAGCGCGGGCAGCGTAAATTCCATTCCGTCAAGACCAAAGAGCAGCGTTACGGTTGCAACCGCAAGCAACACCATCACGCCGCCCAAAGTCGGCGCGGGCGGTTTCGGCGGCGGTTCTTTTTTCTTTTTGCTCGATTGCGGCGACGGTTCCGGAACGACTTCGCGTTCCACCCTGTCCGGCTTGAGGCGCGCAAGCATCGGTATCACCAGCGGGCCGAGAATCCAGACGATGGTCAGCGCAACAAGCGCCGTTAAAAGAATTTGCAACATATCGTTATTATACCTCTGCAATCGCGGGCTGGACAATCCCCAAATCCAGGAGAGGTTTTCTTGCCGCCGGCGGCAAACAAAACCCGCATCTGGCTGTGTTTGCCAAATGCGGGTTATAGAGCACATGATAAACTACATTTCGCTCAGGAGTTCTTCTACAATCTCTTTGTCGTCAAAGTGATATTTCGTGCCGTTGATCTCCTGATAATTCTCGTGGCCTTTACCTGCGATCATAATCACGTCATCTGTCTGCGCAATGCTCAATGCATAGCGAATGGCTTCCTTGCGGTTTTCGATTATAGTGTACTTCGTGCCGCTGCGCTTGACGCCGTCCTCGATGGAGTCGATGATTGCCATCGGATCCTCGTTGCGCGGGTTGTCGCTTGTGACCACCGTAAATTCAGAGAATCTACCCGCAATTTCGCCCATGATCGGGCGCTTTGCGCGGTCGCGGTCGCCGCCGCAGCCAAAGACGCAGATGACGCGGCCTTTCGTGAACTGTTGCGCGGTCTTAAGCACGTTTTCCAACGCATCCGGCGTGTGTGCGTAGTCGACGAATACGGAGAAACCGCGGTTTGTCTTGACCGGCTCCAATCGGCCGGAGACGCTCGTGAGCGATTCGAGTCCCGCTTTCACGGCACTGAGCTTCATACCGACCGCAAGCGCCATTCCGGCAGCGCCCATGGCGTTGAACACCGAGAACAGGCCGGGGATCGCGAGATTCATCAGCACTTCGCCTTCGGGCGTATGCAGGTCGAAGCGAACGCCGTCGGTCGTGATGTCGATGTCCGTCGCGGAGATGTCCGCGCGATCGCGCACGCCGAAGGTCAAAATCGGGATCGTGAGGCCTTCCATGATGCGCGAGGAATAGGGATCGTCCACGTTGACAACCGCTTTTTTGCTGTTGAGGAACAACATTTTCTTCGCGGCGAGGTAGTTTTCGAAGGACTTATGATAGTCCAGATGGTCTTGCGTGAGATTCGTAAATAAGCCGACGTCAAATTTAATACCGTGCACGCGGAACTGCTCCAGCGCATGAGAGCTCGTCTCCATGACCACGAGATCGACGTGCGCGTCCGCCATCATGCGAAGGATGCGGAAGAGATCAACCGACTCCGGCGTGGTGCGGTCGGTGTGAATGCTCTCGTTACCAATGAGGTTGCGGATGGTGCCGATGACGCCAACCTTTTTGCCGGTCTGCTCAGCGATTGCCTTGACCATATAGGTTGTCGTGGTTTTGCCGTTTGTGCCGGTGACGCCGAGCATCATCATCTCGCGCTGCGGATATCCAAAGAATGCCGCCGCCATCTCGGCCATCGCTTTGCGAGCATTTTTCACGACGAGCTGCGGCACAGCAAACGGAAGTTCCCGTTCAACGAGCAGCGCCGTAGCGCCGTTTGCGATCGCCCCTTCGGCAAACGTATGCCCGTCAAACAGACTGCCCACGATACAGCAGAACAAACTGCCTTTCTTAACCCTTCTGGAGTCATATTCAATTGAGACGATATCCGTGTCATCGCCTTCATAGCGTAGGCCGGTTGCCATTGACAGTTCCGAAAGCAGCATGTCATAACCTCCCGTCGCGCGGTTTGCCGCGCTCAATCAAGTTGATATTGTATCGATCGCATCCGTTTTCACGCGGAAGCGCTTTAAAAACGTTCGCGAGAATCGCGCGGCCTTTACGGCAGCGGCGTCGGTGCCGCCGGCGTGGTGGAAGCCTCCGGTGACTCCGATGGTATCGGCGCCGGGAATGTGACGTAGATCACCGTTCCCGGATCAACCGGTGTGCCTTCTGCGATGGACTGCGTATCTATGACGCCGGTACACTGTGTCTTGTCAAATGCCAGCACCAATCCAAGCGCTGCAAGTTTGTCAAACGCATCCTGTCTGCGCCTACCGACGAGGTTTGGCACCAGAACCTGTTCTTTATACAGCTCGTCGTCGGTAAACGTCGTCAAGCTCGTGTAGAGAATTACGATGGATCCGGCAGGAGCTTTGGTATTGCCGGCGGGGAACTGCATCACAACGGTGGCAGCATCCTCGCTTCGCACGTTGTACGCTTGAAAACCCGCCTGCTGCAACGTATAGACAGCATCCCTTGCGGTCATGTTGGTCACGTCCGGCACGATGTCGGTTCTTGTGTTGTCATCGGGCAACATGCCGTAATACTGCACCAGATCTGAGAATATTTTGCCGACCCAATAGCCCGCGATGCTGCTCGCCTCCATATAAGGCACCTGCGGCTCGTCGATCATGATCATGCAAACGAGCTGCGGACTGTCGTTTGTCGACAAAAACCCGATGTAGGAGGCAACCGCTCGCATGCGGGAGGGCGTAACGCCGTCCTCTTCAAACTTGCGAGAAACGCCGCTGATACCGCCGACGGTATAGTTAAGCACCTGCGCGTTATTGCCTTTGCCCTTTGTTGCGACCGATTCCAGCAATCCGCGCATTGTCGCAGAAGCGCTGGAGCTGATCACACGGCGCAGAATCGTCGGCTCGTTCTTTAATACAATCGTGCCATCCGTTGACGTGATGTTATCCACAACATAGGGTTGCATCAGTGTGCCGCCGTTGATGACCGCGCAAAACGCGTTTGCCATCTGAATCCCGGTCGTTGTGATGTTCTCGCCAAAGGCGATGCGCGAAAGGTCGCTCTCGCGGATATACTTTCTGTGGATGACCTCGCCCGTATCCTCGCTGGGAATCCCGACGTTAGTCTCTGTGCCGAAGCCAAATTTGTAGATGTAGTCGTAAAATTTATTGATGCCGGTCGCTAACGCAATATCCGCCATCGAAAGATTACAGGCATTGCCGAGCGCCTCGGAAAGCGTCTGCGTTTTATGACCCGCGGTATCCCAACAGGCGATCTTTTCCAGACGGAAAATCTTGAACCCTTCGCAATCATATTGGCTCGACAGAGTCGCTGCGCCTGCGTCTACGCCGGCTGCTGTGGTGATCGCGTCAAACATCGATCCTGCTTCGTAGGTATCCGTCACGATGCGCGCGCGGGACATCGACATCAGTTCCGTAACCATATCACGGGGCGGGGCGTTCAGGTCAAACGATGGATATGTCGAAATCGCCAGCACTTCGCCTGTGTTCGGGTCCATGATGAGGCCGGATACGCTGGCCGCGCGGTTGATCTCGTAGCACTGCTTGAGATATTTCTCCAGATAACTCTGCGTAACAGAATCCGCTGTGAGCTTCATGTTATAGCCTTCCACCGGCGCGAGGTAATCTTCTTCGCCGTAAGAAAGCGGGTTGTTCTTTCGATCCACCTCGATGACAAGCCGTCCCGGCGTGCCCGCAAGATAGGTGTTGTATTCCGCCTCCAACCCCGTTTGCCCTTCCGTCTCGATGCCGGTAAAGCCGATGAGCTGCGTAAACAGCTGGCCGAAGGGGAAATAGCGCTTCATGTCCGTGGTATATGAAATCCCATTACCCAGTTGCAGCGCTTCCAGCTGGTCGATAACGGAACTCTCCACCTGCCGCTTGAGCTGTACCTGCAAGCGCTTCGGGTCCGAGATGCGCTCCAGCACATAGTCGTAGTTGAGGCCGAGCACTTCCGAAACCTCGGTCGCGACGCGAACGCGGTCGTCCGCCGCGATGGCGGGCGGGTTCGCGAGTACGCGGTATGCGGTTCCGCTCTGCGCGAGCACGAGCCCGTTGCGGTCTGTAATCTTGCCACGCTGAGCGACAAGATTCTGGCGGCGCGTCCACTGCACTTCCGCCTTTGCCTTGAGTTCGGGTCCCTGAATGATCATAACCTGCATCAGGCGAAGCGCCAGCAATAGCATAAGCAAGCCGGAGAATACCATCAGCAGAACAAGTTTTCGTTTAATCTTCGGCGCGGGGGCCGCTGTTTTCGCCATTGGTCAATCGTCCTTTCGTGAGATCAACCGCCTGCAGGCGGCTGTTCCCCCCCGCCCGTAGTGCCTGGCTCAGTCGTTGTCGGTACCGGTGTTGTTTCCGGTATCGGAGTGGTTTCCACGTAGCCCGCGGGCGACGGCAAACTGTTGTCAAATGGCAGCCGGTCGCCGATGCGCACATACTGATCCTTCTCGGGATACTGCATGCCATACGCTTCTGCAATCTTCTGCGCATCTTGAATGGTTACTGCACACTCAATCTGAACCTCCAGCTCGTTGATGCGGAGGTCGGTCAGCTTGATCTCGTTGTTAAGCGCGTTGATGTCCGCGTATGCGCGCGAAATACGCTCATAACCGGAGAGCGTAAAGAGCACCATTCCTGCAAAGATAAAGCCGCTGATGATCAAACCAACACGTCCGAGCGATGTCTTTTCCGGTTGGTTGACCCGTACGCCTGGTTCTTTGGTGTGTCTCGCGCCGGAACGTGTCCGCGATGCGCGCGATTCGCTTTCCTCAAGCACTTCTTTCGGCATATAGAGCCTCGTTGTTGGTGAGCGGCCCTTTTTTTGGTCTCCTTCGAAGCGGATATCCAATGAACAATTCCCTTCCAATCAAGCGAAAATTCCGCTCACCGGCGCGTTCCAACTGCCCGGGCGCTTCTTCTTCGCTAGATCTTTTCGATGCAGCGGAGTTTCGCACTGGTCGAGCGGGAGTTTTTCGCTTCCTCTTCGGCAGAGGCGGTCAGCGGTTTCTTGGTGAGGATCTTTGCCTTCGGTTCCTTGCCGCAGATGCAGATCGGCGCGGAAGGCGGACACGTGCAGGGATTCTCAAAACGACGGAATGCCTGCTTGACGATCCGATCCTCCAGTGAATGAAATGTAATTATACACAGTCTTCCGCCTTTTTGCAACAGATCGCAGGCATCCTCCACCGCGCGGTCAAGTCCGCTCAATTCGCTGTTTACCTCGATCCGAAGCGCCTGAAAAGTGCGGCGCGCTGGGTGTTGCGGCTCATTTCGGAACTTTCCGGGGATGGCGTCGCGCACGATCTGCGCCAGCTGAAGGGTGGTTTCGATCGGAGATTGTTCACGAAAGCTACAAATTCGCTCCGCAATTCTGCGGCTGAAGCGCTCCTCACCGTAGGCAAAGAAGATGCGCGTGAGCTCCGCCTCGGGATAGGTGTTGACCACATCCCGCGCGGAAAGAGTCGCGCCCTGATCCATGCGCATGTCCAGCGGCGCATCCGTCTTATAGGAAAACCCGCGTTCCTGGGTATCCAGCTGGTGCGAGGATACGCCGAGGTCGAGGAGAATCCCGTTGACTTCGTGCACGCCGACGCCGGAAAGCAGCGTCTTCATATCAAAAAAGTTGCCGTGCAGCGCGGTAAATCGGCTGCCGAACGCAGCGAGCCGTTCCCCCGCCGCGCGCACGGCTTCCCAGTCCCTGTCAATTCCAAAGAGCTTGCCCGTCTCCGGCAAGCGGGAGAGAACCGCCTCGGCATGGCCACCGCCGCCGAGCGTTCCGTCGATAAAGATGCCGCCTCGCTCCGGAGCAAGATGCTCCAGCGTTTCATCCAGCAGCACCGGAATGTGCGAAAATTGCCCGCTCATATGCCGAGCGCCGCCAGATGCGCAAGCGCATCGCCATAGTTTTCCTCGCAGGCCGCGTTGTAGGCCGTGAGGGTTTCGGGATTCCAAATCTCTACTCGCTCGCCGACGCCGATGAGTGTCGCGTCTTTGCCGAGCCCCGCAAGATCCCGAAGCTGTGCGGGAATCAGAATACGCCCCTGCTTGTCGATTTCGCAGGCTGCTGCCATAGAGTAAATCTTTCTGCGGATTGCCTGGCCTTTGACATCGGTCACGGGCAGTGCGGAGAGTTTTTGGGAAAAGCGTTCCCATTCTTCTAATGACATGCCGGAAAGGCAGACCGCGCTGGTGGATTCGAGCAAGCCCAACGTGATGACGAGCGTGTCGCCGACACTCTCCCGCCATTTCGCAGGGATGAAGACGCGCCCTTTTGCGTCCAGCATATGTTCGAATGAACCGATCAGCACGCGCGCTCCTCCTCTTCGTGAGCTTCGGGGTCATCATAAGGATAGAGTTCCCCAATCTCACTGTGAGTATACACCACTATCCCCCATTTGTCACCACTTTCATGTATTTTTTACCAACTTTTTTTGAATTTTTTGAAAATAAACGTTTGTTTGCTTTAAAACCCATTGTTCGTATCCGTAGCGGGGTTTTTTCCCGACACAAACTGTGGTATACTGAGTTTATCTTCGTGCCAGATATGGTGCTTTTCATCGGATTCTACCGGCAAAACCCGCGTTAAAAGGCGGTTTTCTTCGTTTTTGCCGGGGTTCTTTGCGTCCGGAGGCAACAAAGCGCTCTTCCCTCCTCTCGCCTTGTAAAAGTTCGAATCATTTTTCTATCAGAACAGGAGTCTCTATGGCATCGGATTACACAGTAGACAAAATTAAAATCATGGAAGGATTGGACGCAGTCCGCATGCGCCCGGGCATGTACATCGGCTCGACGGGTCAACGTGGTCTGCACCACCTTCTCTGGGAAATCATCGATAACTCCATCGACGAGGCGGCGAACGGCTATGCCAACGAGATCGCCGTCACGCTGCACAAGGACAACTCCGTCACGGTCGTGGACAACGGCCGCGGCATTCCCGTGCAGATTCACGAGAAGATGGGTGTCTCCGGCGTGGAGGTCGTCTTCACCCAGCTGCACGCGGGCGGTAAATTCGGCAACGATTCCTACGGTTATTCCGGCGGACTCCACGGCGTCGGCGCATCGGTCGTCAACGCGCTTTCCGAGTGGGTCGAGGTCGAGGTTGCGACCGATGGCAGGCTTTACAAAATGCGCTTCACCAGCGAAGAGGACGCCACGGGGAAGATCATCTCCGGTAAGGCCGTCGCCCCGCTGGAAGAGGTCGGCCGCACCCGCCGGCAGGGCACCAGCGTGACCTTCTTCCCCGATGCGCGTGTGTTTGAAACCATCGAGATGAGCTACGATGTCATCTCAAAGCGCATCCGCGAGCTCGCGTATCTCAACCGCGGCACGAAGATGATCCTCGCCGACGAACATGTCAACCATCAGAAAAAGGTCGAGTACCAGTTCAACGGCGGCTTAAGCGACTTCGTCAGTTATCTCAACGCGGACAAAACGCCGCTCTACGATCCGCCGATCCATTTCATCGGCACCTCCGGCGGCATCGTCGTCGAGGTTGCGCTGCAGCACAACGACGGGTATGCGGACAACATCTTCTCCTATGTCAATAATATTCCCACCACCGAAGGCGGCACGCACGAAACCGGCCTGAAAGCCGCGCTGACCAAGGTGTTCAACGACTACTGCCGCAAGATGGGCTATCTCAAGGACAAAGACGCGCCCCTCACCGGCGAAGATTTCCGTGAGGGAATCACCGCCGTGCTCTCGCTCAAGATGCGCACGATTCAGTTTGAGGGACAGACCAAGACCAAGCTCGGCAATACCGAAGCGCGTCCCGCGGTCGAGAGCGTCGTGATGGAGCAGCTCGTGCCGTACTTAGAGGATCTCAAGCACGGCGAAGTCGCGACCATCATCGCGGAAAAAGCGGTCAAAGCCGCAAAAGTGCGCGAAGCCGCGCGCAAGGCAAAGGCCACCGCACGCGAGAAGAACAAACTCGAGAACGCACCGTTGGTCGGCAAGCTCTCCAGCTGTTCCGGCAAAGATTATAGCAGGAACGAGCTGTTCATCGTCGAAGGCGACAGCGCGGGCGGCTCCGCCAAGCAGGGACGCGACCGGAAGTTTCAGGCGATTCTGCCGCTGCGCGGCAAGCCGCTGAACGTCGAAAAGAAGCGCATCGATCAGGTGCTGCAAAACGAGGAGTTCCGCTCGATCATCACCGCGGTCGGCACCGGCATCGGCGAGGATTTCGATATCTCCTCGCTCAAATACGACAAGATCATCATCCTCTCGGACGCGGATCAGGACGGCGCGCACATCCGCGCAATCCTGCTGACGTTCTTCTATCGTTATATGAAGGAACTGGTCACCGAAGGACATGTGTATATCGGTCTTTCCCCGCTCTACAAGGTGCAGCGGGACAGCAAGCGCATCTACTGCTATGACGACGAGGAGCTGCGCGCGGCGACAAAGTCACTCGGCAAGGGCTACACCATCCAACGCTACAAAGGCCTTGGCGAAATGAACCCGGAGCAGCTCTGGGAGACGACCATGAACCCCGAAGGGCGCGCGCTGATTCGCGTAACCATCGAGGACGCGGCGGACGTGGAGCACCTCGTCACCGTGCTCATGGGCGACAAGGTGCAGTCCCGCAAGGATATATATTCGAAAACGCGGACTTTAACAAGAACAACAGCGAGATGTTTGAGAAGCTGAAAGACTGATTGTTTCGCAGTGACGCAAACGAA
Organism: Clostridiales bacterium; assembly: GCA_013824375.1. Taxonomy (GTDB): domain Bacteria; phylum Bacillota; class Clostridia; order Christensenellales; family CAG-138; genus UBA7703. The sequence goes on from PNNR01000045.1 coordinate 11,903, forward strand.
CGATTCGAGCGACGATAAAGGAATACATCATATGCCGAAAGAACCCATTCAACTCAAACTCGAGAAGATCATCCAGCGCACCATGGACGAGGTCATGCACCAATCCATGATGCCCTATGCCGAGCACGTCATCCTCGAGCGCGCGCTCCCGCGCGTAGAGGACGGCCTCAAGCCCGTGCAGCGGCGCATACTCTATACCATGCTGGAGCTGAGTCTCACACCCGACAAGCCGCACCGCAAGAGCGCGCGTATCGTCGGCGACTGCCTGGGTAAATACCATCCGCATGGAGACACTTCCGTCTATGACGCGATGGTGCGCATGGCGCAGCCGTACAACATGTGCGTCCAGCTTGTGGACGGGCACGGCAACTTCGGCAGCGTGGACGGAGACAGCGCGGCTGCGATGCGCTATACCGAGGCGCGCATGACCGAGGCCGCCATGCAGCTGCTGCGCGACATCGAGAAAGATACCGTCAGTTTTTCGTTTAACTTTGATGATACGCTCAAAGAGCCGGATTTATTGCCCGGCCGTTTCCCCAATCTGCTCGTCAACGGAGCCAGCGGCATCGCGGTGGGTCTTGCCACCAATATCCCGCCGCATAACCCCGTGGAGGCGATCAACGCCGTCATCGCGGTGATGGAGAACCCTCGCATCACACTCGAAGAACTCATGCACATCATCCCCGCGCCGGACTTCCCCACCGGCGGTTTTCTGCTCGAATCTTCCGAGGTGGAGCAGGCTTACCGCACCGGCCGCGGCAAGATCTACATGCGCGCCAAGACGCATTTTGAAGAGCAGAAGAACGGCAAGACGTTCATCGTCATCACCGAACTGCCGTTTCAGGTCAACAAGGCGAACATGCTTGAAAAAATTCTCGCCGTCAGCCAGGAGAAGAAGGCGATGTTCTCCGGCATTGCGGATATCCGCGACGAGAGCGACCGCACGGGTATGCGCGCCGTCATCGAGGTCAAGAAGGACGGCGACCCGGAGCGCATTCTCCAGTATTTGTTCAAGTATTCCGACCTGCAGATGACGTTCGGCGTCAACATGGTCGCCATCGCGGGCGGCAAGCCGCAGCAGCTTAACCTCAAGCAGATCATCGCGCACTACATCCGCCATCAGCGGGATGTGGTCACGCGCCGCACGCAGTTTGAGCTGGACGCGGCGCTGCGTCGCGAGCATATATTGGCGGGACTCATGATCGCGGTAGACAACCTGGACGCGGTCATTGCACTCATCCGCGCGAGCAAATCGCCCAAGGAAGCGCGCGAAGGGCTGATGAAGACCTTCTCTCTCTCCGAGGTGCAGGCGCAGGCGATCCTTGATCTGCGGTTGCAGCGCCTGACCAACATGGAGCTCATCACCATCAAGCGCGAATACGCCGAGGTGGTGCGCCTGATCGAAGAACTCCGCAGCATCCTTGCGAGCGAGAAGAAGCTCCTCGCACTGATCAAAAAAGAGCTCACCGAGATTCGCGAACAGCTCGCGGTCTCCCGCAGAACGACGTTTGTTTCCAGCGACGAAACTCCGATTGATGAGACGGAAGACCTCGCCATCGTGGAGGACGTCACCGTATGCGTCTGCGAAGGGCTGAAGGTACGCCGTATGCCGACCAAGGCGTTCTCCCTCGCGGCGATTTCGGAAGACAAGCCGCTGTTTGTGCTCGAAACGCGCTCCAACCAACGCATCCGCCTGTTTACCGATCAGGGCGCGCTGCTGTCGCTCGCGGTGGAAGAACTGCCGGAAACGCGCGCCACCACGAGAGCCGCAAACCTCGCGTCGCTGCTGCCGTTTGAGAAAAACGAAAAGATCATCGCGCTGTTCCCCGACGACGAGGACGGCGACTACCTCTTCTATCTGCGCGACGGCAACGTCAAGCGCACGCCGTGCTCCGACTACCGCATCCGTGTGAAACGCACGGCAGCGGTAGCGCTCAGGGGCAAAGACCGTGTGCTCGGCATCGAGAAATACGAGCCCATGTCGCTGCTCATGGTCACCAAACTCGGAATGAGCATCCGCTTTGCGGCGGACACGATCCCTCGATGGGCCGAGTCTCCGGCGGCGTGAAGTGCGTCAAGCTCGACAAGGGCGACGAGGTGATCTTCGCCTCGCTCGTGCCGGAGGAAGCGGAAGTGCTGACCATCACCGACAAGGGATTCGGCAAGCGTTCTCCGATGTTTGACTACGACCTGCAGGGCAGAAACGGCAAAGGCTTAAAGACCTTCGACCTCAAGAAGAACGGTTCCAACGGCACCTGCATCGCGGTGGTCGCGGTGCTCACCGAGCAGAAGACGCTGACACTGCTCCAACGCCACGGCGGGAAGACGCAGATTAAAACGGGCGAGGTACGCATCGAACCGCGCGCCGGCAAGGGCAATATGCTCGTCGCGGTCGTGCTCGACGACGATGTGGTCGGGGTCGAGTAAAGGATAATCAAAAAACAGAGCTGCCTTTGCGGGCAGCTCTGTTTTTTGCCAAGTTGCTGTTCTTCTCTATCAAAAGAAATGCAAGTTATCCTCTGCCGACGATCAGACGGCTGATGAGAATCAGGATACACGCGCCGCCGACCGCGATGAAAAACCCGCCGATCGACCATGCATTGCCGGAGCCGATGCCCGCGTAGTCCGCGAGCCAGCCGCCGACCACAGCTCCCGCGATGCCGACGATGATGTTGCGGAATAAGCCGCCTTTGCCGCGCATGATCTTGCTTGCGACCCAGCCGATGAGTGCGCCGATGAGTAACCAACCCAGAAAATTCAACATATGATGTAATCCTCCAATCACTATTTCTATGATTTACGCGACAGTGGATCGCGTTTATTCGGTCTTGTTTGTGCCCGGCGCGGTTGTCTGCGCGCCGCTCTGCGTCTTCTTTTTAAAGAACACGCGGTAGATGACGCTTGCCACCGCCGCGATGACGGGGCCAAGTATCATGCCCGCGCCGCCGAAGATGATCAGCCCGCCGACCGAAGCCAGCAGCGTAATCCACGGGGAAACGCCGATGCTCTTGCCCGTGATGATGGGATCGAGAATCATTCGCAGCACCACCATCGCGATATAGGTGGCTCCCACGCAAATCGCCATATACGGGTTTTTCGCGATCAGCGCGATGATCGCCCACGGCACGAATACGATGCCGCTGCCGATGACCGGCACGAGGTCAAGAAGGCTGATTGCCAGCGCGATCAGCGGGGACCACCAGCCGAGGCCAGCGACGATCATACCGATGGTGACGACAACGAAGTTGACCCCGAAGAGGATCAGCTGCGCTTTGCCGAATCCCAGCGCCGCGCTGCCGAGCTCTTTGAGCGCGGTGACGACGCGCCGTTTCGTTTCAATGTTTGGACTTCCGTCTTTATTTTGCTCCATGTGTTCTCTTTCTGTCTGTATTCTGTTTTTACTTCTTGCTCAAATTATAGCGGAATACCCGCTTGCATACAATCAATAATACGTGAGTAATTCGTGACAACTGCACAGAAAAAGAGGAGGCGAACCTCCTCTCTCTTCCTTGCTTTGTTTATCGCCGTACGATGCGATAGTACGTCTGCGCGGTCACGCGGTAGATGATGAAGTATAGAAGCGTGAACGCAACCAGCGTGCCGCCTATGCACGTCAGCACCAGTCCCCAGTCATAGAGCATGAAAGTCTTAAGCATCCACGCCATGAGTTTGGAAGCAAAGAGCATGTGCAGCGCGGTTGCCGCGAGCGGCAGGAAGAACACCCAGAGCACCTGCGAATTGATGGTCTTTTTCACCTGGTGGTCGTCCATACCGACTTTTTGCAGAATCTCGAATCGCTCCTTGTCCTCATATCCCTCGGTCACCTGCTTGAAGCAGAGGATCAGCACCGCCACCGAAAGGAACAGCACCGCGAAGAACGCGCCGAGGAACAGGAGTCCGCCGTAGAGTCCGTAGCCGTCCTCCATCGCGGAGTAGAAATCCGACACGATCAGATTCGGCGTTTCGCCAAACGAGTTGCTGTACTGATCCCGCACCGCCTGCACGAACTTGAGGCAGTCCTCGGTCTTTCCTTCGATATCCATGCGGAAGTTATCGTCATAGAAGATCAGCGTCGGCACCTCGACAAACTTGCTGTCCTCCCAAACGAAGTTGTTGCGGCGAAATTCCTCGCCCTCCGGCAACTCGGTGATGAGCTTTGTCTTATCGGCGGAGAGGGTCACGTTGTTCTCCGCCGCGACTCGGTTCAGCGTCGTGTCATAGTCCACAATCTGCTGCACAGTCGCGCTTTCCGGCACATAGGCCTGTGCGTCGAAGGGATACATACCGCGCGTCATTTCTTCTCTGCCAAGATAGAGCGAGAGCGTGCCGGAAACGGTGACCACGAGCATGGTAGAGAGGATACAGATGGTGGCAAGCCCCCGCGCGTTCATCCGCATGCGGTGGAACATGCCGGAGATGGTCACAAAGTGATCCGGCTGATAATAGAGGCTTTTCTTCATCCGGAGCAGCCGGAGCACCACAATGCTTCCGCAAAGAAAGAGCAGGTAGGTTGCAATAATGACCGCAATCGCCAGCGGGAAGAAGATGCCGAGCGCGATGCCGGGAACCTCGGTCGTCCACGCGTAGTAGTATGCGCCGCCGAGTAGGATCATACCCAGAATCGCCAGCGGCAGCAGTCCTTTTTTGTCCTTCTCACCGCTCTTCTCGCTGGAAAGCAGCGAAATCGGGCTTGCGGTGTGCACGCGGATGACGTTTGCAACCGACGTGACGAGAAAGATCAGGAAGAACAGCGCGATCATCAGTCCGTATGCGATAAACGGAATCGAGAACGTGCTGCCCGGGATCGCGTGGATGAGCTTCATCAAAAGCAGGAACAGGAGTCTGCCGAACACGAGCGCGATCACCGTACCAACGGCCAGTCCCCCGCCGATGACGAACGTGTTTTCCCAGACGAGCACGCGCCCGACATGGCGTTTGTCTAAGCCCAGGATGCCGTAGAGGCCGAATTCCTTCTTCCTGCGCTTGATCAAAAAGTTGTTGATGTAGAGCATAAAGAAGAAGGTAAACAGCGCGTAGACCACGAGCCCGAATGCGAACAGCATCCGCGCGGTGGCGCCGCTCGGCGTGTTGGTCAGCCCTTTGGAAAAGAGCAGTCCAGCGATCAGAAGAAACACGCCGCTCATGACCGCGGTTGCGATCAGGTAAGGCAGATACGTGAGTTTATTGCGCCGCACATTGCTCAGCGCGAGCTTGAAATAAAAGAATTTACGCATACCGCTTACCCTCCACAACTGAAAGGCAACGGAAGTTAAGATGTTCACGCAATGTCGCCACCCCCCAGGATCGAAAGGGTTGCGACGATCCGGTCAAAGAACGCGCGGTTGTTCTCGTCTCCGCGGTAGAGCTGCGAAAACAGCGCACCGTCGGAGATAAAGAGCACACGGGAGGCATAGCTCGCCGCCATCGCGCTGTGCGTGACCATGACGATGGTCTTGCCGATCTGGTGCAGGTCGGTGAGCTGACTTAGCAGGCTTGCCGAGGCTTTGCTGTCGAGCGCGCCCGTGGGTTCATCCGCGAGCAGGATACGCGGGTCGGTGATCACCGCGCGCGCAATCGCCGCGCGCTGCTTTTCGCCGCCGGACACCTCAAAGGGATACTTGCTCAGCAGCTGCGTGATGCCGAGCTGCCGCGCGATCGGTAGGATTCGCTCCTCCATCTCGCGCACGGGCGTCTGCATCAGCACGAGCGGAAGCAGGATGTTGTCCTTGATCGAGAAGGTGTCTAAAAGGTTGAAATCCTGAAACACGAACCCGAGATGCTTTCTGCGAAACTCGGAAAGATCGCGGTCGGCGATCGAGGAAAAGCTCGTGCCATCGAGCAGCACATCGCCCGTCGTGGGTTTGTCCAGCGACGCGAGGATGTTTAACAGCGTGGTCTTACCGCTGCCGCTGGCGCCCATGATGGCGACAAACTCACCCTCGATGACCTCAAAATTCACGCTCTTGAGCGCTACGCACTGCCGCATGCCGAGTTTGGTGTTATAGACTTTTCCAAGCCCTTTTACCTGAAGTAGAGACACGGAAATTCCCTCCAATG